>JBKGZW010000027.1:0-22378 GCA_046543225.1 Acidimicrobiales bacterium
CCTTGGCCGAGACGTGGACGATGCCGTTGGCGTCGATGTCGAAGGTGACCTCGATCTGGGGCACGCCACGCGGGGCGGGGGGCAGGTCGACGAGCTGGAACTTGCCGAGGGTCTTGTTGAACTGGGCCATCTCGCGCTCGCCCTGCAGCACGTGGATCTCGACCGATGGCTGCATGTCCTCGGCGGTGGTGTACACCTCGGTGCGGCGGGTGGGGATGGTGGTGTTGCGCTCGATGAGCTTGTGCATGACCCCGCCCTTGGTCTCGATGCCGAGGCTCAGCGGCGTGACGTCGAGCAGCAGCACGTCCTTGACGTCGCCCTTGAGCACGCCGGCCTGCACGGCGGCGCCGATGGCGACCACCTCGTCGGGGTTGACCGACTTGTTGGCCTCCTTGCCGGTCATCTCGATCACGAGGTCGACGACCGCGGGCATGCGGGTGGAGCCGCCCACGAGGATGACGTGGTCGAGCTGGCCCTTCTCGAGGCCCGCGTCCTTGATGGCCTGCTCGAACGGGCTCTTGCAGCGCTCGAGCAGATCGGCGGTGAGCTCCTGGAACTTGGCCCGGCTGAGCTGGTAGTCGAGGTGGAGCGGACCGGCGTCGGTGGCGGTGATGAAGGGGAGGTTGATCTGGGTCTGCTGGACCTGCGACAGCTCGATCTTGGCCTTCTCGGCCGCTTCCTTCAGGCGCTGCAGGGCCATCGGATCGTTGCTGAGGTCGACACCGTGGTCGTTCTTGAACGAGGTGGTGAGCCAGTCGATGACCCGCTCGTCCCAGTCGTCGCCACCGAGGTTGGTGTCGCCGTGGGTGGACTTCACCTCGAACACGCCGTCGCCGATCTCGAGGACCGAGACGTCGAAGGTGCCGCCACCGAGGTCGAACACCAAGATGGTCTGGTCAGCACCCTCCTTGTCGAGGCCGTAGGCCAGCGCGGCCGCAGTCGGCTCGTTGATGATGCGCAGCACCTCGAGCCCGGCGATCTGGCCGGCCTCCTTGGTGGCGGTGCGCTGGGCGTCATCGAAGTAGGCCGGCACGGTGATGACGGCCTGGTCGACCGAGTCTCCGAGGTAGGCCTCGGCGTCGCGCTTGAGCTTCTGGAGGGTCCGGGCCGAGATCTCCTGGGCGGTGTAGGCCTTGCCGTCGATCTCGGTCTTCCAATCGGTGCCCATGTGGCGCTTGACCGAGCGGATGGTGCGATCGGGGTTGGTGATGGCCTGGCGCTTGGCGACCTCACCGACGAGGACCTCGCCGCCCTTGGAGAAGGCGACGACCGACGGCGTGGTGCGGCTGCCCTCGGAGTTGGGGATGACGACGGGATCGCCAGCTTCGAGGACGCTGACGACGGAGTTGGTGGTACCGAGGTCGATACCGACGGCCTTGGGCATGGGACTCTCTCCCTGGAGGTTGCGGACAGTGCTGCGTTCGTGTTCGGGGGGAACGTTGACAACGATGGTAGCAACTCGCCGAGGCCGTCACCACACCGGCAACGCGGATTGTTGAGAAAAGTTGAGTGTCTCATTGTCAGCTACCTGGGTGGCCTCGGGTCCCCTACCATCGGGGGCCATGGCACACACCTTGGTCCTGCTCCGCCACGGCCAGAGCACCTGGAACGAAGAGAACCTGTTCACCGGCTGGCACGACGTCGACCTCACCGTGGCCGGCGAGGCCGAGGCGGTGGCCGCGGGACCGGCCATGGTCGAGGCCGGGGTGCTTCCCGACGTCGTGCACACCTCGGTGCAGAAGCGGGCCATCCGCACCGCCAACCTCACCCTCGACGCCATGGACCGGGCCTGGATCCCGGTGCGGCGGAGCTGGCGGCTCAACGAGCGCCACTACGGCGACCTCACCGGCAAGAACAAGAAGGAGACCGCCGAGCAGTTCGGCGACGACCAGGTGCACATCTGGCGGCGCAGCTACGACACGCCACCGCCGCCGCTCGATCCCTCCAATCCGTACCAGCCCACCGACGACCCCCGCTATCGCAGGCTCGCACCCGACGTGCTCCCGGCGACCGAGTGCCTCAAGGACGTGGTCGAACGGATGCTGCCCTGGTGGTACGACGCCATCGTCGCCGACCTGCGGGCCGGCAACGTCGTGCTGGTCGTGGCCCACGGCAACAGCCTCCGCGCCCTGGTGAAGCACCTCGACGCCATCTCCGACGACGACATCTCCCAGCTCAACATCCCCACCGGGATCCCGGTGCGCTACGAGCTCGACGCCGACATGGCACCCGACCCGGTCGAGCACTTCCACCAGCGCTACCTGGGCGACGTCGAGGCCGCCCGCGCCGCGGCCGAGGCGGTCGCCAAGCAGACCGGCTGACGCCGCCCCCGTCCCCCTGTTCCCTTCCCGCTCCCTCGGCCATACCCCCCCCCAGCCCACCCCTCCCCGACATTGCGCGGAGATTCCGTCTCAGGCCGCGTCGCGCCAGTTCCAATCGGAGGCGTCGAGCATGTCCCTGACCGTCGCCGCCACCCACGTCGGCTGACGGGTGACCTGGTGCCAGGTGTAGGTGGGGACGCGCCACCCCAGGGCCTCGGCCCGAGCCCGCCGGGCCCGGTCGGCCTCGAACCGCGCTCGATCGTGGTGGTGCCGGACGCTGTCGGCCTCGATCAGCAGCCGCGCCTCGGGATAGGTGCAGTCGAAGCGGCCGACGAACCCCCACCGGTCGTGGAGCGTGATCTGGCGAACCGGCTCGGGCAGCCCGCCTCGCCGCAGCACCTGCACCATGCGCGTCTCGAACTTGCTCTCGGTGACCCCGTCGACCTTCAGACGAGCGTCGACCATCGAACGGAACGGACCGATGCCGTTGCGGCCCCGCCGTCCCAACCGACCCAACATCGCCTGGGCGCGGCGGACGCTGGTCAGCCCCTGACGAAGTGCCGAGTCGAAGGCGCACTCGAGATCGTCGGCGTCGAGCGCCGAGGCGAGGTCGATGAGCGTGAGGGTCGGCTCGGTGACCGGGATGCCGTCGACCGTCGTCACCAGGCCGGGACGGAGGTCGGTCGAGTGGTGCAGCACGACCTTGTGCGGTCGACGGGTGCCGCTGCGAGGTGCCGTCCGTCACCTCGAGTGTCGGCTCGGAGATGCCGTCGAGCTGCCAGAGCCACGCCGCCCCACGGTGGGACGCCGCAGCCGCTGGCCCCGCCGCCCACACCGAGGAGAGCAGCAGCTCGTGCGACGAGGGGGTGCCGGTCGCAACCCGTCGGATGCCGGGGCCACCGATGGGCTCGAGGATGCCGGCACGGGTGAGGCGCGACAGGGCGCTGCGGTCGATGCCCAGCGCTCCGAGCTGAGAAGCATGCACCAGCCCGTGCTGGTCGCCCGCCAGGTCGAGAAGCGCCGCCACTCCTTGATGTGTCATGCACCGAAACATATGCACGTGCAGTGACACCGACGCCACCCCGACGACATCGCGCGGATTCGTCGCGCTGAGCGCGACGAATCCGCGCAATCTCGTGGGGGTGGGGGAGGGGGAGGCGGGTCGACGGGGGGATGGGCGGACCGGCGCGATCAGTCCGATGACGCCCCTGGGCCAGCGGGCGCCTCGACCGGCGACCGGAAGCCGATCACCCACTGGGCGCTCGACGGGACGCTGCCCCGTACGACCGCGGCACCCCCGTCGGTGGCGGTGAGCAGGGGGAAGAACGTCTCTCGCTGGTCGTCGAGCGCCCTCCGGTCGATCACCTCCACGGTGGCGCCGGACTCCAGCAACGCCGCCAGATCGGTGCCCACCAGACCGTCACCCAGCTCGCGGACCTCGCCACCGCCTGCACCACCGTGGCTCTCGGTCCGCTCCTCGGCGCTCCGCGGCAACCCGTAGACGTTGGCCCCGCCGATCAGCTCCACGAACCGCTCGGCCCCGAAGGCGTTGAGCTCCTCCTTGTCCGACACCGCGAGCGCCAGACCGACCCCCAGCGCCTCGACGGTGTCGGCCAGGTCGCGATGGGCGAGACGCCCGTTGTAGACGAGCAGGTCGGCTTGCTGGGCCTCGCGGATCTCGGATTCGTCGGTGGTCACCACCAACACGGGTACCTCCACGCTGAGCAGACACCGGCCGAGCTCGACCGCCCACGGCGGTGCCCCCACCAGCGCGACCCCCGTCGGTGCGGGGACGCTCAGCCGCAGCCGGTGCGACAGGGGAACCGCCCCCAGTCCATAGACCACCACCGAGCCTGCCACCACCACGAAGGTCAGCGCCGTGAGGTCGCCCGCACCCTCGATCCCCGCGTCCTGCAACCTCAGCGCGAACAACGCCGACACCGCAGCCGCAACGATCCCCCGGGGCGCCACCCCGGCCAGGTAGAGCCGTTCGCTCCGACTCAGGCGCGACCGCCACGTCGACACCCACACCGACACCGGGCGGGCCACGAGCACCAGCACGACCAGCACCAACAGACCGGGGACGAGGTTGTCGCGCAGCTCGGCGGCCTCGACCCGGGCGCCGAGCACCACGAAGATCCCGCCGATGAGCAGCACCCCGAGGCTCTCCTGGAACGCGAGCACGTGCCGTACCGGTGCCATCCGCTGGTTGGCCAGCGCGATCCCCAGGACCGTCGCCGCGAACAACCCCGCCTCCTCGCGCAGGTGGTTGGCCAGAGCGAAGGCGACGAGCACCGTGGCGATGATCACCGGGTTCTGGATGTGGTCGGGGACCAGACGGTGCCCGAGGATCCACGCGAGGCCCACCGCTCCCAGGAAGCCGAGCACGGTGCCGGCCCCGGCGGTGAGGAGCACCTCACCGGCGATCTGCACCGGCCCGTCGCCGGCGACGACGACCACCTCCAGCATCACGATGGCGAGGGTGGCACCGATGGCATCGATCCAGATCGCCTCCCAACGCAGCACCCGGGCCACCCGGGGTCGCAGACGCGACTGGCGCAGCAGCGGGATGATCACCGTGGGGCCGGTGACGGTCATGATCGCCCCGAACACCACCGCCACCTCGAGCGGCAGGCCCCCCACCGTGGCCGCGGCCGCCGCGGCGATGACACCGGTGACGACCACCCCCACCGTCAGCAGACGGACCAGCACGCCGCCCCAGGACCCCAACTCGGAGCGGTGCAACCCGAGACCGCCCTCGAACAGGAGCAGGCCGACCCCCATCGACACGACGGGGAACAGCAGGTCGCCGAGCAGCTCGTCGGGGTCGATGAGCCCGAACCACGGACCCGCCGCCAACCCGGCGGCGACGAGGAGCAGGATCGCCGGGATCCGCAGGCGCGTGGCGATCAGCTGGGCGCCGACACCGAGTAGCACAACGGTCGCGATGGCGGCCGTGGGATCGTCCATCGTCTCCATCGGGGGGCTCGAACCGGGGGTTCACGAAAGGCTAGGCGGCGCCGGGCCGGTTCCGGGCGATCCCGACGACGGCGGGTTCTGGGTCGCCAGCGTGTAGGGTGCTGCGGTCCCGCCACATCGGCGGGGCGACGCCGGCTCGTGCCGGTGGGTCACGTTCGGGAGTCCCCGGCCGAGGCCACCCTTCCCCCGCAGGCGAAGCGGACCGGTCGCCAGCTGGCCACCATCGGGAAGGTGCCCCTGGGATGTCGCACCCCAACCAGACCCCTGCCGCCGCCCAGCGGCCCCCCGATCTCTGGAGCCATCTGTTGTCCTCCCCCACCCTCGCGCCCACCGGCGCGTCCACCACCTTTGCCGAACTCGGCGTCCCCGACGCCATCGCCGGCCGCCTCACCAAGCGAGGCATCACCGACGCCTTCCCCATCCAGGTCGCGACCCTCGCCGACGCCCTCGCCGGACGCGACATCTGTGGCCGGGCCCCCACCGGGTCGGGCAAGACCATCGCCTTCGGCATCCCGCTGGTGGCCAGTGTGGCCAAGGCCAAGCCCCGCCACCCCCGCGGCCTCGTGCTGGTCCCGACCCGCGAGCTGGCCACCCAGGTGGCCGAAGAGCTCACGGCCCTGGCCGGGCCGAGGGGCCCGTCGGTCGCCACCTTCTTCGGTGGAGTGGGCTTCGGCAAGCAGCTCAAAGCCCTCGCCCACGGCGTCGACATCGCCGTCGCCTGCCCCGGTCGCCTCGCCGACCTCGTGCAACAGGGTGAGATCCATCTCGACGCGGCGAACCTGGTCGTCATCGACGAGGCCGACCGCATGGCCGACATGGGGTTCCTCCCCGAGGTCAAGCGCCTCCTCGACCGCACCCCCGACGACCGCCAGACCCTGCTGTTCTCGGCCACCCTCGACGGCGACGTCAACGTGTTGATCAAGCGCTACCAGCACAACCCGGCCCGCCACGAGCACGTCGTCGCCGACGACGCCCCGTCGAACCGCCACGAGTTCTGGAAGGTCGAGCGCCCCGACCGCCTCGGCGTCACCGCTCGGGTCGTCACCGCCGAATGGCCGGCGATCGTGTTCTGCCGCACCCGGCGCGGCGCCGACCGCCTGGCCAAGCAGCTCGCCCGCGAAGGCGTCTCCGCAGCCGCCATCCACGGCGACCGCTCACAGGGGCAGCGTGAGCGGGCGCTGGCCCAGTTCACCTCCGGCAAGGTCCAGGCGCTGGTCGCCACCGACGTCGCCGCCCGCGGCATCCACGTCGACGAGGTGGCCTGTGTCGTGCACTTCGACGTCCCCGCCGACCAGAAGGACTACGTCCACCGTTCGGGCCGCACCGGCCGCGCCGGGCGGACCGGGCTGGTCGTGTCACTCGTCCCCGGCGAGCAGGTGAACGACGTGCGCAAGATCCAGCGCAGTCTCGGCCTGCCCCAAGGCGTCGGTGCCCCCGACCTCGACGTGCTCGGCCCGGTCCGGGCCGCACCCAAGCCTGCACCCGAGCGACCCGCCGACCAGACCCAGCGAAACCGCCAAGGTGGCCGAGGCTCGGGCAACAAGGGCCAGGGCAGCAACGGCGGCGGGCGCGGCAACGGGCGAGGCCAGGGCGGCAACGGGCGAGGCCAGGGCGGCAAGCGCCCCGGCCAGTCGGCCCGGGCCCGGGCCGCCAAACGCTCCCGGCAGAGCTGACCGCGGGTCCGGGTGGTACCAGTTGCCGCCCGGACCGCTCAGTCGGCGACCACGTCGGTGATCTGAACGGTGATCTCCGCATCGGCCTCGTCGTAGGTCAAGGTGACCGGCCCCGCGAGGAACTCGTCGAGGGGCACCTCCTGGCGGAGCGTGACCGCCACGTAGCCCTCGTCGAGCCCGCAGTCGCGACCGTCGCCGGCGCCGGCCACCTGCAGGAACACCGTGACCGGATCCCTCCAGGTGATGGGCACACCACCGTCGCTGGGAACGGTGTTGGTCCGGTGGCGACTGGGGAGATCGTTCTCGCACCTCGGCGGATGACCGGGTGCGATGAAGGTGCCTCCCGACACCCCGCCGACGCTCCCGCTGATGCTCTGGGGCTCGATCCCGTCGCCGAGGCGTTCGACGGTCACGCCGAAGGTGAACTCCTCGATGGGAAAGCCCGGCAGCACCACGTATCCCCATCCGACGTCGCCGGTGCGGGTGCCGTCCACCTCCGTGCGGAAGTCGAGCTCGTTGCCCTCCTCGTCGACGGCGAGCAGACCGACCGAGTACGCGCCTCCCCAGCACAGCTCCTCCCAGTGAAGCTGCACCGAGGATCGGAACGCGTCGGTCGTCTGGGTCTCCCCGGCACCGCAGTCGCCCACGAAGTTCATGTGGGGCGTGGCCTCCACCCGGACGGGCCGGTCGAACTCGAGGCGCATGGTCATCCCCGGCGGCTCGCCCGGTTCGCCCGGACGCGTCCGCAGGAACGAACGGCGTCCGTCGATGCGGGGGATCTCCGCCGGTTCCTCCGGCGCGGCCGGAGCGAAGTCGCCTCCCGACCTCACCTGCCACCCGTCCTCGACCGGGTCCCCGCTGGGTGGGCCACCGGGTCCGGCGTAGCGCTCCACGACCAACTTCAGGCGACCGTGCACGAGCGGGATCGGCACCATGTACTCGTCGGACCCCGGGGTGGGGCACTCGAAGAACCCGAACATCGGGCACCGGGTCGGCGTCGGCACGTCGATGGTGCTGGTCCACCCCGACGGACCGGTGATCTCCAGCACCGTGGTCGCCGGGACCTTGCTCGACCCGCTGCCGGTCATCAGCACCCGCTCGTCGAAGGTGAAGCCACCGGAGGGGAGATCCTCGTCGGGGAACGGCCTTCCGGAGCCGTAGCCGTTGCGCCAGTTGGACACCGCGACCCGGACGCTGTTGGCGTCGAGTGAGCCGATGGCGAACCCACCCGTCGCCCAGACCCGCACCCGCAGCGCGCGCGGGGCCCGCACGGTGAACGACGTCCGTTCGACCACCGTCGCACGATCGAACGAACGGGGACCGGGGACCGTGATCCACACGCACAGGTCATAGGTCGTCCCCTCCTCGGGGAAGACCCGGCCGACCGCCACCCGGTCGAGGTCGGGATCGGAGTCGTCGCCTGGCCGACGGGCGACCGCGCCGTCGCGCACGTCCACGAGGCTGGGATCGCTGCGGTGTCGCCCGTCGAGCATGTCGCCCTCGATGTCGGTGCAGGACCGTTCGGAGCCTCGCGGCCCGTTCTTGGGGATCGACGCCATGTACACCGATTCGCGCTCGCTGTCGTAGGGGGCGGTGAGGACGCCGTGGACCGGGTCGTGGCGCGGGGTGAAGCTGATGGTCCGAGACGTCTCCTCCCAGCCGCCAGGCGGTGGTGTGAAGAAGATCCGCGCCGTGTCCTCGGTGCCGAAGTCGTCGACGCCGTGGATCTCGACGGTGGTGTGACGGTGGAGGAGCCCCGGTATCCTCGGGCAGTTCTGCACGCCGCCGTGGGGGTTCGCCCACGTCGGCTCGCCTGCGAGGTGCCGCTCGGCCCACCAGTCACGCTCGGAATCGGGTGTCCGGTAGCTGATCTCCTCCGCCTCGTCGGGCGAGCCGCTCGGCCAGTGGCGGATCGTGAAGTCGGCGGGGTTGTTGCTGGCGAACATGGCCCGGTAGACGCCGTCGTCGCCCATGCCGAGGTCGTCGCAGCGCATGACGCCGGTCACGCTCAGGCTCTCGTACAACTGAGCGCTGATCGACAGCGGGTCGGGCGTTCCCTCGCCGTGGTCGAGCAGGGTGATGGTGCCACCGATCCCGGCGGGGCAGGTGTCCTCGTCGGCGTCGGCCGCGGCGCACGGATCACGGAACAGAGGCTCCTCGAGCCGCGGCCGGGGCAGGTCCACGGGCCACTCCTCGGCGAGCAGCTCCTCCAGGTCGAGCTCGACCAGGTCGCCGTCTGGCCCATCCTCCTCGGCCTCGGCATCGCCAGGATCGGAGGCGTCGACGGCGGCGTCGTCGCCCCCGACCTCCGATGGGGTGGTGGGGGGCTCGTAGATCTCACCTTCGCCGTCGCTGTCGATGCCGTGCTCGGGGTCAGAGATCCGCTCCGCCAGGACCGACGTCTCACGCTCGCCGGTCCCGCCAGATTCCCGGTCGGGCGACCCGGTGGACGGGCCGGCGGTGGGGGCATCCGCCGGCCCGTCGGGATCGCCGCCTGTCGAAGGTCCTCCGTCGCCGCTGGTCGGTGCCGGGTCCCCGGGCGAGTCGCTCGACGGCGAGCCCACCGCCGCCGGACCCGCGGGGTCAGCGAGCGGGAGCTGGCGACCCGAGAGCAGGTAGGGGCTCTCTGCCTCGGCGGTGTCGGCGTCGTCGCCGGAGGCCGAGCCGGCCAGCACGGGAGCGGCGGTCGCGATCGGCACGGTGTTGGGCGACGCCGCGTCCTCGCCGTCGTCGCGCACCACGTTGCCGAGCACCAGCCCGCCCGAGAACAGCGCGAGCCCCGCCACGGCCGAGATGAGAAGGAGTGTTCGCCTGGTCGGCTTCATCAGAAGGGTGCCTCGCACTCGTTGAGCGTGAAAGAGTCACTGCGCTGCGCGGACCCGCCAGGGCCACTGGCGGTCACGACGACCGTCACCTGGTCCGGCGACTGTTGGGACCCCTGAGCAAAGGGGCCGATCGACCCCTGCCACCGATCGGGCACCTGCAAGCTCGGCGACAAGGATCCGCTCGCCACCTGCTGACCGTTGATGCGGGCCACCCACGGGACCGACGTGGCATTGGCGACCCCGTCGGCCCGAACAGTGGAGGTCTCATGCCCCCCGAACGAGGACTCACAGCTACCCGCGGGGGAAACCCGCCGGATCATCGGCGTCGGCGAGACCGACGCCGAGGTGATCACCGGTGCCGGGGCGGTGGTCGTGGTGGTGGTCGGCACCGTGGTCGTCGTGGTCGACGTCGTGGTGGTGGTCGGCACCGTGGTCGTCGTGGTCGTCGTTGTCGGCGTTGGCGCGGTCGTGGCCGGCGTCGTCGTGGGCGGTGCGGTGGTCGCGGTGGTACTGGGAGCGACGGTGGTCGTCGTCTCCTCCGGTTCGTCGGGCTCCTGGTCGACCGCCTCGGTGGTCGTCGTGGTGGTGGTCGCGTCGTCGGCCAGCTCGAGCTCGCCCACCTCGTCCGAGCAGGTGGCGACCGGCAGGTCGACCTGCTCGTCAGGATCGACGTGCTCGCCACGGATCCACACCCTGCTGGTCGACACCAGCGGGGAGCGCACCTGCACCCAGTCGCCGCTGTCGTCCTGGCCGGTGAGGTAGACGCGATCGCCGTCGTGCAGCTCGCCCACCGCGCCGGTGTTGGGGCAGGCGAAGTAGGTGGCACCGTCGCCCCCGACGTCGGCACCCACGGGGCCACCGCCGAACGACACCGTCCCCGACGCCCCGAGGGCCAGACCCACCGCGCCGGCGGCGGTCGCGGCCGCCGCGGCGACGCCGATCAAGAGCCGATTGAGCATGCGGATCCTCCGTCCTCGTACCACGACCCTGGCGAGCAGCTCGTCCCGGGGTGTCGGAGTCGGCCAGTTCTCAGGCATCGCCGGCCACCTCCCCGACCAGAACGGGGGCATCGGGCCCCAGTCCCTTCCGCAACGCGGCCAGACCCCTCGACAGGTGGGTCTTCACCGAGCCGGCCGACACCCGCAACGCCGCCGCGGTCTCGGCCTCGGACATCCCCGCCAGGTGACGCAACGCCACCACCTCCCGCTGACGTCGGGGGAGCCTGGCCATCGCCTCCACCAGGGCCAACCGCACCGCCACGTCGTCGTCCTCCGCAGACGCCTCCTGCACCGCGACGTCGGTGAGGCGGCTTCGCTTGCGGGCGATGTCGAGTGACAGGTTGGTGGCGACCCGCACCACCCATCCTTCCCGCCAGGGCTGATCGCCGATCTTGGGCCAGTGGGCGAACGCCCGGGCCATGGCCTCGGCCGCCACGTCCTCGGCGGTCGCCGGATCGGCGAGGATGCGGCGGGCGACCCGAAAGGCGCGGAGGAACAGGTCGTCGAAGGCCTCCTCGAACCCCGTCTGCGCCCGCACCGTGGATGTCACATCCTGTAGACGCCGGGGCTCGTCCCCGGGTTGACACGAGTCTTGTCGATTTCTCCGGTCGGTGCCGCGCCGATTCGCGCTGCGGCCAGATCCTGACCTCATTGGCTCCTACGGTGCCGAGCGATGAGTTCGCGGCGGCCGCGGCGTCAGACCCCGAACCGAAACTCCGGCGACGTGCCCCGCCACGCCGCGTACTGTGATCGTCCCCCAGCCACGCCAGAGGAACCCCACATGACCCAGCACGCCGTCGAGGCACGAGGCCTCGTCAAGCGCTACGGCACCACCACCGCACTCGGTGGCGTCGACATCGAGGTGCCCACCGGCACCATCACCGCCATCCTCGGCCCCAACGGTGCCGGCAAGACCACCGCCGTGCGCATCCTCACCACCCTCACCGAACCCGACGAGGGCACCGCCACCGTCGCCGGCTTCGACGTGCGCACCCAGCCCAAGGAGGTGCGACGCCGCATCGGGCTCACCGCCCAGGACGCCACCGTCGACCCCATCCTCACCGGCCGCGAGAACCTCGTCATGATCGGCGAGCTGCACCAGCTCCGCCGGCGCGAGGCCAAGGCCCGCGCCAGCGAACTGCTGCGCCAGTTCACCCTCGAAGAGGCGGCCGACCGTGCCGTCGACGGCTACTCGGGTGGCATGCGCCGACGCCTCGACATCGCCGCCACCCTCGTGGCCCACCCCCAGGTGCTGTTCCTCGACGAGCCCACCACCGGGCTCGACCCCCGCGCCCGCACCGATCTGTGGGCGGTGCTCGACGAGCTGGTGGCCCAGGGCGCCACCATCCTGCTCACCACCCAGTACCTCGACGAGGCCGACCGCCTCGCCGACGACATCTTCGTCGTCGACCACGGAGCGGTCATCGCCCGCGGCGACGCCCGCAGCCTCAAACGACAGGTAGGCGGCGACCAGATCGGCCTCGTCGTGTCCGACCCCGCCCAGCTCGAACCCGCCGCCGCGATCCTCGCCAGAGCCACCGGATCGACCCCGGTCCTCGACCACGCGACCCGGTCGGCCACCGCCCCCACCACCGACGGCACCCGTTCGCTGGCCCACGCCGCCACCGAGCTCGCCGACTCCGAGATCGGCATCGACGACCTCGGCGTGCACCAGCCCACCCTCGACGAGGTGTTCCTCACCCTCACCGGCATGCCCATCGACCCCGACACCGAGGTCGCCGACACCCAGGAGGTGCTGTCGTGACCGTCCCCACGACCACCGGCGAGCGGATCGCCCCCGACCTCGACGCCATCCTCGCCGACGACCGCGAGGGAGCGCTCCACCCGTCCCGCGGAGCGCTCCACGACATGTGGGTCGTCGCCCGGCGCGGGCTGGTGCACATGCGACGCCAGCCCGAACAGCTCAGCGACGCCACCATCCAGCCGATCATGTTCGTGCTGCTCTTCGCCTACGTGTTCGGCGGGGCGATCGACGTGCCCGGCGGTGGCGACTACCGCGAGTTCCTGATGGGCGGCATCTTCGCCCAGACGCTCGTCTTCACCGCCTTCGGGGTGGCCATGAGCCTGGCCAACGACCGCAAGAACCAGGTGGTCGACCGGTTCCGGTCACTGCCGATCAACATCGGTTCGGTCCTCGGCGGCCACGCCATCGCCAATCTCATCAAGGGGCTCCTGCCGATCCTGTTGATGTCGATCGTCGGATTCCTCGTCGGCTGGCGCATCCGTGGCAGCCTGCTCGACGCCGTGCTCGCCTACGCGCTGATGGTCGCCTTCGCCTTCGCCATGGTGTGGATCGGCGTGCTGCTCGGCAGCTTCGTTCCCACCCCCGAAGGTGTCATGGGTGTCGGCTTCGTCGCCCTGTTCCCCATCACCTTCATCGCCAGCACCTTCGTTCCCGTGGCCTCGATGCCCGGCGTGCTGCGCACGGTGGCCGAGTGGAACCCGATCACCACCCTCGCCGATGCCTCCCGCCAGCTGTTCGGGAACCCCAACACCCCGATCCAGCCCGACGACCCGTGGTCGATCGCCAACCCCGGCGCCTACACCGCCCTGTGGGTGGTCGCCATCATCGTCGTCTGCTTCCCCATCGCCGTGCGGGCCTACAAGCGCTCGCTCGAAGCCTGATCCCCCGGCCGCGCCGGCCACGCGAACGGGGTGCAGGCCCGGCGGACCTGCACCCCGTTCACCGTTGTCGCTGCGCTTCGGCTAGACCGCGTCGACCCCCATCTCTCCCGTGCGGATCCGCACGAGCGATCCGACGGGGGTGACCCAGATCTTGCCGTCGCCGATCTTGTCGGTCCGGGCGGCGTCGGTGATGGCGGTGACCACCGAGTCGACGACCGGATCGTCCACGACGATCTCGAGCTTGACCTTGGGCACGAAGTCGACCTTGTACTCCGCACCTCGATAGGTCTCGGTGTGGCCGCCCTGGCGGCCGAACCCCTTCACCTCGCTCACGGTGATCCCTTGCACTCCGGAAGTGCGGAGCGCGGTCTTCACCTCGTCGAGCATGTGGGGTTTGATGATTGCGGTGATGAGTTGCATGTCAGGACCCTCCTACGGTGCCGACGGGCTGGTGAGGGAGGCGAGCACGTCGGGACCGTAGCCCGGCGCACCAAACTCGGTGACGTCGATGCCCTCGATCTCGTGCTCGGGCGCCACCCGGAGCACACCCGCAGCCTTGAGGGCGGCGAAGAGGACACCGGCGGTGACCATGACGAAGGCGAAGACTGCGACCACACCGACGATCTGGGTGACCAACAGGTCGACACCGCCGCCGAAGAACAGGCCTTCTGGCCCCTCGCCGCCTCCGAGGAACGAGGCGTTGGGGTTGGCGAAGAGGCCGACGGCGATCGTGCCCCAGGCGCCGACGACGCCGTGGACCGAGATCGCACCGACCGGGTCGTCGATCTTGACCTTCTCGAAGCCGAGCACCGAGAAGACCACGATCACGCCACCGATGAGACCGGCAAGGGTCGACATCCACCCGTCGAGTGCGCCGGCACCCGCGGTGATGGCCACCAGACCGGCGAGGATGCCGTTGCCGACCATCGAGACATCGGGCTTCTTGAAGATGAACCAGCTGGTGAGCAAGGCAGTGAAGCCACCGCCGGCGGCAGCCATCATCGTGTTGACCGCGATCCGGGGAACTTCGACGTCGGCGGCGAGCTCGGAGCCCGGGTTGAACCCGAACCAGCCGACGAAGAGGATGAACACACCGGTGATGGCCAGCACGAGGTTGTGGCCGGGGATGGCCCGCGGCTTGCCGTCGGGCCCGTACTTGCCGAGCCGGGGACCACAGAAGATCACCGCGGCCAGCGCCGCCCAGCCACCGACCGAGTGGACGATGGTCGAACCGGCGAAGTCCTCGAAGCCCTGCTCGGCGAGCCAGCCGCCGCCCCACTTCCAGTTGACGACGATGGGGTAGATCACCGCGGTGATCACCGCGGTGTAGATGAGGTAGCCGCTGAACTTGACGCGCCCGGCGAGTGCACCGGAGACGATCGTGGCCGCCACCGCCGCGAACGCGGCCTGGAACAGGAAGTCGACCGGCAGCATCAGCGAGTAATCGGTGGTACCCGGTGCCGAGTAGCTGCCCCACAGCCATTCGAAGCCGAGGAAGCTCGCTCCGCTGTAGGCGATGTGATAGCCGATCAGTCCGAACAGCAGGACGCCCAGGCAGAAGTCCATCATGTTCTTCATGAGGATCGAGCCCACGTTCTTGGCCGACGTGAGGCCCGCCTCGACCAGCGCGAAGCCGGCCTGCATGAAGATGACGAGCACCGCACAGATGAAGATGAAGATGTTGTCGAGAATCATCTGCGTGTCGTCGAGCGGGATGTCACCTGCCTCTTGGGCAAATGCCGGGGACGCAGTGAGCAGCAGGGCAGCGCCCACCACTCCTGTCCCCGCCAGCAGTTTCCGTCTCATTGCTCCTCCTCGACACCTCGGTTGGTGTCTTGTCTGACGTGTTGATGACCGTAGAGAGCCGCCGTTTCGCCGTTGTGTGCGCTGTGTTACGCCTTGCTCACCCCTTCCTGACCGGAATCTGACGTCTCGGGCAGTGGGGTCTCGAGCACGTACCCCCGCGACCGCACCGTCCGGATCACCAGTCCCAAGGGGTCCAACCGACGGCGGAGGCGAAGGACGTGCACGTCGAGGGCGTTGCGCCCCGGTGCTCCGTCCGGCCATCCCGCCCGGGCCAGCGCCTCGCGGCTGACGACCGCTCCGTAGCGCTCCAGCAGCGCACTGGTGAGCCGGGCCTCGACCGGCGGCAGTGCCACCCACCGGTGGTTGGCCCGCAGGACCCCGTCCTCGTCGAGCGACGGCATCTCGTCGTGATGCTCCCCGGCCCGATGTTCGAGCGCCGCCACCCGGGCGGCGACGTCGCCGTCGTCGGCCGGAAGGCGGATCCAGTCCTCGAGCAGATCGAGCTCGGTCGGCGGCGGTTGGCTGTCGTCGAGCACCAGCAGCCGCGGCTGCCCGGATCGACGGAGCTCCTCCCGACGATCGTGTTCGTCGGGCCACCGCACGAGTACGACGTCCATGTCGGCGACGGTACGGAGCGAAGGTTTCCCGGTTGTTTCCTCACCATGAACAACGACAGCAACCCGTCAGCTCACACGAACACTTCGATCGCGCCGACCCGAACGACTACCGTCGACACCGATGAGCACCGCCACCGACACCTCACCGGAGGAGACGGCGACCCGCCGGATCCGTCCCCACCAGATCGTCATCGGCATCGGCGTCGCGATCGCGGCGGTCACCGTGCTGTCGGGCATCGCGTCGGTCGTCTTCGACTTCAGCGACGACTCCGAGATCCAGCGCAAGGTCTTCATCAACGTGCCCGACGGGGTGAAGCTCGCCTTCTACACGCTGGTGCCGGTCCTGTTGGTGTACGGGGCGGTCCTGTTCTCGCAGCGGATGAAGAACTGGGAGCGGGGTGCCCCCGACAAGCGGTCGACCACCAAGGCCAACATCGGGCAGCGCCTCAAGGACTTCCGCGCCGGTGTCTACATGCAGACCCTGCTGCGCGACCCGGCGGCGGGGATCATGCACTCGCTCATCTACTTCAGCTTCCTGGTGCTGCTGGCGGTCACCGCCACCCTCGAGATCAACTACCAGGCCCCCGACAGCCTCAAGTTCCTGCACGGCACCGTCTACCAGGCCTACTCGTTCGTCGGTGACGCCGCCGGGCTCACGCTGCTCATCGGTGTCGTGTGGGCGATCGTCCGCCGCTACGTGCAGCGCCCCTACCGCATCCGCATCAAGACCAAGCCCGAGCACGCGGTGATCCTCGGGGTGTTCTTCGTGCTGGCGGTCACCGGCTTCACCACCGAGATGTTCCGCATCGCCCTCGAAGGCTCCCCCACCTACGAGCGCTGGTCGTTCATCGGCTACCCGCTCGCGACGCTCGTGGAGAACAACGCCAACCTGGCCGGCTGGCACCAGTCGCAATGGATCATCCACGTGGCGTCGTTCTTCGCCTTCCTGGTGATCCTCCCGGTCACGATGCTGCGCCACATGTTCACCTCGCCGCTGAACATGTACCTGAAGGACCGCGAGCGGCCCAAGGGCGCCATGAAGGCCATGCCCAACCTCATGGAGACCGAGCTCGAGAGCTTCGGCGCCGCCACCGTCGAGGACTTCACCTGGAAGCAGCTCCTCGACACCGACGCCTGCACCATGTGTGGGCGCTGCACCTCGGTGTGCCCCGCACACGCCACCGGCAAGTCGCTCGACCCCCGCGAGATCGTCCTCAAGACCGGTGAGGTCATGGCCGCCACCGGCTCACCCGAGACCTCGCCCCCGATCGGTGTCGACAGCGAGATCACGATCGGGGCCGACTCGCTGTTCGAGCGCATCACCCCCGAAGAGGTGTGGGCGTGCACCAGCTGCAAGGCCTGCGACGAGATCTGCCCGGTCAACATCGAGATCCTCGACAAGATCCTCGACATGCGTCGCTACCTCTCGCTCATGGAGTCCAACTTCCCCACCGAGCTGGGCTCGGCCTATCGGGGGATGGAGAACTCGGGCAACCCGTGGGGCATGAGCCAGACCGAACGAGCCGACTGGGCCAAGGGGCTCGACGGGGTCGAGGTCCTCGAGCCGACCGACGCCTTCGAGCACGAGTACCTCTACTGGGTCGGCTGCGCCGGATCGTTCGACGACAAGAACCGCAAGGTGTCCCAGGCGATGGCCAACCTCATGCAGCGGGCCGGTGTCGACTTCGCCATCCTCGGTCCCTCCGAGATGTGCACCGGCGATCCCGCCCGGCGGTCGGGCAACGAGTACATCTTCCAGATGCTGGCCATGCAGAACGTCGAGACCCTCGACGGCATGGGCGTGAAGAAGATCATCACCCAGTGCCCGCACTGCTTCAACACCCTCATGAACGAGTACCCCCAGCTCGGTGGGCACTACGAGGTCGCGCACCACAGCCAGTTCCTCGAGTGGCTCATCGACACCGGCAAGCTCGACATGTCCACGGCCCGCCTCGACGAGCGGGTCGTCTACCACGACTCCTGCTATCTCGGCCGCCACAACGACGTCTACATGTCGCCCCGCAACGTCATCGGCTCGTTGGGCGGCATCCGCATCGTCGAGGCCGAGCGCAACGGCACCAAGGGCATGTGCTGTGGTGCCGGCGGCGCCCGCATGTGGATGGAGGAGACCACCGGCAAGAAGGTCAACGACGACCGGTCCGAGGAGCTCATCGCCACCGGGGCCAGCCGCATCGCCACCGCCTGCCCGTTCTGCTACATCATGATCGACGACGGCGTGAAGGGTGCCGGAAAGGACGAGGACGAGGTGCAGGTCGGCGACATCGCCATGCACCTGTTGGAAGCGATCGAGACGGGCGAGAAACTCGGAGGCCTCGTTGCTGAAGAGGCGGAGAACTGATTCGGTGGACAGCGACGAGGGTGCTGCCCCTCGCCGGCTCCTGATCGCAGGCACCGACGAACCGACCTGTCAGGTCTATGCCGGGGTGCTGGCCACCTTCGACTTCGAGACCGAGACCGCGCCGCTGGCCAACGTCGTCCCCCATCTGCACGACACCCTCTATGGCTGCGCGCTCCTCGTCGGCACCGGAGGCGACGAGAGCACGGCGCTCAAACAGCTCGACGCCATCCGCCACAGCGACCACACCCACGTGCGCCGGACTGCGGTGGTGCTGCTGGCGTCGAACAAGAACCGCAAGATGTTCGCGTGGGAAGCGGGCATCGACGGGTTCGTGGTGATGCCCGCCGAAGCCGCCAACATCGCGTCGTGCATCGACCAGGTGCTGGCCCGGCCGCGACTCGAGCGCTACAACTACCGCCAGGCGATGCTCGACGCAGCGCGCCGCGAGTAGCGAGGCCACACCTCGAAGCGCCGGGGACCCCACCGGTCCGCTGAGCCCCGGCGATGACCGACCGACGGCAGTTCAGGCCACCCCGGCCTCGGCGAGTGCACGGCGAGTGAGCACCCGGGCGAGATGCCGCCGGTAGTCCGGGTCGGCGTTGAGATCGTCCATCGGCTCGGTGCCCTCGTCGGCGTGCATCGCCGCGTCGGCTGCGCCGGCGCCGCCGGCCAGTGCCTCCTCGACGCCGGTGGCCCGCACCGGGGTCGAGCCCATGTTGACCAGACCGACACCGGTGTGACCGTTGTGCACCACCGCCACACCGACGATGGCCCAGTCCTGGGCGCGCCGGTTGAACTTCTGGTAGCTCCAGCGGGCGTCGGGGGTCTTGGGCACACGGATCTCGGTGAGCAGCTCGTCGGGGCGCAGCGCCGACTCGAAGAACCCGGTGAAGAACTCAGCGGCAGGGATCTCGCGCTCGCCGTTCGGCCCGTGAGCGACCAAGGTGCTGCCCAGCGCCAGGATCGCCGCGGGGAGGTCCGACGCCGGGTCGGAGTGAGCGAGCGAGCCGCCGATCGTGCCGCAGTGCCGCACCTGTGGGTCGCCGATGACGGCGGCGACGCCCTTGACCAGGGGGCACTGCTGCTCCAACAGGGCGCTGGTCTCGACGTCGTGGTGGGTGGTGAGCGCCCCGATGGCCACGTGGTCACCGGCATCGCGGATGAACGACAGGTCGTCGAGACGACCGACATCGACCAGCACCGACGGGACGGCGAGGCGCAGCTTCATCATCGGCAGCAGTGAGTGGCCGCCGGCGAGGAGCTTGGCGTCGTCGCCGTGCTCGCCGAGCAGCGAGATGGCGTGATCGGCCGACTCGGCCCGCACGTAGTCGAACGCGGCGGGGATCATCGCTTGCCCTCCTTCTCCTGGATGGCCCGCCAGACCCGGCGGGGCGACGCGGGCATGTCGATGTCGGTGATGCCGTAGGGCGCCAGGGCGTCGCACACCGCGTTCATCACCGCGGCGGCAGACCCGATCGTCCCCGCCTCACCGACCCCCTTGACCCCCATCGGGTTGACCGGGCTGGGGGTGACGGTGGTGCCGAGGGTGTAGGACGGGGCCTCGACCGCGGAGGGAACCAGGTAGTCGCCGAAGTTCACCGTCCGCAGCTGGCCGTCGTCGTCATAGACCGCCTCCTCCCACAGCGCCTGGGCGATTCCCTGGAGGATGCCGCCGTGCAGCTGTCCTTCGACGATGAGCGGGTTGACCTGGTTGCCGCAGTCGTCGACCGCCACGTAGTCGCGGATCTTGACGTGGCCGGTCTCGGTGTCGACCTCGACGACCACCACATGGGTGCCGAAGGGAAAGGTGAAGTTCGGCGGGTCCCAGCTGACCTGCACCTCGAGGTTGGGCTCCATCCCGTCGGGGAGGTCGTGGGCGGCGAAGGCCGCGCCCGCCACCTCGGCCAGTGCCATCTCGCGGCTGGGTGTGCCCCTGACCCGAAACGTGCCGTCGACCACCTCGATGTCGTGCTCGTCGGCCTCCATGAGATGTGCGGCGATCCTGCGGGCCTTGTCGATGACCCGTTCGGTGGCGTGCCACATCGCGCTGCCACCGACCGCGAGCGACCGCGAGCCGTAGGTGTCGAGGCCGAGCGGAGCGATGGCGGTGTCGGAGTGCAACACCTCGACCTGGTCGGGATCGATGCCGAGGCGGTCGGCGACGATCATCGACCAGCTCGTCTCGTGACCCTGACCGTGTGGTGCCGTGCCGGTGATGGCCTGGACGGTGCCGGAGGGAAGGATGCGAACCGTCGCCGACTCCCAGCCGCCGGCACCGAAGTTCAGCGCGCCGAGCGTCCGGCTCGGAGCCAGGCCACACATCTCGACATAGGTGCACATGCCGATGCCCAGGGCGATCGGATCACCGTCGGAGCGACGCCGCTGCTGTTCGGCCCGCAGGTCGTCGTAGCCGACCAGGTCGAGGGCGGCGGTGAGGTTGGTGTCGTAGTCGCCGCTGTCGAACTCCAGCCCCGGCGCCGACGCGTAGGGGAACGCGTCGGTGGGGATGAAGTTGCGGCGGCGGAGCTCCTCGGGGCTCACCCCCACCTCGCGGGCCAGCGCGTCCATGGCCCGCTCGATGGCGTAGCTGGCCTCGGGGCGACCCGCTCCCCGGTAGGCGTCGGTCGGGGTCTTGTTGGTGAAGACGCCGGTGCAGGTGAACGAGTAGGCGGGGATGTCGTAGACGCCGTGGTAGAGGAACGCTCCGAGCAGCGGGATGCCCGGGGTGACCAGCTGGAGGTAGGCACCCATGTCGGCCAGCAGGTCGACCCGCACCGCCGAGATCCGACCATCGGCGTCGGCGGCCAGCTCGATGTGCTGGACCTGGCCCCGGCCCTGGATCGTGGCCTGGGCGGCTTCGGACCGGGTCTCGGTCCACCGCACGGGCACTCCTGTCTTGCGGGCGAGGGCTGCGGCCAGCAGCTCCTCGGCGTAGACGTTGAGCTTCGAACCGAACCCGCCGCCCACCGCCGGTGCGATCACCCGCACCTTGTGCTCGGGGATGCCGGCGGTGACCGCCAGCATCAGCTTGAGGATGTGGGGCACCTGGGTGGACGAGTAGAGCGTGAGCTCGCCACCGTGGGGCGCCGGAACCGCCACCACCCCGCGAGGCTCCATGGCCGAGGGGATGAGCCGCTGCTGGACGTAGCGCTCCGAGACGGTGACCTCGGCCGCGTCGAAGGCCGCGTCGACCGCGGCCTCGTCGGGCTTGAGCTCCCAGACATAGGAACGGTTGGTGCCGAGGTCGTCGTGGATGACGACCCGGTCCGATGCCGCGTCCTCCAGGTCGACCGCCGCCTCCAGCGGCTCGTAGTCGACGACGACCGCCTCGGTGGCGTCGACCGCCGCTGCCCTCGAGTCGGCGAGGACCACGGCGACGATGTCGCCCACGTGGTTGGCCTGATCGACCGCCACGGGGAAGTGGGCGGGGTTGGCCATGTCCTCGGTGACGACCCAGGCGCACGGCATCGGGTTCGCCCACAGATCTGCCAGGTCGGCACCGGTGTAGACGTGGCGAACACCGGGTTGCTGGCGGGCGGCGTCGAGGTCGACCGAGGTGATGCGGGCTCTGGCGTGCGGACTGCGGATTGCGGCCAGGTGGAGCGCACCCGGGACGACGAGGTCGTCGACGTAGCGGGCCTCGCCGGTGAGCAGCTCGGGGTCCTCCTTGCGGAGGCGGCGGGTGCCGAGGAGCGAGCCAGCGGAAGTGGCACCGTCGGGACGGGCATCGGTCGCGGTCACGATCCACCTCCCACGGCGAGCACCGACTTCACGATGTTCTGGTAGCCGGTGCACCGGCACAGGTTCCCTTCGAGTCCCTCTCGCACCTCCGCCTCGGTCGGCGAGGGATGCTCGTCGAGCAGCGACACCGCCGCCATCACCATGCCCGGCGTGCAGTACCCGCACTGCAGCCCGTGGTTCTGGCGAAACGCCTCCTGCATCGGGTGCAGGGTTCCGTCGACGGCCAGCCCCTCGATGGTGGTGACCTCGCGAGCATCCGCCTGGGCAGCGAGCAGCGTGCAGGACTTGACCGAACGGCCGTCGAGGTGGACGGTGCAGGCGCCACACGACGAGGTGTCGCACCCCACGTTGGTACCGGTCAGCCCGACGTGTTCTCGCAGGAACTGCACGAGCAACGTGCGGGGTTCGACCTC
>JBKGZW010000197.1:0-4955 GCA_046543225.1 Acidimicrobiales bacterium
GCAGGATCTCGATGCGGGCGATGGTGTCGACCTCGCTGTGCAGGTAGCGCACCCGGACACCCAGCTCGAGCAGATAGTCGGTGAGGTCCTCGGCCATCTTCTTGGTGAGGGTGGTGACCAGCACCCGCCCACCGTCGCCGACGGTGCGGTGGATGGACTCCATCAGGTCGTCGATCTGGCCCTTGGTCGGCTTGACCACCACCTCGGGGTCGACCAGGCCGGTGGGGCGCACGATCTGTTCGACCACCTGGCTGGAGTGCTCGAGCTCGTAGGCGCCGGGTGTGGCCGACATGAAGATGCACTGGCCGATCCGCTCCATGAACTCCTCGAACCGCAGCGGGCGGTTGTCGGCCGCCGACGGCAGGCGGAAGCCGTGCTCGATGAGGGTGGCCTTGCGCGAACGGTCGCCCTCGTACTGGCCGTGGAGCTGGGGGACGCTCACGTGGCTCTCGTCGAGGACCACGACGAAGTCGTCGGGGAAGAAGTCGAGCAGGGTGTGGGGCGGTTCGCCGGGCTGGCGGCCGTCGATGGGTGCCGAGTAGTTCTCGATTCCGTTGCAGAACCCCATCTCCTGCATCATCTCGAGGTCGTACTGGGTGCGCATCCGCAGACGCTGGGCCTCGAGCAGCTTGCCCTCGCGCTCGAAGGTGGCGAGCTGTTCCTGCAGCTCGGCCTCGATGCGGCCGATGGCCGCCTGCATCCGCTCCTCACCGGCCACGTAGTGGGTGGCGGGGAACACCACCAGCTCGTTCTGGGACGCGACCCGCTCGCCGGTGAGGGGATCGACGACGGTGATGGACTCGACCTCGTCGCCGAAGAGCTCGACACGGACCGCGGTCTCTTCATACGCGGGGTGGATCTCGATGGTGTCGCCCCGGACCCGGAACTTGCCCCGGACCAGGTTCATGTCGTTGCGCTCGTAGTTCATGTCGACCAGCCGGCGCAGGATCGAACGCTGGTCGTGCTCCTCCCCCACCTGCACGAACAGCAGCTTGTCGCGGTACTCCTCAGGCGAGCCGAGACCGTAGATGCACGACACCGAGGCCACGACGATGACGTCGCGCCGGGTGAGCAGGGCCGAGGTGGCCGAGTGGCGCAGACGGTCGATCTCGTCGTTGACCGACGAGTCCTTCTCGATGTAGGTGTCGCTCGAGGGCATGTAGGCCTCGGGCTGGTAGTAGTCGTAGTAGCTGACGAAGTACTCGACCCGGTTGTCGGGGAAGAACTCGCGGAACTCGCTCGCCAACTGGGCGGCCAGCGACTTGTTGGGGGCGATGACCAGCGTGGGCCGCTGGACCGCCTCGATGGTCCAGGCGATGGTGGCGCTCTTGCCGCTGCCGGTGATGCCGAGCAGGGTCTGGAAACGTTGACCGGTGTCGAGCCCCTCGGCGAGCGCGGCGATGGCCTTGGGTTGGTCGCCCGCCGGTTGGAAGTCCGACACCATCTTGAACTCGGCCACGCAACGAGCGTACCGAGGCCCACCGACACTCAAGTGGTCGCCTCGGCCTCCCGCAGGCTGAGCAACCAGTCCCAGCAACGATCGACCTCGCGGTCGAGCTGCTCGAGATCGCCGCTGTTGTCGATCACGAAGTCGGCCAGCGCCAACCGCTCGTCGCGCGAGATCTGGTTGGCGATGCGGGCCCTGGCGTCGGCCTCGGACAGCCCCCGCTGGGACACCAGACGGTCGACGGCCACATCGACCGGGGCGTCGACCACGATCACCTGGCCCATGCCCTCGCGCCGTTCGGTGAGCAGTGGGATGTCCATGACCACGATCTCGCCGCTGCTGGCGGCATCGGCCATGCGACGGGCCATCTCCTCCTGCACCGGTGGATGGGTGATGCGGTTGAGCTCCTTCAGAGCGTCGGGGTCGTTGAACACCCGGTCGGCGACGGCCTGACGGTCGAGCCGGCCGTCGGGCCCGACCACATCGGTGCCGAAGTGCTCCACCATGGCGTCGAAGACCGGCTGGCCCGGCTCCTGCAGCTCGCGGACGATGGCGTCGGCGTCGATCACCACCGCTCCACGCTCGGCCAAGCGGACCGCGACCGACGACTTCCCGCTCCCGATCCCACCGGTCAACCCCACAACGATCATCAGCGTGCGAAACTAGCAGCAGTGTGCACACACCAGATCTTCAAGTCGGCTTGACGCGTGCCGATCCTAAGGGGTGGACGGACCCCTCAGCAGCCGGTCCGTGAGGACGACGCTATGACGGTGACCAGTCACGACGTGGACAACCCCGACCCGAGCCAACCGGACCCGATCGAGGACGACGCTCCTCGACGTCGGCGGTCGCGCCTGACCACCGCCCGCCTGCGCAACGCGGGCGGAATCGAGGACAACGTCCCCCTCGTCACCGCCTCAGCCCTCGGCAGTGAGGTCGATCGCCTCGCTCCGTTCTCCTCCGCCATCCTGGCCATCCGCTGGGCGACCACGATGGTCTGCCTCGCACTCGCCTACCCGAGCTTCGCCGACAACGACCTCGCGGTGGTGATCGCAACGGTGACGGTGCTCACCTACACCGCACTGCGCACCGTCAGCCCGATCCGGTACCTGGGCGACACCGCGAGCCTGCTCGCCGTCCTCGGCGAGGTCGCCCTGTTCACCCTCGCGGTCGCCGCCAGCGGCTACTGGAGCTCGCCGCTGGTCGTGAGCCTGGTGAGCGCGGTGATGGTCGCCGGCTTCGCTCGGGGCTTCGGCTTCGCCATCCGCATCGGCGCCGTCGCCGCCCTGGCCATCGGACTCCCCGACACCCAGCGGTCCGAGTACACCTTCCAGACCGACGGTGCCATCGCTCTGCAGTGGACCGTGATCCTGCTCATGGTGGGGCTCATCGCCGGCTACGCCCGACGGATCTCCGGTGAGGCCGACCGTCAGCACACCCTGGCTCTCGACCGGCTCGGTCGCCTCGCCGACGCCAACGCCCTGCTGTTCTCGCTCCACCGGGTCGCGCAGACCCTGCCCGCCTCGCTCGACTACGACGAGGTCCTCGACTCCACCGTGCAACGCCTCCGTGGCCTCATCGACTTCGACGCGTTGGCCATCCTGCTGGCCGACGACACCGACGACAGCTGGTCGGTCGCCCGCCGCGAAGGCCTTCGCCTCAAGGAGCATCTCGGCTCCGACGACCTTCCACCGGTGCTGCGTTCGGTCGCCGAACGGCCCGAGCTGGTCATCCAGAACGAGCTGGTGCCATCCAGCCCCGGACTGGCCCCGTCGATGGGCTCGGGGATCTACGCACCACTGATCGCCCGCTCATCGCTGATCGGGTTGCTCGTCCTCGAGCACAAGTCCGATCAGCACTTCACCCGGCGCGACATCGAGCTCGTCAACGGCTTCGTCGAACCCGTCGCGCTGGCCATCGACAACGCCCGCTGGTTCGGGCGCCTCCGCACCGTCGGCGCCGACGAGGAACGGACCCGCATCGCCCGCGAGCTCCACGACCGGATCGGGCAGTCCCTCGCCTACCTCGCCTTCGAGCTCGACCGCATCGTGTCGGCCAACGACAAGGGTGGCGACGTCGCCCCGTCCCTGCTGCAGCTGCGCGAGGACGTGCGGGGCGTCATCGGCGAGGTGCGCGACACGCTCTATGACCTGCGCACCGACGTCTCCGAGGTCCAGGACATGGCCGACACCCTCGACCAGTTCATCCAGCGGGTCATCGACCGCACCGGGCTCGACATCACCCTCTACGCCGACCGGGGCGAACGGCTCCCGATCCTGCAGGAGCGGGAGATGTGGCGCATCGCCCAGGAGGCGCTGGCCAACGTGGAGAAGCACGCCAAGGCCACCCGCGTGCGGGTCCTGTGGCGCTGCAACGGCAGCGCCGCCGCCCTCGAGGTCGCCGACGACGGACAGGGCTTCCCGGTGGGAACCGCCGGACGTCTCGACTCCTATGGAATCATGGGGATGCGAGAACGCGCCGCGAGCATCGGAGCCACCCTCGACGTGCTCTCAGAGCCGGGCAAGGGCACCAGGGTGCGCTGCTATCTCGCCCAGTCATGACCGACTCGACGATGGGAGAACGTGTGAGCATCCGATTGATGCTGGCAGACGATCACCGAATGCTCCGAGAGGGCCTCCGGCGATCGATGACCGAGCACGGGTTCGACGTGGTCGGTGAAGCCGCCGACGGTGCCGAGGCGGTCGACATGGCCGGTGAGCTGACCCCCGACGTGATCCTCATGGACGTCACCATGCCCGAGCTCGACGGCGTGGAGGCCACGCGTCTGGTCAAGGCAGCCAATCCCGCCATCCGGGTGATCATGCTCACCATGCACGCCGACCAGGAGGTGCTGGCCGCCGCCATCCGCTCCGGAGCCAGCGGCTATCTGGTGAAGGACTGCTCCACCGAGGAGATCGCCGACGCGATCCGCGCCGCGGTCTCCGGTGACACCACCCTCTCTCCGGCCCTCGCCGCGTCGATGCTGAGCGAGGTGCGCAAGCTCGACCCGCCCGAACAGGCCGAGGAGGACCGCGTCGTCACCAAGCGCGAGGAAGAGGTCCTCCAGCTCATCGCCGACGGTTGTTCGACCCCCGAGGTGGCGGAACGGCTCTACATCAGCCAGAAGACGGTGAAGAACCACCTGGCGTCGATCTACCAGAAGCTCGACGCCCGCGACCGCACCCAGGCGGTGCTGCAGGCGGTCCGCATGGGCATCGTGAGCCTCGACTGAGACACCTGACACGGCCATGACGGGCCAAATGGGTCGAACGCACTATTCAGAACCTCGACGACTACACCGATAGTGAGAGGGACAGGAAGTGGTCCCAATCCATGGGGCCGGCAAACCAACCAAAGGGAGTCCAACCCCATGCTGCAGTTCAACTACCTCAAGACCTGGCTTCAGGCCCGCTTCGCCGACAGCGAGCGTGGTGCGTCGCTGGTCGAGTACGCCCTCCTCGTGGCCCTCATCGCCGTGGTGTGCATCGCCGCCATCACCCTGCTGGGC
>JBKGZW010000198.1:0-4907 GCA_046543225.1 Acidimicrobiales bacterium
GAGATGCGGGCCATCTCGTCGTCGCTGAGCTCGAAGTCGAACACGTCGAGGTTCTGGGCCCGGCGATCGGGGTTCGACGAGCGCGGGATGGGCGACACCTTGTCCTGTTGCAGCAGCCAGCGCAGCGCCACCTGGTGGGGCGTCTTGCCGTGGGCCTCGCCGATCTCGGCCAGGACCGGGGACTGGATCCCCTTGCCACGCAGCGGTGAGTAGGCGGTGATCATCACGTCGCGCTCGGCGGCGATGCCGAGCAGGGTGTTCTGGGTGCGGCCGGGCTGATAGGGCACCTGGTCGGCGAGGATCGGAGCCAGTTCCATCGCCTCGAGCAGCAGCGGCCCCCGGAAGTTGCTCACCCCCAGGTGACGAACCTTGCCCGCCTCCTTGGCGGCCAGCATCGCCTCCAGGGTCTCGCCGAGGGGCACCTCGTCGGTGGGCCAGTGGATGAGCAGCAGGTCGACGTGGTCGGTGTCGAGCCGGCGGAGACTGGCGTCGACGGCGGGGCCGACCTTGTCGCCGGCGAGGGTCTCGCCGACGATCTTGGTGGTGAGGAAGATCTCGTCGCGGGGCACCCCGCTGGCGGCGATCCCCTCGCCCACCTCGCGCTCGTTGCGGTACGCCTGCGCGGTGTCGATCTGGCGGTATCCGAGCTCGAGCGCGTGACGCACACCCTCGCGCGCCTCGTCGCCGCTCAACTGCCAGGTGCCGAACCCCAACGCCGGTATGTGTTCGCCTTGCACCTCGATGTCGTTCACATCACGACCATAGAACCTCGCCTCCCGACCAGCCCGACGACCGGGTCGAACGCGATGAACCGGGCGGGGCACCGGCTCCGTAGTACCGAACGAACCGCGAAGAGGAGGAACCGCTCGATGCCCACCCGTCTGCTCGCCATCGCCGCTGTGCTGGTGCTGGCGCTCACCGCCTGCGGAAACGACGACGACGACGCCGAGTCAGCGACGACCAGCCCGCCGGCCGGTGCCGAGGACAACGGGCCCGACGAGGACGAGACCGGGTCCACCCCGTCGGAGGGAGGCGCGGAGGTGGACGCCACCGGCGGCTTCCAGTTCGAGCCCGCCACCGTCGAGATCGAAGCGGGCGAGAGCGTCACCTGGACCAACAGCGGCGGGGTGCGCCACACGGTGACCTCCACGACCGACTCGATGGACTTCGACGAACCGCTCGGCAGCGACGACTCGGTCACGATCACCTTCGACGAGCCCGGCACCTATGACTACGAGTGCACCATCCATCCGGGCATGACCGGCACCGTCGTGGTCTCCTAGTCGGGTGGACGACGCCGGGTTCGACGAGGCGGTGCGCACGCTGCACGACGAGCATGCGCCCGCGCTGTTGGCCTGGGCCCGCCGACGCACCCGCGATCCTCGTGAGGCCGAGGAGATCGTGCAGGAGACCCTGGTGCGGGCCTGGCGCAAGCACGATCAGTACGACCCCGGTCGAGGCTCGGAGCGGGCGTGGCTGTTCGGCATCGCCCGCAACGTGGCCACCGACCTGCACCGCCGCAACGCCCGGCACCTCAGCGCCGTCCCCGCCGACAGGATCGACCTCACCGCCGACGGCCCCGACATGGACCGCGTGGTGGAGGCGTCGCTGGTCCACGACGCGCTCAACGCCTTGTCGGTGGACCACCGGGCCGTGCTGATCGAGATCTACTACCGCGGCCGCTCGGTCCACGAGGCCGCCGCCAGGCTCGGCATCCCCGACGGCACCGTGAAGTCGCGGACCTACCACGCGCTGCGGTCGTTGCGGACCGAGCTGGAGAGCAGGGAGGTGCTGGGATGAGCGACCACGACCGCTATCGGGACCTCACCGCCGCCTATGTCCTCGGTGCGCTCGACCCCGGTGAGCGCACCGAGCTGCACGAGCATCTCCAGTCCTGCGAGCGCTGCCAGGCAGACGTGGTCCACTTCGCTCCGCTTCCCGCGCTGCTCGGCTCGATCGAGGTGGACGACCTGGTCGAGCCGCCCACGCCCAATCTGGCCGATGCCGTGGTCGCCGAGGCCCGCGACGAGCTGGAGCGCATCCGGGCCAGTCGTCGCCGATGGCGGCGTGTCGCCGTCGCGCTGGCCAGTGCCGCGGTCGTGGCTGTGGCCCTCGGTGCGGCGGCGATGGTGCTCGAGCTCGACTCGGGGACCGAGCCCGACCGTGACCGGATCGAGCTGGCGTTCGAGGCCGTGGACGACACCACCGGCGACGTCGAGGTCGACGAGCGCGGCTGGGGGACCTATGTCCACGTGTCGCTCGAGGGGCTCCCCGAACGCGACCTCTACCGCCTGTGGGCGGTCGATCGGGCCGGCACCTGGCACGAGGCGGGGTCGTGGCTGCCGACCCCGGAACGCAGCGCCACCCTCGGTGGCTCGACCCACCTGCGTCCGGCGGAGATCGCGTCGCTGGTCATCACCTCCGACGACCGCGACGACGAGCTCGGCCGCGCGTCCTGACCGGGCGCAACCCGGGTGGAGGGCAGGTGTAGGGTGCACGGCCATGACTCGGCGATGGTCGGCTGCGCTGGCGGCGACGTTGCTCCTGGTCGTCTCCTGCAGCGACGACACGAGCGGTGAGGACCCTGGTGACGCCGCGGCCACCACGTCGTCCACCTCGTCCACCACCGCGCCGCCGGCGACGACGGCCGACGACACCGACGACGAGTACGACTTCGATCCCGGTTCCGATGACCAGTCGAGCACGCATCGGATGATCGAACCGCCCGAGCCGGCGATCACGGTCCTCGACGCCGGCGCCGAGCCTCGTCGCGAGCTTCGCCTCGTGTACGAGCCCGGATCAGAGCAGTCGATGACGATGCAGATGATGATGGCCCAGCAGCTGTTCGTCGACGGGGCGCCGGTCAACCCCGAGGTCGAGCTCACCTACAGCTTCGACATCGGATCGAGGGTGGTCGAGGTCGACGACGGCACCGCCACCGTGGAGATGACCTACACCGACTTCGCCCTGGTCGACCAGGGGCCCATGGGCCCGGCCGAGGTCGCCCAGTTCGAGCGCACCATGGACGGGTTCATGGGGCTCTCCTTCTTCACGACGACCAACGATCGCGGAGCGACGCTGCGAGCCGAGATCCCCCGCGACTTCCCCGCCACGGGGGTGGGCGGCGTCGACGACATGCTCCAGGAGTTCCAGACCCCCTCGGTGCCCCTTCCCGTCGATGCGGTGGGTGTCGGTGCCCGCTGGCAGGTCGAGCACGCGCCGGCACCGATGGCCGACCTGCCGATGCCCACCGTCACCGAGGTCGAGCTGCTGGAGCTCCACGACGATCACGTCGTCCTGCGCAACACCGCGGTCACCACCGTCGAGCCGTCGACGGTCGACACGCCTCAGGGCAGCGTCGAGTTCCTCGACGGGGAGCTCACCAACCGCGGCACCCTCACCTGGTTCTTCGACTCGGTCAACCCCGCCAGCGACATCGACGGTGAGGGGACGATGAGCTTCGTCGAGACGATGGGCGGTCGACAGGTCGAGGCCGAGCTCCACCAGCGCATGCAGGTCACCTCCACGGTCCACGACTGACCGGTCGAGCGCCGCGTCGCTGCACCGTCCGAGACATCGCCGGGACAGACAGGAAGGGGATCACTCGGCGTTGCGACGTAGGAAGTCGTCGAAGAGCGGCACGGTGAAGGCGGTATCCCCATGAGCTGGGCTGTAGATCATGCCCTTCCTGATGAGTGCCGACCGGCGGGGAGCGACCGACTCGACCTTCACCGCGAGCTCGGCCGCAATGTCGCCCGAGCGGTGCGGGCCCGGCCCGAGGTTCGCCATCGCCCGTAGGTAGTGCTTCTCGGCCGGAGTGAGGCGCTCCATGCGCACATGAAAGAAGTTCTCGTCGAGTGTCGCAGTGACCTCAGTTCGGACAGCCTCGACATCAGCAGCGGTAACTGTCGGCCCTGGGGCGGCGTTCCAGACATGGTGGCCCCACTCCTGGAGGAAGTAGGGATAGCCCCGGGACTCCGCAAGGATCAGGTCAAGGGCATCATCGGTGTACTCGACGCCAAGCTCGTCTGCCGGGACGGCGAGCACCGCCTTCGCGTCCTCTGTGGGCAGCGCCCCGATGGTCGGGAACTCGAACAGGCGCTCTGCGTAGGACTTCGCTTCGCCAGCAAGGCCGGGCAGCTGGGGTAGGCCAGCGCCGACGAGCACCACGGGCAGGTTGAGCTGGGTGGTCCGGTGAATCGCTGTGATCAGCGCACCAAGCTCGTCGCGGGCGAGGTACTGGACCTCATCGACAGCCAGAAGCAGCCCCGTGTCGTGCTTGGCGGCGGCTTCCCCGGTTGCGACGAGCACGTCGGTGAGGTCCTCGGACAGCAGACCCGAGTCGCCGTGTCCGGCGAGCGGGTCGATCCCCAGCTGGATCGACGCTCCGTCCGGGAGCGTCATCGTGAACGAACGCAGTACCGCCAGTGCCTTGTTCACCGCGGCTCGAGCCTGCCCCGTGGACATGCTGAGCAGGATCGTCCTGAGGCGTACTGCGAGCAGTCGAGCAAACCCCTCCGTCTCGGGAGCCTCCATGAACGCGACGGTGACACCCTCCTGTTCGGCGATCTCAGCAAACCGGTTCAGCAGCACCGTCTTGCCGACGCCACGCAGACCGACGGGCATGTACGACTTGCCGGGACGATCGGTCATTGCCCGACGGAGTGCAACACCAAAGCCATCGATGAGCTGGTCGCGACCTAGGAGCGCGGGTGGCCTGGTGCCTGCGCCGGGCCGGTATGGGTTGTCCAGTCGGTCCATGGACCGATGTTACTTCGTCTTATCGTTCTTACCATGCTGAACGATAAGGTCGGTTGAGTTCGAGCTGACCGGTCGAGCGCCGCGTCGATCTCGCTCGGGCGCCGCAGATCTGCAACGATCCTGCTGGTACACCAACTGAGGGGGAG
>JBKGZW010000028.1:0-22174 GCA_046543225.1 Acidimicrobiales bacterium
ATCCAGCGACACCTCCGCCGAGGCACCGAGCCGGTCCGAGTCGTCCGCTCCCGCTCCCGCGCCCGGCGAGCGCAAGGGGCTGGTGACCTCCAGCGGCAGCGAGCATCCCCCGCGCCCACCCAAGCGCACCGAGCCGGTCGCCGGCAGCGAGTCCCCACCGCCTCAGGCCCCGCCCCGACAGCCGGAGGCACCCGCAGCATCACCGCGCCAGGCCCCCGAGGAGCCGGCCCGGCAACGACCCGCTGAGCGACCCGCGTCCGACTCTCCGTCGTCGCCGCCGGCCGAACGTGGGGCGCCGGAGGCACCCGCGGCCAAGTCGCCCCCGACCTCACCATCGGGCAAGCCCATCCCACCGCCACCCGGCCCTCCGTTGTCGGGGTCGGGCAAGCCCATCCCGCCGCCACCCGGTCTGGGTGGTCGTGGTCCCGCGCCGGGACGTCGCGCTGGTGGCCCGCCCACGGGGGCGCGTCCCGGAGTCCGCTCCAGTGGTCCTCCCCCCAGCGGCGGTCCCCGCGGGGGCGGCCCGGGTGCGGGTCCAGGCGCCGGTCCCGGTGGCCGGCCCGGTGGTGGCCCTCCGAGTGGTGGTCCTCCCGGCGGCGGTCCCGGTGGCCGTCCCGGTGGTGGGCGTGGCGGTCCCGGTGGCCAGCAACGTCGCCCGCCGCGCCGCAAGGGGCGTCGTCGTCGCTCACGCGAAGAGCTGCAGCCGATGGACGTGCCCACCTACACGCCCGAGGATGCTGCGGTTCCCGAAGGCACGGTGGTGATCGAACGATCCTCCACCCCACAGGACCTCGGTCCCAAGCTGAACCGCACCGCGGCCGACGTCGTGCGCTTCCTCATGCAGCAGGGCGAGATGGTCACCGCCACCCAGTCGCTGTCCGACGACATGATCGAGCTGTTCGCGGCCGACATCGGCGCCGACATCCGTCTGGTCGATCCCGGCGAGGAGCAAGAGGTCGAGCTGCTCAAGATGCTCGAGGTCGACCTGCTCGACGACGACGAAGATGACGAGGACGCCCCGCCGCGCCCGCCGGTCGTCACCGTCATGGGCCACGTCGATCACGGAAAGACCCTGCTGCTCGACCGCATCCGCAGCGCCAACGTCGTGTCGGGCGAGGCCGGAGGCATCACCCAGCACATCGGGGCGTACCAGGTCGAGCGTGACGGACGCGAGATCACCTTCATCGACACCCCTGGTCACGAGGCCTTCACCGCGATGCGTGCCCGCGGAGCGGTGGCCACCGACATCGTGATCCTGGTCGTGGCGGCCGACGACGGCGTCATGCCCCAGACCATCGAGGCCCTCAACCACGCCAAGGCGGCCGATGTCCCCATCGTCGTGGCGGTCAACAAGATCGACCGCGACAACGCAGATCCCAACCGCGTGCTCCAGCAGCTCTCCGAGCACGGGCTGGTCCCCGAGGCCTGGGGTGGCGACACGGTGGTCGTCGAGATCTCGGCGCTGGAGGAGATCGGCATCGACGATCTGCTCGACAACCTCTTGGTCGTCGCCGACCTCGAGGAGCTGCGGGCCACACCCGAAGGGCGGGCCCGGGGCGTGGTCCTCGAGTCCCACCTCGACGTCGGTCGCGGGCCGGTGGCGACGGTGCTGGTCCAACGCGGCACGCTGTCGGTCGGTGAGCCACTGGTCGCCGGCGCGTCCTGGGGCCGGGTCCGTGCCCTCATCAACGACCGCGGCGAACAGGTCAAGACGGCCGGACCATCCGCCCCGGTCGAGGTGCTCGGCCTCTCCGATGTCGCTCAGGCCGGCGACACCTTCGTCGTCGCCCCCGACGAGCGCAAGGCTTCCAAGGTCGCGGAGACTCGCGAGCACTGGAAGCGGGTGGCGAGCCAGGGCCGCGATGCGCACGCGATGTCGGGTGGTGCCCGCCTCGAGGACATCTTCAGCCAGATCCAGGCCGGTGAGGCCGCCAACCTGAACCTCATCGTGAAGGCCGACGTCAACGGTTCGCTCGAGGCGCTCACCGAGAGCCTCAAGAAGCTCGAGCGCGACGAGGTCAAGCTCTCGTTCGTGCATCGTGGAGTCGGTGGCATCAGCCAGGGCGACATCGAGCTGGCGGCCGCATCCAACGCCACCATCATCGGGTTCAACGTCCGGCCCGACCGCAAGGCCCGCGAGCTCGCCGACGCCGAAGGCGTCGAGATCCGCACCTACGAGATCATCTACAAGGCGATCGAAGAGATCGAGAGCGCCATGGTGGGCATGTTGGCGCCCGAGTACGAAGAGGTCGTCACCGGCGATGCCGAGGTGCGCGAGATCTTCCGGGTGCCCCGGATCGGCGCTGTGGCCGGCTGCTATGTCACCAATGGCGTCATCAGGCGTGGCTCCAAGGTCCGGTTCCTGCGTGAGGGCACCGTCATCTGGAAGGGCGAGATCAGCTCCCTCAAGCGGTTCAAGGAGGACGCCCGGGAGGTCGCGGCCGGCTACGAGTGCGGCATCGGCCTCTCCGACTTCCAGGACCTCAAGGAGGGGGACATCATCGAGACCTACGAGGAGCGGGAGATCCCCCGATCCTGACGATCGGAGCCTGATCCGTGCACGTGCTCAGCATGCGTGTCGACCTGCACCTGGGCGAGTCCCGCTCACTGAAGGCCAAGCGAGCGGCGCTCAAGCCCATCATCGAAGGGGCGCGCCGGCGCTACGGCGTGGCCATCGCCGAGGTCGACCACGAGGACACCTGGCAGCGAACCTGCATCGGGGTGGCGGTGGTGTCCAACTCACCTCACCATGCCACCGAGGTGGTCGATGAGGTCGAGCGCTTCATCTGGTCGGTGCCCGACGTGCAGGTGCTCGGGGTGGAGCGCCACTGGCTGGAGGTGGATCGGTGAGCCGGCGCTCTCGCGGTGGCTCGGGGCGCCACTACCCGCGCACCGCGCGGCTGAACAAGCTGTTCCAGGAGATCCTGGCGGACGAGCTCGAGCGCATCGACGACACCCGGCTCGATCTGGTGACGGTGATGGAGGTCGACGTCGACGCCGAGCTGTCGCGAGCGACGGTGTTCTACCTGATGCACGACGCCGAACAGGAGCAGGACGCCGCGCTCGCCTTGGCCGATCATCGGGTCCGCCTGCAGCGGGCCATCGGCACCCAGGCGCGGGTCCGGCGTGTGCCCGAGCTGGTGTTCCGGCTCGACACCGTGGCCGAGAGCGCGGCCCGCATCGAGGCGATCCTGCGCGACCTCCCCGAGGTGCGCGACGACGAGCCCGATCCTGGGTCAGCAGCGCAGGATCCGGGCGAGGACGGGCCGTGAGTGCAGGCCCCGACGGGCTGGCGGTGATCGACAAGGCGCCGGGATGGACCTCCCACGACGCCGTCGCCAAGCTGCGTGGGGTGCTCGGCACCCGCAAGGTCGGCCATGCCGGCACCCTCGATCCCGCTGCCACCGGGGTCCTGCTGGTGGGTGTGGGGCGGGTCACCCGGTTGCTGCGGTTCCTCACTCCGCTGCGCAAGGTCTATGTGGGCCAGATCGTGCTCGGGTCCGAGACCACCACCCTCGATGCCGAGGGCGAGGTCACCGCCACCTACGACATGTCCCACGTCACCCTCGACGCCGCCCGCGACGCGGCGCTGGCGCTCACCGGCGACATCTGGCAGGTGCCGCCGATGGTGTCGGCGGTCAAGGTGGGTGGCCGACGTCTCCACGAGCTGGCCCGCGAAGGGGTCGAGGTCGAGCGCGAGGCTCGCCCCGTCACCGTGCACCGGTTCGAGCTCACCTCGGTCGATGGCGAGCCGGGCGTGCTCGAGGCCGAGGTCGAGTGCTCGTCGGGCACCTACGTGCGGACCCTGGCCGCCGACCTCGGTGCCGCGCTCGGTGGCGGCGCTCACCTCAGGGCGCTGCGGCGCACCGCCATCGGGTCGTTCACCCTGGCCGACGCCCACCCGGTGGAGGCGCCGGTCGTGCTCCCTCCTGCAGAGGCGTTGCGCGACTACACGGCGGTGCACGCCGACACCGGCACCGCGGTCTTGATCGGACACGGCCGGGTGCTCGACCGGGCAACGCTGGGCGTCGACGGTGACGGACCGTGGCCCGTCATCGACCCCGAGGGTCGCCTCCTCGCGGTCTACGAGCCAGCCGGCGACGATCGGGTCAAGCCGGCGGTGGTGGTGGCCCCCCGATGATCGACCACCCTTCGGTCTTGTGGTGCCCGCACCGCCCCGACCGATAGCGTCGGGATCGTGCAGGTCATCCGCGACAACGAGGACAGTCCGGCAGCAATCGCCGGCTGTGCGGTCACCATCGGCGTGTACGACGGGGTGCACCTCGGGCACCAGTCGGTGATCCAGGCCACCCAGGCCGAAGCCGACCGCCTGGGCGTCGCCACCGCGGTGGTGACCTTCGACCGTCATCCGGCCACGCTGCTGCGGCCCGAGAGCGCGCCGGCGCTGCTCACCTCGCTCGACCAGAAGCTGGAGCTCCTCGAAGCGGCAGGGGTCGACTGCACGTTCGTGGTGCACTTCGACGAGGCCAGGGCCAAGGAGGACGCCGAGGACTTCGTGGCCGAGGTGCTGGTCGAACGTCTGGGGGCCAAGGCCGTGGTGGTCGGCGAGGACTTCCACTTCGGGCACCAGCGAGGCGGCAACGTCGCGCTGTTGCGCGAGCTCGGTCTCCGGCACGGGTTCGAGGTTCACGGGCTCTCGTTGATGCAGCGCGACGAAGCCGCCGAACCCATCTCGTCGACCGCCATCCGTCGGGCGCTGGTCGGTGGCGACGTCAGTTCGGCGGCGACCATGCTGGGTCGGCTCTATGAGTTGCGGGGCACCGTGGTGCAAGGCGACAAGCGGGGCCGCCAGATCGGGTTCCCGACCGCCAACATCCCCGTGCCGAGGGCCATGGCCATTCCCGCCGATGCCGTCTATGCGGGCTGGTACGTCCAACCCGACGGCGATCGCCACCCGGCAGCGATCAACCTCGGACGTCGCCCCACGTTCTACGAGCACGCCGACACCTCGCTGCTCGAAGCCCACCTGCTCGACTTCGACGGCGACCTCTACCACGAGTTGGCTCGGGTCGAGTTCGTCGAGCTGCTGCGCTCCGAGATGCGGTTCGAGTCGATCGAGGCCTTGGTCGCCCAGCTCGAGGTCGATGTCGCCACCACCCGTCAGGTGTTGGGCATGTCCTGATCGTGGGCCCGCCGGACCCTCGGTCGGGGGTCGCCGTCAGAACCATTAGAGTGCCGAAGCATCGGACCGGTACGGGGTAGTTCGGTCATGATCAGAAAGGCACGCAGTTCTGAGTTCCACCGATGCTGCTCGACCAGGCGGTCTGTTCGAGCTCCTGCAGTTCGAGACCGTCGGGCCCGACCTCTACGTGGCGCCCACTCCGGCCGAGGGTCCACCACGGCTCTTCGGCGGCCAGGTCGCCAGTCAGTCGCTGCGGGCAGCCACGTTGACGATCCCCGCCGATCGCCAGGTTCACTCGCTGCACTCCTACTTCATCAGGCCTGGTCGTCCGAACATCGCGCTGCACCTCGAGGTCGAGCGCATCCGGGATGGACGCTCCTTCGCCACCCGTCGGGTCACCGCCCGCCAGGGCGACGAGGCCATCTTCGTGCTCGACGCGTCGTTCCACGTCGTCGAGGAGGGCTACGACTGGCAGGTCGAACCCCCCGAGCTTCGGCCCGGCCCCGACGAGCTCACGATGGGCGACGGGCCGATGGGAATGCCGCTGAGTCGAGGCCGAGACGCCCCACCGTGGATGCGCGAGGCGATCAAGGCCGCGGAGGAGGCCGGCGAGTCCGATCCCGATGCCCGGGCGGCCCAGATCGAACGGGCCCGCCGGATGCGGAGAGGCGGCCCCATGGGTGGCCTGTTCGACATGCGGCCGCTGCACGTCACCGAGGACTTCCGGCCCCATCCCGCCTGGGTGCGGTCGCGGGAGCCGCTCGGCGACGATCCCAACCTGCACGCCTGCGCACTCACCTTCGTGTCCGACATGGCGGTGGTGCGCAGCGCCAGGGCCCCGGGGTCGGACCACTCGGGCTGGGGAGGTGCCAGCCTCGATCACGCCGTGTGGTTCCACCGACCGTTCCGTGTCGACGACTGGCTGCTGTTCTCGGTCGACCCCATCACCAACCACGGGGCCCGTGGCTTGGCGCGCGGCAGCTTCCACACCCAGGACGGCGTGCTGGTCGCCTCGTTCGTCCAGGAGTGCCTCCTGCGCTCGACGGGTGCCCCACCGCCGCCCTGATCGGGCCGGTCCCCGCGATCCCCTCCCCCTGATACGAGTCCATCCGACATCTCCAGGAGCGATCCGATGAGCACCGACGTGACGAACACCCGATCCGACGACCAACTCCGCGAGGAGTTCACCGGCTGGTTGCGTGAGCACCTGCCCGCCGACTGGGTCGCCGGCATCGAGAACGACGACGACGACGCCCTCGCCCGAGGCCGCGCCCAGCTCGACCAGGCGGCGTTCCTGGACGAGATCGGCAAGGCGGGGTGGGCCATGCCGTCCTGGGAGGTCGAATACGGTGGGGCCGGGCTCGACCGCCATCAGGCGGCCATCGTCGAGGAGATCAAGTCCGAGTACGAGGTGCCCCGGTCGTTCAACATCTTGGGCTTCGGTCTGGCCGCGCCCACCATCCGCGAGTACGGCACCGAGGACCAGAAGCGTCGGTTCCTCTCGGGGATGGCCCGGGGCGAGTGGTGGTGCCAGCTGTTCTCCGAGCCCGGCAACGGCTCCGACATCGCCGGACTGTCCAGCCGGGCGCTCCGCGACGGAGATGAGTGGGTGGTGAACGGCCAGAAGGTGTGGACCTCGGGCGCACACATCGCGAAGTGGGGCATGCTCATCGCCCGCACCGACCCCGACGCCCCCAAGCACAAGGGCATCACCTACTTCCTGCTCGACATGGAGGCCGACGGCGTCGAGGTCCGGCCGTTGCGTCAGATCACCGGCGATGCCGAGTTCAACGAGGTCTTCCTCAACGACGTCCGCATCCCCGATTCGTGTCGCCTCGGGCCCGAAGGCGAGGGCTGGTCGGTGGCCCAGACCACGCTGCTCAACGAGCGGGTCGCGCTCTCGGGAGCATTCGGTGGTGGGTCGGCCGGGCGCCGCCGGCGTCGTGGCGGCGACGACCAGCAGCGGCGTCGGCCGGGCTTCGGTGACGGCACCGCCGAGGGGATGCGGGGCGGTGGAGCCGTGGTCCAGCAGCTCATCCACGAGGCCAAGGACAAGGGGACCTGGGACGACAAGGTGGTGCGCGACCGCCTCATGCGCATGTACATCGTCGGCCGGATCTCCACGCTCAACATGCAGCGGGCCGCGGCGCAGCAGAAGGCGGGTCAACCCGGCCCCGAGGGCTCGATCGCCAAGCTGTTCTCCACCGAGTTCAACATGGCGAGCCAGGTGCTGTCGGTCGATCTGCTCGGCACCCCGATGGCGTGGGATCCCGACGACACCGCGACGGCCATGCGGGCCCGGGCGTTCCTCCGGTCGCGGGGCAACAGCATCGAGGGCGGCACCTCCGAGATCCAGCGCAACATCATCGGCGATCGGGTCCTCGGCCTGCCCCGTGAGCCCGACGCGTCCAAGGGACTGCCGTGGAAGGACGTTCCCCGCAACTGAGCGGTTCGCCACCCGCCGTATCTGATCCGCCACCCGCAGCGATCACTGTGGTATGAGCAGCACACTGCCGGCTTCTGGTTCGGAACGCAGCACCGACATCCCGGACGAGATCCTCGCGGAGGTCGATTCGTGGCTGGTCGACCCCCGCCGCCAGCGTGCTCGGCGTGCCCGGTCCCGCGTCGACCGGGGCGGGGATGACCCCACGATGCTCACGGGTGGGCTCGGTCCGTTCGCGCCCCCGGTTCGGCCCTAGCTCCCGGGTCCGGCCGTCGGGTTCTGGTGGGCACCGGACGAATGCGCCTGTCGGGACTCTCGGATCACCAGCGCCACGATCGCCGCCAGACCGGCGAAGATGAGCGCGAACACCAGGTACTGCTGCCATCCGCCGGGGTCGCCGGGGCTGTCGGGTGCCTCGCCGCTGTTGGGCTGGGGCAAGATGTCGCCTGCCGGCGACTGACCGTCGCGCTCGATGACGCTGGTGCTGGTGATGTCGCCGCCTTCGTCGCTCTGAGCCGCTGCTGGAGCGGGACCGGCCACCGTCCCCGTGAGCAGAGTGACCAGCAGGGCGGCCAGGATGGCGACCCGGCCGGTCGTGGCGACTGTCGATCGGCGGTGGCGACGGAGACCCATGGGTCGATCATCGCGCGCCGGCGGTGAGAAGGCCCTGTCAAGATGGGGGAATGAAGGACTGGTCGGTGCTGGAGAAGGTGTTGGCGGCGGTGGCGGTGCTGGTCTTCGTCGGTGTCGGCGCGCTCGGGCTGGTGGCGTGGCGATCGGGCGACGGCGTTCCCGACGGGTGCGAGGTCGCACGTGACGATTCCGACATCGAGGGCGACATGGCGCCCACCGACGCGCTGAGGGTCTTCGTCCAGGCCCGCTCCGACGAGTTCCCCGTCGACGACAGCTGGATCCTCGAGTCCGACGACGACGGCGTCTACACCTTCGTGAGCGAGGCCGACGGGTACTACGAGGTCGATGTCCGCGACGGCCTGGTCCGGCGCTTCATGACCTGTCCCGACGGCAACCCCGACCGATGAGTGGCCAGGTGTTCAGCCGCCGCTGTGGGCGATGAGGGGATCATCGACCGGCTCGTGCCAGATGTCGTCGCACCAATGCTCGGGAAGCGCCAGGCGGCGAATGGCGTCGGTGCGTCCCCGGGGAGCGGTGATCGCGTCCCGCAGGATCTCCAGGTCGGGGTCGAGGCGATCGGCCAGGGCGCGGACCTCGGCCGCAGTGGACACCGAGCCTGCCGCTCGTCGCAGGTCGGCCCCCACCGGGTATCCCTGCAGGTACCAGCGCAGGTGCTTGCGCAGGCGACGGATCGCCCCGGTCTCGTCGCGGTACCAGTCGAGCGACAGTTCGAGGTGGCGCAGGATCGTCGTGGCGATCGTGCCGAGGCGCGGAGGACCGTGGGGCGGTTCGCCCTCGAGGGCGCGGGCCAGGTCGGCGAACAGCCAGGGACGGCCCAGGCATCCGCGGCCGATCACCACGCCGTCGCATCCGGTGGCGGCCATCATCTCGACCGCATCGGTCGCCGCCCAGATGTCGCCGTTGCCGAGCACCGGTGTCTGCTCGGGGAGCGCCTCGCGGAGGGTGGCGATGGCGTCCCAGGTCGCGGTGCCCGAATATCCCTGGACAGCGGTGCGGGCATGGAGCGCGACCGCTGCGATTCCGGCCTCGGCCGCCGCCCGGGCGGTGTCGAGATAGGTCAGGCGGTCCTCATCGAGACCGAGACGCATCTTCACCGTGACCGGCACCGGTCCGGCCGCCTCGACGGCGGCGGTCATCACGGCGGCGACCAGCCTCCGGCGGACCGGCAGTGCCGCGCCTCCACCGTTGCGGGTCACCTTGGGGACCGGGCACCCGAAGTTGAGGTCGATGTGGTCGATGCGGGCGGTGTCGACGAGGCAGCGGACCGCTTCGCCCATGGTGGCGGGATCGGCGCCATAGAGCTGGACCGAGCGGATCGGTTCGGCGGGGTGGTGGCGGGCCATGCGCCACGACTTCTCGCCGCCCTCCACCAGCCCTCGGGCGGTGAGCATCTCGGACACGAACAGACCACCGCCCCACTCGGCGCACAGCACGCGGAACGGCGCATCGGTCACCCCCGCCATGGGGGCGAGCACGACCGGAGGGTCGAGGTGCAACGGTCCGATGTGAAGGGTCACAGCATCCATGATGCTGGTCGCGCTGCCCCGGTGGCCACGTGGGGTCTCAGCTGTTCGGGTGCCAGCGCAGCACCCAGCGCTCGACGAGGCGCACGATCGTGACCCCTGCGATGCCCATGAGCATGAGCGCCGCCACCGCCGCCCACAGCTTGGTGTAGGCCAGGCTGTTGCGGGCCTGGACCATGGTGCGCCCCAGGCCTTCGGTGCTCCCGAACCACTCGGCTACCAGGGCCCCGATCAGGGCGAGACCGACGCACACTCGCAGGGCGGAGAACAGATAGGGGAGCGAATGGGGCACCCGCAGCTTCCAGAACACCTCGGCCCGACTGGCGGCCACCGAACGGAACAGCTCGTGGGCGCTGGGTTCCACCGCCCGGAACCCCGTCGCCGCGTTGATCACCAGCGGCACGAAGGTGATGAGCGCCGCCATCACCACCTTGGGAGCCAGGCCGAACCCCAACCAGATGGTGAGTGGTGTGGCCAGGGCGATCACCGGGGTGACCTGGATCATGGTCACGACGGGACTGAGCGCCCGATCCATCAGCACCGAGTGCGAGATGGCGATGGCCAGGCTCACCGCCACCACGAAGGCGACGCCGAGTCCCAGCACTGCTTCGCCGCCGGTGACGACCGCGTCGCTCCACCAACGTCCCGGGTTCTCCCACAGCTCGACGGCGATCGCCGACGGCGTGGGGAGGATGATCTCGTTGATCCCCCGGATCCGGACGAACGCCTCCCATCCACCGAAGATCACCCCGAACGCGACGAGGGCGGGCACGATCCCGGCCGCTGTCCGTCGCACACGTCGATCGGGTTGGACGGGGTCGGGGAACCCGGCGACGGTCCTCATGGGCGCGCGTTGGTCGGACAGCAGATGGTGCGCATGCGCGGACCAGTGTGGTCGAAGGATCGGCCCGACGCGACGACGCCGCGACGACGGGGCGCCGTCACCGGGAGCCGGTGTGGAGGATCCGGCGGATGTGTCCGACGTGGCTGCGGAACTCGGCGGTGTCCTCGAGCCAGGGGTGGCGAGGCCGCCCGAGGTCGATGAGCTCGACCGCCGCCACCCGACCGGGGCGGGGTCCGAGCACGACCACCCGGTCCGACAGCGCGACCGCCTCGTCGATGCTGTGGGTCACGAACACACAGGTCGCCCGGGTCCGCTCCCACATGTCGAGCAGCAGGTAGCGCATGTCCGAGCGGGTGATCTCGTCGAGGGCGGCGAAGGGCTCGTCCATCAACAGCACGGGAGCGCCGAGGGCGACAGCGCGAGCGAGCGCGACCCGCTGTTGCATGCCGCCGGACAGCTCGGCGGGGTGGGCGCGCTCGAAACCGGCCAGGCCGACCGCCTCGAGCAGCTCGGCCGGTCCTGGTGGCGGGTGCTCGTGACGTCGATTGTTGCGCCGGTTCACCTCGCCCAGCAGCGCGATGTTGTCGACCACCGTGCGCCAGGGCAACAGCGCTGGGGTCTGGAAGACGAAGCCGAAGCGCTTCTGGCGCCGGGCCTGCTCGGGGGTGTGGATGCCGATGGTGACGGTCCCGGTGTCGGGTGTCAGCAGCCCACCGATGATCCGCAGCAAGGTGCTCTTGCCGCAGCCGCTGGGTCCGATGACCGAGACGAGCTCGCCCTCGGCGATGTCGAGGCTGATGTCGGCCAGCGCCAGCACCGACTGGCCTGTGCGCTCGAATCGCTTCGAGACCCCGTCGATGTGGATGCCCTCGGCCGCCGGCAGGGGATCGGCGTCGGTCATCCCGCGTAGGGCTGGAGCAGGCGCTCGACGTGTTTGGCGATGATGTCGACCTCGAGGTTGACGGGGCTGCCCGGGGCCGTGTGGCCGAGGGTGGTGACCTCGGCGGTGTGGGGGATGATCGCCGCGGTGACGCCGTCGTCGAGCACGTCGACGATGGTGAGGCTCACCCCGTCGACGGTGATCGACCCCTTCTCGACGCAGTAGCGCAGCAGGTCGGGCGGCACGGTCACCCGCAGGTCGGGAGGAGGGGCGGCGAGGGTGCCAACGCCATCGACATGGCCCTGGACGATGTGACCGCCGAGCCGGTCGCCTACCTGGAGGGGTCGCTCGAGGTTCACCCGGTCGCCGGCGGCAAGGGCTCCGAGGCTCGTGCGGTGGATCGTCTCGTCGCTGAGCTCGGCCTCCCACCAGCCGTCGCCGAAGGCGACCACGGTGAGACAACATCCGTTGGTGGCGATCGAATCGCCGATGGCCATCCCGTCGAGCACCGCTCGCGCTTCGAAGCGAACGCGGTCGCCGTCGCGCTCCACGAAGGCCCCGAGCTCCTCGACCAACCCGGTGAACATCAGCCCCACACCTCCTGCACCTTGGCGTACACGCCCTGGTCGTAGCTGAACTCGACCACGTTTCCGTCGGGATCGTGCAGCGCGCACACATAGCCCACCGGCGGTGGCAGCTCGACGGGCTCCCACGCCAGGCAGCCCTCCCGGCGCCCCCGTTCGGCCATGGCATCGACGTCGGTGCGGGCGGGAAGCTCGATGCCGATGTGGGCGAAGGGGGCCAGTTGGGGCTGGGGTGTTCCCTCCTTGGCGTAGAACATCACCAGCACCAGGACGAAGGGGTTCTCGACCTGGCCCTCGTGGGCGAGCCAGGCGTTCTTGCCGTCGGGATCCTCGCGCCGGTCGAGCACCACCAGTGGCGTGTGGGTGGTGTACCAGTCGACCGTGGCGTCGATGTCGGAGCATGGGAGGGCGATGTGGGTCCAGCGGGACTGTGCGGGCATCGTCGACCAGTGTGGCCGATCGGGACCGGTTCGCCATCAGGGGCTGTCGAGACGCCGCCACCAACAACGCAGTGGCTCGGCCCCGACGGCCCCGACAGCCGATGGTCAGTGCCTGACCGCGGTGCCCCAGTAGGTGAGGTTGGTCGGATCGAGGCGGGAACCGAAGGGCTCGAGGTGGGCATCCTCGATGACGAAGTCGCTCTGCTGCAGGTGGCGGGCCGTGTCGGCACAGCTGTCGCACCCGTCTCCGATGGCCATCCACGGCCGTCGGACCGCCCGCTGGTAGGCGCGTCGCAGGCTGTGGCGGGGTCCGACGACGTGCTCGACGAACAGCAGACGTCCACCGGGGCGCAGCGAACGCCAGATCTCGTCGATGGTGGCGGCGGGGTCGGGCACCGAGCACAGCACCAGCGTCGAGACGACGACATCTGCTGAGCCCGGCCCGACCGCCGCGGCGCTCAGCTCGCTCGCCCGCAGATCGAGGTCGATGCCGTACTCGTCGGCCTTCGCCGCCAGTCCAGGGTGGAAGTGGACGTTCGGCTCGAACGCCATCACCTCGGTCCCCGCATCGAGGTAGGCGAGGTTGGCGCCGAGGCCGGGGCCGATCTCGACGATCCGGCGGGGGAGATCGCGGAACAACGACGCCTTCGCGGGACGGATCGCCTCGTCGACCGAGGCGTCGACCGACGCCCAGAAGCGGGCGAACCGTCGCGCTCGTCGGTCCTGGCGCCGGCCGCGTGGTGATGAACGTGGTGCGGGTGCGATGGAGCTGGTGACAGCCATGTGGGTGACCTCTCTTCCGAATAGACCGACTGGTTGGTCTGGTGTACAGACCAACCGGTCGGTTTGTCAGCGGCTATGCTCGTCGCCATGGCTGACAACGTCGACGCCCGGGAACGGATCCTCACCGCGGCCGAGCCGCTCGTGCTGTCACAGGGCTTCGCCGCCACCACCGTCGACGCCGTGCTCGCCCGGGCTGGTGCCTCCAAGGGAGCGTTCTTCCACCACTTCCCGTCCAAGGTCGCCCTGGGCCGGGCACTGGTCGAGCGCTACGCGCAGCGTGACGCCGAGCTCCTCGAATCGACCATGGCGGCGGTGGAGTCGGTCACCGACGATCCCGCCGAACAGCTCGTCCGGTTCTTCGAGCGCTTCGAGGAGGCGGCTGATCGCATGAGGTCGGAGCAGCCGGGTTGCTTGTTCGTGTCGTTCATCTACGAGAGCGGGATCGCTGATGACGCGACCAACCAGATCGTGACCACATCGATCCTGCACTGGAGAGCCCGCCTGCTCGACAAGCTGCAGCAGGCAGCCACGGACCGCCCGCATCTCGATCAGGTCGACCTCCCCTCGCTGGCCGACCAGGCGTTCACGACCTTCGAGGGAGCCTTCCTGCTCGCTCGCGCCCTCGACGACCCCACCTGTGTGCGGAGCCAGATCGCGCATCTCCGCCACTACTTCGAGCTGCTCCTCGAGGTCGCCTAGCGCGAGATTTCGCTCATGAGGTGGCGACGCGTCGACGGTGAGCCCGCCGAGGCAACCGGTGCTCAGCCGGCGTTGGCAGCGAGCATCGCCTCGACCTGGGCCCGGGTGGGCATCGATGGCTGGGCGCCGGCGATTCCCACGGCACACGCACCAGCGGCGGCGGCGAATCGCGCCGCGGCGACGACGTCGGCCCCCTCGACCATGGCGATGGCCAGCGCGGCACAGAACGCGTCACCCGCGCCGGTGGGGTCGACCACATCGACCGGGAACGCCCCCACCCGGGTCCCGCCGACCTGGACCCCGGCACCGCCCAGGGTCACCACGACCCTCGGGGACGACTCCAGCCCGAGCTCGAGCGCCTCGTGGGCGTTGACCACCACCAGTGGATCGCTGCCGAGGATGAGGTCGGCCCGGTCGGGGACGGGTGCGGCGTTGAACACCACGAGCCGGCCGGCGTCGCGGGCGATGGCCGCGGCGCGTGCCGAGGCCGAGGCGTCCACTTCGCCCTGCAGCAACAACACGTCCGCGTCCGCGATGACCGATGCGGCCGCGTCGGCGTCGGCGGGACCGATCGCCCCGTTGGCCCCGGCCGCGATGATGATCGACACCTGCCCGTCGTCGCTCACGATGGGGATCGCGGTTCCGGTCGGGCCATCGATCGTGGTCACCGCCGCCGTGTCGACGCCGTCGTCGCCGAGCCGTTCTCGGATGATCGATGCCGAGGCGTCGGTGCCGACCCGCCCGATCATCGAGACCTCCGCGCCGAGCCGGGCGGCGGCCACGGCTTGGTTGGCGCCCTTGCCGCCCACGAACTCGGCCATCCGGTGGGCTCGCATCGTCTCGTCGGGCGCGGGAGGGTGCGGCACCCAGAACGTGAGGTCGTGGTTGAGCGATCCGAACACCGCGACACGAACAGCCACGAGGGCTCCCAGGGGGTTGGGGTGAGGGTCGGGGCGTCAGCCGTGGCCCCGGAAGCGCCATCGTACCGGGTGGCGATGCGACGACCGCGGGACTGTGCTGGTAGCCTCATATCGCTCGCACGGGCAACCCCGCCCGCGCGCTTGGCGCTTCGGTTCCCGCCCAGCGGTCCTCGAAGCCGGGCCGACGACCCACCCCTCACCGGAGGATTCCACCATCACCATGGCCGACATCCATCAGCTTCCGCCAAAGTCGGACACCATCGCCGACAACCGGCTCCACGATTCCGACACGGGGTCTCCCGAGGTCCAGATCGCGCTCCTCACCGAACGCATCACCCACCTCACCGAGCACCTCAAGGTCCACAAGAAGGACCACCACAGCCGTCGTGGACTGTTGATGCTCGTCGGTCGGCGGCGCCGGCTGCTCGACTACGTGAAGAAGAACGACATCGAGCGCTATCGAGCCATCATCTCCAAGCTCGGCTTGCGCCGCTAGCACCAGATCTCGCCTCGGGCGGTCCCCAGCGGACCGCCCGTCGCACATCCGGGGTCGGCTCCCATCGCCGGCACCGGGCAATCAGACAACCCACCGGCGGCACGGTCAGCTGCCAGTTGTGGATTCCCCGGCTCTCTCGACGAGCGACCGGTCGGGGGCTTCTCATCTGGGAACTGGCCAGCTGCCTCGCACGGGGGAACCGATCCCCCGAGAAGGAGCCACACATGGCTGATCCCATCACCGTCTCCGCACCGATCTCCGGATCCGACAAGACCCTGTCCTTCGAGACCGGTCTGCTCGCTCCCCAGAGCATGGGTGCGGTCGTCGCCACCCTCGACGGCACCAAGATCCTCATGACCGCGAACGCGGCCACCTCGACCCGTGAGGGCATCGACTTCTTCCCCCTCACCATCGACATCGAGGAGAAGCGCTACGCCGCCGGCATCATCCCCGGCTCGGTGTTCCGCAAGGAGGCACGCCCCTCCGACGAGGCCGTCCTCACCTGTCGCCTCATCGACCGGCCGCTGCGCCCCTCCTTCGCCGAGGGCTTCCGCAACGAGACCCAGGTCATCGGCACCGTGCTCGGGGTCGACATGAAGAACCCCCACGACGTGCTGGCCATCGACGGCGCCAGTGCCTCGCTGATGATCTCGGGCATCCCGTTCGAGGGGCCCATCGGTGCGGTCCGCGTGGCATACACCACCGAGGGAACCTGGCTTCCGCACCCCACCTACCAGGAGGGCGACGCCTCCACCTTCGAGCTGGTCGTCGCCGGCCGCGAGACCACCGACGGCTCCGACATCGCGGTGATGATGGTCGAGGCAGGCGCCACCGAGGACACGTGGAAGCACTACGAGGCCGGTGCGCCCAAGGTCACCGAAGAGGTCATCGCCGAAGGGCTCGAGGCCTCCAAGGTCTGGATCCGCGAGGCGATCGCCCTCCAGCGCGAGCTCGTCGCCAAGGCGGGTGTGCGCGAACCGCTGCCGTTCAAGGCCGAGGCCGACTACGGCGACGACGTCTACGCCCGGGTCACCGAGCTGGGCAAGGCCAAGCTGGCCGAGGCCAACACCATCGTCGACAAGACCGAGCGCAACGCCGCCAACGACGCCATCCGCGACGAGATCAAAGACGCGCTCGCCGAGGAGTTCGAAGGCCGCGAACGTGAGGTGTCCGGCGCCATCAAGGCGCTCACCAAGAAGGTCATTCGCGACCGCGTCGTCGACGAGGGCATCCGCATCGACGGTCGGGGGCCCACCGACATCCGCGACATCTCGTGCCGTGTCGGGCTCCTGCCCACCGCCCACGGTTCGGGTCTGTTCCAGCGGGGCGAGACCCAGGTGCTGAACATCCTCACCCTGGGCATGCCCCGCATGGCGATGGACATCACCTACAAGGACAGCCTCAACCCCACCGAGAAGAAGCGGTACATGCATCACTACACGATGCCGCCCTTCTCCAACGGCGAGACCGGTCGCGTCGGTGGCACCAAGCGCCGCGAGGTCGGCCACGGCCTCCTCGCCGAGCGCGCCGTGCTCCCCGTCGTACCCGACGAGGAAGAGTTCCCCTACGCCCTGCGTCTGGTGTCAGAGGTCCTGTCGTCCAACGGCTCCACCTCGATGGCGTCGGTCTGCGCATCGTCGATGTCGCTGATGGACGGCGGCGTGCCCACCAAGGCCGCGGTCGCCGGCATCGCCATGGGCCTCATCTACGAGAACGGCAAGTACACCACCCTCACCGACATCCTCGGTGCCGAGGACGCCTTCGGCGACATGGACTTCAAGGTCGCCGGCACCTCCGAGTTCGTCACCGCCCTCCAGCTCGACACCAAGATCGAGGGTCTTCCCCTCGAGGTGCTGGCCGAGGCCCTGTCCCAGGCCAAGGACGCCCGGATGCACATCCTCGACAAGATGGCCGAGGTCATCGCCGAGCCCCGCCCCGAGGTCGGCCCCACCGCCCCGAAGATCCGCAGCTTCGAGATCCCGATGGACAAGATCGGCGAGGTCATCGGCCCCAAGGGCAAGGTCATCAACGCCATCCAGCAGGAGACCGGCGCCGACATCAACGTCGACGACGACGGCATGGTCGGCACCGTGTCCATCTCGTCGTCGGACCTCGACGCGGTCGAGGAGGCCGAGCGCCAGATCAAGCTGATCCTCAACCCGCCGGTCGCCGAGGTCGGCGCGACCTACACCGGTCGGGTCGTGAACATCACCAAGTTCGGCGCCTTCGTCAACATCCTTCCCGGTCGCGACGGTCTCTTGCACATCTCCAAGATGGGCAAGGGCAAGCGCATCGACAAGGTCGAGGACGTCTTCGACCTCGGCGACTCGGTCGAGGTCACCGTCGACGATGTCGATCCGCAGGGCAAGGTGTCGCTGTCGCTCGCCGGCGATGCGCCCGCGCAGAAGGAGAGCTCCTCCGACTCGCGCTCGGGTTCGCGCGCTGGTTCCGACTCCGGCTCGGGCTCCGATGATGCCGGGTCGGGCGACGGCGATCGCGTCGCGGTGTCGTTCGAGGACGCGTTCGAGGACGAGCTCAAGAGCGAGCTCGGCGATCTCGGGCCCGCCTCCTCGGCACCCGCTGGCGGCGACCGCGATGATCGTGGTGGTCGCGGCGGCGGGCGTGGTGGTCGCGGCGGCGGACGCCGCGGAGGTCGTCGCTGAGCACCCGCGCCGGCGTCGACTCCCCCGCCCAGGTGGGCGAGGGGATCGAACGCACCGTTCTGTCCTCGGGCATCCGCGTCGTCACCGAGGCGATGCCCGAGGCGCGTTCGGTCACCACCGGGTTCTGGGTGGCGGTCGGCAGCCGCGATGAGCCCGCCGAGCTGTCGGGCGCGTCGCACTTCCTCGAACATCTCCTGTTCAAGGGAACCGAGCACCGAACCGCTCGCCAGATCGCCGAGGCCGTCGACGCTGTCGGCGGCGAGATGAACGCCTTCACCGCCAAGGAGCACACCGCGTACTACACGCGGCTGCCGGCCGACGCGCTCGACGCCGGCCTCGAGTTGCTCTCCGATGTGGTCACCGCCCCGGCCTTTCGTCCCAACGAGGTCGAGGCCGAACGACAGGTGATCCTCGAGGAGCTGCTCATGGACGAGGACGACCCCGACGACCTGGTGCACACCTTGCTGTTCCAGGCCATGTACCCCGGTCACCCCCTCGGGTGGGAGACCGTGGGCACCCGCGACACGATCGAGGCCATGGGCCGCGACGACATCGCCGGCTTCTTCGCCCACCACTACCACCCGGTCAACCTGGTCGTGGCGGCGGCGGGCCAGCTCGACCACGATCGCGTCGTCGCCGGGGTCCAGGCCTGCTTCGACGGTCGCACCGGCGGGCAGCGTCCACCCCGACACGCGCCCACCGAACCGGCACGGTCGCTGGCGGTGCAGCGCCGCGACACCGAACAAGCCCACGTGGCGCTCGGGTGGCGCGCCGTGTCCTTCGACGACCCCGATCGCTACCCCCTCGCGGTGCTCAACCAGGTCCTGGGCGGCGGCATGGCGTCGCGACTGTTCCAGGAGGTCCGCGAGGAACGTGGGCTCGCCTACTCGGTCGGTTCGGGCACATCGCTGTTCGCGGACAGCGGTGCATTGGTCGTCTATGTGGGAACCGCGCTCGGGCGCTCCACCGAGGCGCTCACCGTCATCGACGGTGTGGTGGCGGACCTGGTGGCCGACGGCATCACGACACGCGAGCTCGAGGTCGCCAAGGGCTTCATCTCGGGCTCGATGGTGCTCGGCCTCGAGGACTCGGGGAGCCGCATGGGTCGGCTCGGGTCGAGCGAGACGGTGCGAGGGTTCGTCACCTCGGTCGACGATCACCTCGACCGGATCGCGGCGGTCACCCTCGACGACGTGCAGCGGGTCGCGGCCCGGGTGCTGGGTGGTCCCCGCACCCTCGCCGCGGTGGGGCCCTTCGACGAGGACCGCTTCGCCACGGTGGTCTGAGGTGCCCGAGCCGTTCCCCGACGCCGACGCGGTGCTGGATGCCATCGCGACCACCAGGGCCATCCGGCGCTACCGGCCCGGGCCGATCCCCGACGAGGATCTCTCCCGAATCCTCTTCGCCGCCACCCGAGCGCCATCGGGCTCCAACCGCCAGAACTTCCGTTTCCTGGTGTTGCGGGACGGTCCCAACGCAGTGCAGGCCAAGGCGGTGCTGGGCGACGCCTTCCGTGCCGGCTGGGCGGCCAAGCGCCGAGCGGACGGCTACGAGCAGGGGAGCGGCGTCGACGGCGACTCACCCAAGGCCCGTACCGCACGGGCGATGCAGCAGTACGTCGACCGGTTCGAACAGGTGCCGGTGGTGGTGCTGGCCTGCATGGTCGGACGCCGCGGACGGCTCACCGACGGCGGGTCGGTCTATCCGGCGTGCCAGAACCTGTTGGTGGCCGCACGCGCCCTCGGCTACGGCGGGGTCATGACCATGTGGCACCACGGGGTGGAGGACGAGCTGCGCAGCCTGCTCGGCATCCCCGACGACGCGTTCGTGATGGCGACCATCACCCTCGGCGTTCCCGAGGGTGGTCACGGACCCGTGCGGCGCCGTCCGGTCACCGAGCTCGTCTTCGACGACGCGTGGGAGTCACCGGCACCGTGGGCCACCGAGCCCCCCGGTACCCGCCACACCCGTGCCGGACCACCTCCGTCGAGCTGAACGGCGCCTGACCGGTAGGCTCCGACCATGTCGAACCCGATCAGAGTGGGGGTCTTCGGGGCCGCGGGCCGGATGGGCACGACGGTCTGTCAGGCCGTGAACGACGACCCCGACCTCCAGCTCGTCGCCGCCGTCGATCCCCACCACGCCGGTCTCGACCTGAGCACCGTGGGCGGGGTCGACGGTCACGACCTCCAGATCGCCAGCGGGCCCGACGAGCTGGTCCGCAAGCAGGTCGATGTGGCCGTCGACTTCACCCACATCGACGCGGCCCGCGAGAACCTGGCGTTCCTGGCCGACAACGGCATCCACGCCGTGGTCGGGACCTCGGGGTTCACCGAGGCCGACCACGACGATCTGGCGGCCGCGTTCTCCTCGAGCCACTGCGTCATCGCCCCCAACTTCGCCGTGGGAGCGGTGCTCATGGCCCGCTTCGCCGAGCTGGCGGCGCCGTTCTTCGAGACCGCCGAGGTCATCGAGCTCCATCACGACAACAAGATCGACGCTCCCTCGGGCACGGCGATGCACACCGTCGAGCGGATGGCGGCCGCCTCCGACCAGTGGGCGCCAGACCCCACCACCCACCACACGCTCGAAGGCGCGAGGGGCGGCAGGGGTCCGGGTGGGATCCCGGTGCACTCGGTGCGCCTGCGAGGCATCGTCGCCCACCAGGAGGTGCTACTCGGCACCACCGGCCAGACCCTCACCATCCGCCACGACTCCTATGACCGCACCTCGTTCATGCCCGGCGTGGTGCTCGCGGTCAAGCGCATCGGAGACCTTCCTGGCCTCACCGTCGGCCTCGACGCCGTCCTCGGCATCTGAGCCCGCCGTTCAGCCTTCTCCCGGTGGTCTGAGCCCCTGAGCCGGTTCGGCGGGGCACGGCTGCGCGAGCGGGCCGCTCACCCGCATGGCTGGCGAACTCGGCAGTCGAGCGACCGGCACACGACTGCTGAGCTGCCAGCTTCGGTCGCGGGCGGGACGCCCTCAGGCCTTGCGGGCGAGGTAGTAGCTGTTGAGCGGGTCCTCGTCGAGGGTGACGACGTCGACGTCGACGAAGCCGGCGTCGGCCAGCATCTGTCGGGCCAGCTGCTCGCCCCACACCGTGCCCAGGCCGTCGCCGTCGAGCGCGAGCGACACGGTCATGCAGTGCATGGTCGACACCGTGTACAGGAACGATCCCAGTGGATGCTCGACGTTGTCGGCCACCTCGCTGCTGGCCTGGATGTCGACCATGAGGAACCGCCCACCCGGGCGCAGCGCCCGGTGGATGTTCGCCAGCACGGTGGCCGGATGGGCCTGGTCGTGGATGGCGTCGAACGCGGTCACCACGTCGAAGGCGTCGCGGACCTCGCGCTCGGCCACGTCGGCGAGCACGAGCTCGGCGTTGGCCAGCCCGAGTCGGGTGGCCTCCTCGCGAGCCGCGGCAATGCCCTCCTCGGAGAAGTCGTAGCCGACGAAGTGGCTGTTCGGGAACGTCTGAGCCAACAGGTTGATCGCGTGGCCGCTGCCACAGCCGATGTCGGCCAGGTCGATCCCCTCCTGCAACCGGTCGGGCAGGCCAGGAACCAAGGGCACGATCGCGTCGATCAGCGCCGCATCGAACACCGCCGCGCTCTCCTCGGACATGAACCGGTGGAAGTCGGTGAAGGCCTCGTAGTGGACCCCGCCGCCGTGGTGGAACCGGTCCACGATCTGGTTCGAGACCGTGGCGAGCATGGGCAGGATCTGCATCGTCTTGGCCAGGTTGGTGGGGCCGCCGGCGCGGGTGACGAACGGGTGGTGCTCGGGTGGCAGGTGGAAGGTGCTGGTTCCCGGATCGTGCTCGACGATCCCGCCGGTGGTCATCGCCCCCAGCCACTCCCGCACGTAGCGCTCGTCCAGTCCCGCTGCCTGGGCGATCCCCTCACTGGTGCTCGGAGGCAGTTGCGCCATGGTGTCGAACAGGCCGGTCCGATGCCCGATGCTGGCCATGATGGCGAGTGCGCCGTGGTTCAACACGCCGGTCATCGTCTCGGCGAAGGCCTCGGCCGTGGTGGTGTCGATGGTCTCGGTGGTGGTCACGACCGCGTCACCTCCGCACGCACCGGGGTTCGCTGGGCGATCG
>JBKGZW010000199.1:0-4859 GCA_046543225.1 Acidimicrobiales bacterium
TCAGGCGAGTGGATCGACCCATCCGAGTGTCCCCCGGTCGTTGAGGTGACCACCACACCTGTCGCTGGGAACGACAGGACGTCGGCGATCCGTCTGGTGGGGGTCGAGAAGCGGTTCCCCAACGCGGCCGCGCCCGCGGTCACCGACCTCGACCTCGACATCGCCGAGGGCCAGCTCTGTGTGTTGGTCGGTCCGTCGGGGTGCGGCAAGACCACGACGTTGAAGATGATCAACCGGCTGATCGAGCCCAGCGCCGGTGAGATCCACGTGCTCGGCACCGAGATCGGTTCGGTGAAGCGCCCACAGCTCCGCCGCCAGATCGGCTATGTCATCCAGCAGATCGGCCTGTTCCCCCACAAGACCATCGCCGACAACATCGCCACCGTCCCCCGCCTGTTGAAGTGGGACCGCGACCGGGTCAGCGACCGGGTCGACGAGCTGGTCGATCTGGTGGGCCTCGACCCCGAGATGCTGCGCCGGTACCCGGCCGAGCTGTCGGGCGGCCAGCAGCAGCGGGTCGGGGTGGCCAGGGCCCTGGCGGCCGACCCGCCGATCCTGTTGATGGACGAGCCCTACAGCGCGGTCGATCCCATCGTGCGGGCGCGGCTGCAGGACGAGCTGTTGTTGCTGCAGCAGCGGGTGCACAAGACGATCGTGTTGGTCACCCACGACATCGACGAGGCCATCAAGCTGGGCGACGAGGTCGTCATCTTCGAGACGGGCGGGGTCGTGGCCCAGGCCGGCGCCCCCGACGAGCTGCTTGCCAAACCGGCCTCGGCGTTCGTCGAGTCGTTCCTCGGCAACGAGCGGGGGCTCAAGCGCCTGGCGCTGATGACCGTGGCCGACATCGAACTTGCTCCCGGGGTGATGGTCGACGCTGGCGCCCCGCCGTCACAGGCGTTGGCGGTCATGTCCGCCAGCGCGGTCGACTGGGTGGGGGTGAGCAGCGGCGACCGTCTGCTCGGGTGGGTGTGGAGCCACGACCTCGACCACGTGAGCGCCGTCGGCGATGCCCCCTTGCAGAGCTTCAACGCCCAGGTGGGCCCGTCGACGCCGTTGCGCCAGGTGCTGGAGGGGATCGTGACCTCCCGCACGCGGGTGGCGGTGGTGGTCGACGACACCGATCGCTACCTGGGCATGATCACCATCGACCAGCTCAGCGAGGGTGTCCGGTGACCGCGGCGGTGCTGGCCCAGGCCGAACTGCGCGACCAGCTCGTGTCGTGGGACTGGATCAGCCAGCGCTACGACGAGATCTGGGATGCCACGGTGTCGCACCTGTGGCTGACGGTGTTCGCGGTCGGGGTCGGGTTCGTGATCTCGGTCGTGCTGTCGGCGGCGGCGCTGCGGTGGCGTCGGACCTACGCGCCGATCGCATGGGTCACCGGGTTCCTCTACACGATCCCCAGCCTCGCCCTGTTCGCCTTCCTGGTGCCGCTGTTCGGACTCGGGTTCGTCCCCGCCCAGGTCGCGCTGGTGAGCTACACACTGCTCATCCTCATCCGCAACATCGTGGCGGGGGTCGACGGTGTGCCCGCGGCGGTGAAGGAGGCGGCCGACGGCATGGGCTATGGCGCGCTGCGGCGGTTCTTCGCGGTTGACCTGCGGTTGGCCACGCCGACGATCATCGCCGGGATCCGCATCGCCATGGTCACCGTGGTCGGCCTGGTCACCATCACCGCGCTCATCGGCGAGGGGGGCTACGGCGTGTTCATCCTCGACGGACTGCGCCGAACGTTCCCCACCCCGGTCATGCTGGGCATCACCCTCTCGGTGGTCCTCGCCGTCAGCATCGACGTCGTGTTGATCCTGGTCGAGCGGATGTTGACCCCGTGGGCGCGGCGGGGGGTCCACTGATGGGAGCGCTCGGCGAGCTGTGGTCGTTCCTCACGACCGACGACAACTGGTGGGGCGAGCACGGCATCGCCGATCGCACCTGGGTGCACGTGAAGATCTCGGCGCTGTCGCTGCTGGTGGCGGCGCTGGTCGCGGGCCCGCCAGCGGTCGCGTTCGGGCACCTCCGTCGCGGTGGCAGCGCGGTGGTCGGCATCGTCAACCTCGGTCGGGCCCTGCCCAGCTTCGGGATCCTCGCCCTGGTCCTGCCGCTGTCGATCCAGTTCGGGTTCGGTCTGGGGTTCTGGCCCACCGTGGTGCCACTGGTGCTGTTGGGCATCCCCCCGATCTTCGCCAACACCTTCACCGGCATCCGGTCGGCCGACCCGGGAGTGGTCGAGGCGGCCCGGGGCATGGGTCTGGCCCGTCGCCAGGTCCTCGCCCAGGTCGAGCTGCCCCTGGCGACGCCGCTGATCATCACCGGGCTGCGGGTCTCGGCGGTGCAGATCATCGCCACCGCCACCCTCGGGGCGCTGGTGGGTCTCTCGTCGTTGGGATCGTTCATCACCGAGGGCCTCGCCCGGTTCGACAACGGCCGGATGCTCACCGGTGGGCTCCTGGTGGCCCTGCTGGCCATCACCACCGAGGTGGCGTTCAGCGTCACCGAACGCGTGCTCACCCCCTGGGTGCGGGTGTCGGGCGTCGGCCGGACCCGTCGCCAACGCCTGGGTCGAGGCGATCCCGCACCAACCCCGGTCGACGAGGTGCCCGACTTCGGGCCCCTGTAGGTCCCTCCACATCCACCCACGGCGCCAGCGGTGCCGGAAAGGAAGGCAACACATGCGCACCACCCACAGAACCTGGAGGTTGCTGATCGCGCTGGTGGGGCTGCTCGCCCTGGCGGCGGCGGCCTGCGGCAACGACGACGAGAACGGCGAGGCGGGCCCGCCCGACGACATCGAGGTACCCGACGGGCCCACGATCGTGCTCGGCGCCCAGGACTTCGCCGAGAGCGAGGTCCTCGCCCAGGTCTATGGCCAGGCGTTGGATGCGGCGGGCTACCCCGTCGACTACCAGGCCCTGGGTGGGTTCCGCGAGATCGTGTTCGCGTCCTTCGACAGCGGCGACATCAACTTCACCGCCGAGTACGCGGCGTCGGCGCTCGAGTTCCTCAACGAGGGGGCGGGCGAGGCGACCAGCGACATCGAGGAGACCGCCGAGCTGTTGGGCGGCTATCTCGAGGACGAGGGGCTCGTCGCGCTCGAGGCGTCACCGGCGGTCGACTCCAACTCGTTCGTGGTCACCCAGGAGACCGCGGAGGAGCACGATCTGTCGTCGGTCAGCGACCTCACCGAGGATCTGGACCTCGGCGGCCCCCCGGACTGCCCCGAGAACCCGTTCTGCATCCCCGGTCTGCGCGACGTCTACGGCATCGACCTCGAGGACGGGTTCGTGTCCCTCGACGGTGGTGGTCCGCTCACCGTGGAGGCACTCGCCGGCGACGAGATCGACGTGGCCATCCTGTTCTCGACCAACCCCCAGATCGCCGAGGAGGGCTGGGTCGTCCTCGAGGACGACGAGGGCCTGATCAACGCCGACAACGTCATCCCGGTGCTGACCCAGGAGCTGGTCGACACCTATGGCGACGACATGGCCGACCTGGTGAACGCGGTGTCGGCCGACCTCGACACCGCGCAGCTCACCGAGCTGAACCGCCAGTTCGAGATCGAGCTGCGCGACGCCGACGAGGTGGCCGCCGAGTGGCTCGAGGAGAACGGCTACCTGTAGCGATGGCGCGGCCCCGGCGGGCTCGATCGCCGGGGCCGCGGCCCCATCGGGTTGACTGGTGGCATGGATCTGACCAGCCAACGCCGTGAGTACGAGACCGAGGGCATCGACATCGACGACCTCGACCCCGATCCGCTCGTGCAGGTCGACCGCTGGCTCGAGGACGCGTACGCGTCGGGCACGGCCGAGCCCACCGCCGCGGTGTTCGCCACCGCCAGCACCCACGGGCAACCGTCGGCGCGGACGGTGCTGTTGAAGGGGCTCACCGGCGGTGGGTTCGTGATCTACACCAACTACGACAGCCGCAAGGGACGGGAGGCGCTGACCAACCCGTGGGCGGCGCTGACCATCACCTGGGTCGAGCTGTCCCGCCAGGTCCGCATCGAGGGAATGGTCGAACAGATCGACCCGGCCGAGTCCGACGCCTACTTCGCCACCCGTCCCCGCGGCGCCCAGCTGGGGGCGTGGGCATCGGCGCAGAGCCAGCCGATCGCCGATCGGGCCCAGCTCGAGCACCAGCTGGCGGAGGTCCACGAACGCTACGCGGGGCTCGATGTTCCCCGTCCGCCCCACTGGGGTGGGCTTCGGGTGGTGCCCCACGAGGTCGAGCTGTGGCAGGGCCGTCTCGACCGGCTCCACGATCGGTTGGTCTATGTGCCCGCCGAGGACGAGGTGCCGCTCGAACCCGGGATGGCGACCCGAGTCGAGCACTGGGAGATCATCCGCCGGTCGCCGTAGTCCTCACCACCCGGCGACCTGGGGCAGGACGTCGCGAGCGACGAGGGCCAGGTGATCGAGGTCGTCGAGGTCGAGCACCTGCAGGTACACCCGCTCGGCCCCGGCGTCGGCGTAGCGGCGCAGTCGCTCGAGCACCTCGTCGGGCGTGCCGGCGGCGCCGTTCTCGCGCAGCTCTGCGACCTCGCGGCCGATCCGGGCGGCCCGGCGCTCGATCTCGGGCTCGGTCTCACCGCAGCACAGGACCTGGGCGACCGACCAGGTCATGGTGGCGGGGTCGCGGTCGATGGCCTCGCAGGCGGCGGTGACGCGGTCGCGCTGGGCGGCGAAGCGCTCGACGGGCGCGAACGGGAGGTTGAACTCGTCGGCGTAGCGGGCGGCGAGGCGCGGGGTCTTGGTCGGGCCGCCGCCGCCGACGATGACCGGTGGATGGGGCGACTGCACCGGCTTGGGCAGCGCGGGTGACTCGGTGAAGGTGTAGTGCCGGCCGTCCATGGTGAAGGT
>JBKGZW010000200.1:0-4845 GCA_046543225.1 Acidimicrobiales bacterium
CATCGGGACAAGGCCTTCGTCGCCAACATCGCGGGCGCGTGGCCGGATCCGGCCGACAACCAGGCGAACATCACCTGGGTGCGGGACTACCACGCGGCCATCCACCCCCACTCAGGTGGGGACGGCGGCTACGTCAACTTCATGTCGGGTGACGACGGACACCGCGTCGAGGCCAACTTCGGCCCCAACCACGCTCGCCTCGCCGAGGTCAAGGCCACCTGGGACCCCGACAACGTGTTCCACCTCAATCAGAACATCGAGCCCGTCGCCAGGACCGACCGCTGATGCGTGTGACCATGAGTCGACGGAACCCCGGCGACGACATCCGGGCGGTGGCGACGTCGGTCGACGACCTCGTCGACGGAGCGCGACGCGAACCCTTCGAGCACGACGGGAAGTCCGGTGCCCCGATGGAGCGGATCGTACTCGACGGCGTCCCATATCTGCTCAAGCACCTGAGCCTGGCCGACGACTGGATCATGCGTGCTACCGGCGATCTGAGCTGTCGAACGGTGACGCTGTGGCGCACCGGCTGGCTGGACCTGCTCCCCGGCTGCATCGACCACACCATCGTCGGAGCCGCCTGGCACGACGAGCGACGCGAGGGTGCGATTCTGATGCGAGACGAGAGCCCGTCGATGGTGCCAGCCGACGACAGCAGGCTGTCGATGGAGGAACACCTGCGGTTCCTCGACCACATGGCCCGCCTCCACGTCGCATTCTGGCAACGACCGGACACCATCGGCCTGCTGCCCCCGGAGTCCCGCTTCGTGTGGTTCGGTCCGAACCTCGCGGTCACCGAGGGCGCGGTCGGTGGCCGCCATCCGCTCCCGACCCGGGTCGTGCCCGACGGGTGGGAGCGCTTCGCGCGGCTGGCGCCTCGCGCTGCCGCGGTGGTGATGGGCCTCCTCGCCGACCCCGACCTGCTCCACGAACAGCTCGCGGAGACCCCACACACCCTGGTCCACGGCGACTGGAAGACCGCCAACCTCGGAACTCACGCCGACGACGCCCGGACCGTCTTGGTCGACTGGGCACTCGCCGGCATCGCCCCCGTGTGCGCCGACGTCGCCTGGTACATCTGCTTGAACTGCGCCCGACTTCCTCACAGCAAGGACGAGACGCTGGCCGCCTACCGCGGCGCTCTGGAACGGCACGGCATCGACACCGAACCGTGGTGGGAGCACCAGCTGCGGCTGTGCCTACTGGCGACGATGATGCTCTTCGGCTGGGAGAAGGGCCTCGGCGAAGGCGAGGAGCACGCGAACGAGCTCGCCTGGTGGGAAGCCGGCGTGTGCGACGGTGCCGCAGAGCTCCGATGAAGCCCGAGCACGCCTCCGCTTCCTTGTCCCGCGAGATCAGCGACGCCTACGACTTCCGCGCGGCTGCGGGGTGGGAGGCTGGCCCCGCGAAGGTGTACGCCACGCTGGCCACCGCACTGGTCCGCACCGCTGCGGTTCACGAGCTGGACGGCCGCACGCTCGTCGACCTCGGCGCTGGCACCGGCGTCGCTTCCGACGCTCTGCTCGCCGCGGGCGCCCAGCCCATCGGCACCGACATCTCGGAGGAGATGCTGCGCCATCGTCGTCACCGGCGACCCCCGGCCGTGGTCAGCGACGGGGCGGCGCTGCCGCTGACCGACGACAGCGTCGACGGGGTCGTGGCCGCGTTCGTACTGAACCACATCCCCGATCCGGTCGCGGGCCTGGCCGAGTGCCGCCGGGTCACCCGTCCCGGAGGCATCGTGCTCGCCGCAAGCTTCCCCACCGATGGCTCGCACCCGGCGAAAGCCGCGGTCCACGCCACACTCGACGCGCACGGATACCAGCGCCCTGGTTGGTACGAGACCTTCGGACGGCATCTCGCGCCCAGCGTCGGCACCGCCGAGACGCTCGCACGGGCGGCAACCCTCGCCGGCTTGGTCGATGTCACGGTGCAGGAGGTCACGGTCGAGGTCGGCCTCGATGATCCCGAGCTGGCACTGGACTGGAGGCTCAACATGGCCCACACCGTCGGCTTCCTCACCACGCTCGCTCCAGCACACCGCGCGGCGCTCCGAGCGCACGCCCGGCAGAATCTCCCGAAGAACCTGCCGTCCACGATCCGGATGCTGGTGCTGCGCTCCATCGCAGCATGACCCGACAGCCCGACCCGGCCTGACGCCCGAGGTCGCCCGCTACGATCCCCCCATCCGACGCCATGCCCCAAGACGCTCGCTGCTGACAGCGACATCCGCGAGCATCGACGCCGTCTTGTCAAACGCACGACGCGCCAGCGTCGGCAGCCCGCTTGCCGCTTGACCGGCCCCAGCTGTCCCAGAATCTGCAGACGTGACGATGCAGGTGGATGCCCTCCAACGCCGGCTACGTCCCGCCAGCAGCCCGGTCGAAGGCAGCTCTCGCTCGGGTCGCGATCGCTTCGATCTGCTCACCGTCTGGGACCTCGCCGTCGGCGAGCATCGCGACCTGGAGCACCGGTCCATGCGATGTGTACTGTCCCATCAGGTCCGCGGTGACGGGCTGCACGACGTAGTGGATGTGGACCGGGACGCCGCCGGCGTGCGACCAAAGGCAGTTGTAGACCTGCTCGGCATGGACGAGTTCTCCGGCTATCACCGACGCTGTGCGGAGCAGCGGGCCGAGCTCAGACGCTTCCTCGTCGGTGAGGTCCGCGACACGCGTGACGTGGCGTCGAGGCTTCACGATCAACGTCCCGAGACCGAGGGGGCCGACGCAATGCTCGACCAGCCAATGGGTCGTCTCGTGTAGGCGCCCGCCGGGCAATGGCAGCTTTCCGTCGGCGAGGTCGCACGCCATACAGCTCTCCATGACGCAAGTCTCGCTCATCAGAGCCTGCGGGCGTCCGGACCGCCGGTCGCGCATCTGATCGTGATTCGACCGGTCTCGCGGGAAGGGACGACCTTCGGGGCACCTCGCTGGAGACACCTCGACCGAATCCTATGGGATGGCCCTCGGATGATGGACCTTGACGCGATTACGGTCGTCGTGTGACTCCAGAGCAACTCCGCGAGCTCGCCGACCTGCGTCGAACGAGGGACTTCATCGATCGGAACCATGCGAGTCCACTCGATGTACCGGCGATGGCCGAGGTGGCATGCATGTCGGCTGGGCACTTCTCCCGGCGGTTTCGGGAGACGTACTCAGAGACCCCGTACAGCTATCTGATGACTCGACGGATCGAACGTGCGCAGGCGTTGCTGCGCTCGGGGCTGTCGGTGACCGAGGCCTGCGTCGAGGTGGGGTGCACCTCCCTGGGATCATTCAGCACACGGTTCTCGGAGATCATGGGACTCAGCCCGTCCGCCTACCGAGAGCTGGACCACCGCGACCTGGACTCAGTGCCGCCCTGTGTGACGATGCAGCAGCTCCGCCCGACCCGCTGAAGCGGGAAGGCGATCGATCACGATCAAAGAAGCACCCCGGATGCGGGTTTCGTACCATCAGGGCCATGACGGTTGCCGTTTCGACGATGTTCATCCCGGTGCACGACCCAGCGGAGGCGTTGGGCTTCTATCGAGACGTTCTCGGCCTCGAGGTTCGCAACGATGTCAAGCGAGGCGAGTTCCGATGGGTGACGGTTGGTGCTCGCGGCCAGGACCTCGACGTTGTGCTGTCCCAGCCCCACGGGGGTCGTTCTCAGGAGGACGGTGATGTGCCACCTGGGGCGTCCGAGACTGCGCCGTCCGCGACCCCTCGGGGAACCTGATCCGAATCGCCCAAGCCTGAGCCAGCCCGGCAGCCGAAACGCCGCCGCTGACCGCCCCACGCAGAGAACGAGGAAACCAGGATGAAGGCCATGACCTGCCGACAGCTCGGAGGGCCCTGCGGCCACCGCCATCGCGGGGAGACCGCAGGCGACGTGATCCGCTCCCAAGACACCCACCTCAAAGAGATGGTGGTCCAAGGGGACGCCGCACACCGGCCTGCCCGAGAGGACATGAAGGCACGTCGGCGGCGCCCCGTCTCAGGGATGAAGTGGTACCGGCAAGCCAAGAGGGACTTCACCGAGCTCCCCGAGGTCGATTGATGGAGGACTTCCCCGACGTCGACGCCTACCTGGCCTCGACCGAGCAGTGGCCCGACGAGATCGCGACCCTGCGCCCGCTGCTGCTCGACGTCGGCCTCACCGAGGAGATCAAGTGGGGCAAACCCTGCTACTGCCTCGGTGATGCCAACGTCGTGTTGATCCAGGAGTTCTCCGATCACCTCGCACTCATGTTCTTCAAGGGCGTGCTCCTGGACGACCCCGCAGATGTGCTCCACGACCAGGGCCCCAACTCACACGCCGCGAAACGCATGGTGTTCACCTCCGTCGAGGACGTCGAAGAGCTGGCCGATGTGGTGACCGCCTACATCAAGGCGGCGATCGCCCACGAGCAAGCAGGCACCGAGCTCCCCGCTCGACCCGACGAACCGCTGGCACCCGAGCTGGTGGACCGCCTCGCCTCCGACGACCAACTCGCCGAAGCGTTCGACAACCTGACCCCAGGCCGACAGCGGGAATACAACCTGCACGTCTCCGACGCCAAGCAACCCAGCACCCGAGAACGCCGCATCAACAAGATCGTTCCCCGCATCCTCAACGGCAAGGGACTCCGAGACCGCTAGCGCGAACCAGCCCGCGGTACCACGCCGACCACCACCGATCGCCGGCTCGCGGGCACGCTGCACACGTCGCAAACGTTGCCTGAGGGGCACTAGTGCCATCCCCCGGCGCTCGACCCGTCCCCGCCGCTACCCGAGGTCGTGGTGGCGGCTCTCGAGGATGATGCTGAGCGGGACCACGACGAACAGGCCCGCCCCCAACAGGATCGCCATGACCCCG
>JBKGZW010000029.1:0-22015 GCA_046543225.1 Acidimicrobiales bacterium
CCGGGCGCAGCGGTAACGATTCGCCGCTGCGCCTGGTCGCATCACCCGTGACCGTCTCGCTTCCGCTGCGCGCCCGAACGCCCGGCAACATCTCCGCCCACGTCTCGGAGCTGGCGGGGCGCCCCGTGGTGCTGGTCGAGTCCGACGCCAGCATCCGCCGGGGTGCGCTGCGTCCGGCCGACGGACAAGACATCGAGTTCGCTGCCAGGGCGGCGCGCGAGGCCAAGGTCCCGCTGGTGCTGCTCCTGGCATCGAGCGGCGCCGACATCAACGAGGGCGTGGCCGCGCTGCACGGATGGGGGCGCGCGGCCCGTGAGGTGGTCGCCGCGTCGGGCATCGTGCCGGTGCTCGCCGCCGCGACCGGCCCCGCGGTGTCGGGCCCTGCGCTGCTCCTCGGACTCAGCGACCACGTGGTGATGACCGAGTCGGCCTATGCCTTCATGAGCGGTCCCGCCATGGTCCGCGAGTTCACCGGGGTGCCCATCAGCACCGCCGCCCTCGGCGGACCCGCAGCCCACGCGCGCTCGAGCGGGCTGGCTTCGCTGCTCGTCGCCGATCGGGATGCCGCCCTGGATGCCATCGGCGACCTGCTCGCCTATCTCCCGTCCAACAACGACGAGCTCCCGCCGTCGTGGCCGGGCGACGATCCCCCCGACCGGCCCACTCCCGAAGCGGGCACCATCATCCCGTCGACCTCGACGGGCAGTTATGACGTGCGCGACGTCATCCGGAGCCTGGTCGACGATCACGAGCTGCTGGAGCTGCGGGAGGGCTGGGCCCCCAACCTCGTCACCGCGTTGGCGATGATCGACGGTCGTCCCGTCGGCATCGTCGCCAACCAACCCCAGTACCTCGCCGGCACCCTCGACATCCTCGCCTCGCAGAAGGGTGCCCGCTTCGTCGCCTTCTGCGACGCGTTCAACCTCCCCATCATCACCATGATCGACACCTCCGGCTTCTACCCGGGCAAGGATCTCGAGTGGCGGGGCATGATCCGCAAGGGCGCCCAGCTGGCCTTCGCCTATGCCCGGGCGACGGTCCCCCGCATCGCGCTCGTGATGCGCAAGTCCTACGGCGGCGCCTACATCGTCATGGACTCCAAGCACATGGGCAACGACCTGATGCTGGCCTGGCCGACCGCGGAGATCGCAGTCATGGGTGCACGCCAGGCCGGCGAGATCCTCTACCGCCGGGAGACCCCCGAACGGCGGGCCGAGCTCGAGCGTGACTACGAGGAACGGCTGCTGAACCCCTACGCCGCCGCCGAGCGGGGCTCGATCGACACGGTGATCGAGCCGGCGGAGACGAGGCGAGAGATCGCCTCGGCCCTCGCCGTGCTGGAATCCAAGCGCGAGCACGTGGTCGGACGGCGCCACGACAACCATCCGCTCTGATCGTGCGCGAGTCGTCTCGGACGTGGCCCTCAGCCAGGAGCGATACCCTGGCGTCCGAACCTCACATGCGCAGACCGCAACGTCGGGTCCACGAGGGCCCACTGTCGAGTTCAGGGAGTACGGGTGCCTGAGTCAGTAACGATCACCGACAACCGCACGGGCGAGTCGATCGAGATCCCGATCGAGAACGGCGGCATCGACGCCGGACAGTTCCAGAAGCTGCTGCCAGGCACCTGGTTCTTCGACCCCTCGTTCAGCGCGACCGCGGGCGCAGCCAGCGCCATCACCGACCTCGACGGCGAAGCCGGCATCCTGCGCTACCGGGGCTACCCCATCGAACAGCTCGCCCAGCAGTCGACCTTCCTCGAGGTCGCCTACCTCCTCGTCCACGGCGAGCTCCCCTCCGCCGAGCAGTACGACACCTGGCAGCACGAGATCACCCATCACACGTTCATCCACGAGAACGTCCGCAAGCGGTTCATGGAGGGCTTCCACCACGACGCTCACCCCATGGGCATGCTGGTCTCGGCCATCGCCGCGCTCTCCACGTTCTACCCCGAAGCCAAGAACATCGACGATCCCGATGTGCGCATGAAGCAGATCGTGCGGCTCATCGCCAAGATGCCGACCCTGGCCGCCGGCGCCCACCGCTTCAGCGTCGGGATGCCCTTCGTCTACCCCGACAACGACCTCGACTTCCCGTCCAACTTCTTGTCGATGATGTGGAAGATCGCCGAACCCCACTACGAGGCCGACCCGGTCCTCAGCCGGGCACTCGACGTGCTGTTCATCCTCCACGCCGACCACGAGCAGAACTGCTCGACCACCGCGATGCGCACCGTCGGCAGCAGCCATGCCGACCCCTACTCCGCCACCGCTGCCGCCTCCGCCGCGCTGTACGGGCCCCGCCACGGTGGAGCCAACGAAGCCGTGATCCGGATGCTCAACGACATCGGCTCCTACGAGAACGTCGAGGACTACGTCAAGGGCGTCAAAGCCGGCGAACAGCGCCTCCAAGGCTTCGGTCACCGCGTCTACAAGAGCTATGACCCCCGGGCCAAGATCATCAAGGAGACCGCCGACGCCGTCTTCGAGGTCACGGGCAAGAACCCGCTGCTCGACATCGCGCTCAAGCTCGAAGAGGTCGCGCTCTCCGACGACTACTTCACCAGCCGCAAGCTCTATCCCAACGTCGACTTCTACTCGGGCCTGATCTACCAGTCCATGGGCTTCCCGCTCACCATGTTCACGGTGCTCTTCGCCATCCCCCGCACCGCCGGTTGGCTCGCCCACTGGCTCGAGTCGCTCCAGCAGAACAGCCGCATCGTGCGACCCCGTCAGCTCTACACCGGCACCGACGTCCGCGAGTACGTCCCCATCGACCAGCGCTGAGGACCGCTCGTCGTCGGCGACCCGACGCTAGCGGGCCACCTCGTCGGAGCCTTCGGCACCGGTGGGGATGAACAGCACGTTGTTCACGTAGTCGGGACCGACCAGGTCGTCGAGGTGATCGAGCTGGTGGCGTTGCACGTCGAACTCGGACAACGGGTGCCACCGGCCCCGGTGGAGGAACCATCCCTCATAGCCCTCGTCGGTGACCCGAGCGAACAGCTCGGCCAGGGGTTCGTCGAGATGGCGCTGCTCGGCCTCCATGAGCAGACGTGGCCGGTCACGGCGGATCAGGGTCGAGGCGCCGTCGATGACGGCGCGCTCATGTCCTTCGACGTCGATCTTGATGAAGCCGACGTCGACCACGTCGAGGTCGTCGAGGCGGATCACCTCGACGTCGTGGACGATCTCGGCCCGTTCCGGGTCACCGTGCAGCGACGCGAGCGCGTTGGCCCCGTGACGCCGTTCAGGGAGGCACAGCTGGGCCCGCCCGGGGGAATCGGACACGGCGGCCTCGATGACGGTCACGTTGGTCGGCACCACCTTGCGCAGGAAGGCCGCGAGGTCGGGTTGCGGTTCGACGCAGGTCACGTGGGGAACCCGCCGGGACAGCTCCCTGGTCCACGGTCCGAGCCAACCACCGACATCGATGGCGTTGCGACCCGACGGCACCATCTCGGCGAGTCGTGACAGCTCGGGCTCCTGGCGGCGGTAGATCAGCGGCAGCAGGCGGAACACCACCGGATCGGGCAACAGGTCGACGACCTTGGACTTGATCCGCGCTCGGCTGGTGGCCGCCGGTGGAGCGGTCACAGCTCGACCACGATCTTGCCCACGTTGGCGTTGGACTCCATGTGACGATGAGCGTCGGCGATCTGCTCGAGACGAAAGCGGCTGTCGATCACCGGGGCCAGCGCTCGCGACTCGAACAGGGGCAGCATCTCCCTGGCGAAGCGCTGGGTGACCGAGATCTTCTCCTCGACGGGACGAGACCGCAGGACGGTGCCGATCAGACTGGCTCGCTTGGGAAGCAGCGCACCGAGGGGAAAGGTCGCGCTGGCGTCGCCCATGACCCCCACCTGGATGATGCGGCCACCGACGGTCAGCGCGTCGAGGTTGCGGGCGAGATACTCCCCACCGATGACGTCGAGGACCACGTCGACGCCACGGCCCCCGGTGAGATCCTTTGCCGCCTCGACGAAGTCGTCGGCGGTGTAGTCGACCGCCCGGTCGGCGCCCAGTTGACGGCAGGCGTCGAGCTTGCCCGTGCTGGCGGTGACGATGATGGAGGCGCCGATGGCCTTGGCGATCTGGATGGCGGCGGTGCCGACCCCCGACGCCCCGGCGTGGACCAGTGCCACCCGTCCGGCGGTGAGACCACCCTGGCGAACCAGCGCGTCCCACGCGGTGATGAACACCTCGGGAATGGCCGCGGCGTCGGTGAGACCGACGGTGGAGGGCACCGGCATCAGCTGACGTTCGTGGACGGCGATCCGTTCGGCATAGGCGCCACCCCCGACGATGCCCATGACGGGATCACCGACCGCCCAGGCCCTGGCTCGTGACCCGACCGCGGCGACCCGTCCGGCCAGCTCCATCCCCGGGATCTCGTGGTCCATCGGCGGTCCCGGATAGCGCCCTCGTCGCTGCAACAGGTCGGCCCGGTTCAGCGCGGTGGCGGCGACGTCGACGAGCACCTCGTCGGGCCCGGGGACCGGATCGGCGACCTCGGCGACGGTGAGGACGTCGGGTTCGCCGTGTTCGGTCAACACCACCGCGCGCATGGGGTCAGCTCCTCGGGTCGAGGTGCATGCGGTAGCCGAGCAGCTCGATGCCCGGGGTCGGCCACCAATCGAGGTTCGGATCTCGTTCGAACCCGAGCTTCTCGTACATGCGATGCGCGGCGGTCATGGTCAGACCCGAGTGCAAGATGAGCTCGGTGCGACCGGCGGTGATGGCTCGCTGCACACATTCGAGCGTGAGGGCCTCGCCGACACCCTGGCCCTGGGAGTCGGGACGCACCGCGAGCATGCGCACGCCGGCCGCGTGCTCGGCGTCGAACTCCGCGTAGGGCGACGCCCGATCAGGCACGTAGGTGACCCCGCCGAGCAGTCTCCCGTCGTCGTCGACCGCCACGAACACCTCGGCACCCGCCACCCGTCCCGCCACGTCTCGTAGCTCAGGCTCGTACTCGTCGTCGACGTGTCCGATGCCGAGGTAGGCGGCGACGGTGATGTCGGCGAGCTCGGAGTGCTCTTCGTCGCGTACTGGTCTGATCTCCACACCCGCGACGCTAATCGACCCACGATGGGCTCGGGACAGGGTGGCACCCGGGGCGTGAGATGATCAGAGGGTGGGAAAGAGCGAGGTTCGCGACATCACCGTCAACCGCGAAGATGGCGTCGACATCGAGTTCATCGACGGACACCGTTGCACCTTCGACTTGGAGGAGCTGAGGCTGGCCTGTCCGTGCGCGTCGTGCCGCGGCGCCCGCGACAAGGGACAGGCACCCTGGCCGACACCGCGATCGCCGCAACCGCTCACCATCACCGACGCCGAGCTGATCGGCGCGTGGGGCCTGTCCATCACCTGGAACGACGGTCACTCCACCGGCATCTACCCGTGGGACTCGCTGCGACGGTGGTGCGAGCAGGGACGACCTGACTACCCACCCGACTCGGGCCTGGGCGGGGTCGGCGCGTCGCCCCCCGAAGGGGCCTGACCCACATGGACTTCGCATGGTCGTCCCGGTTGCTCGAGCTCGGCGAGGAAGCGGCCGACCTCGCCCGGCGCTGGACCGCCGAACATCCCGACGAGGCCCGCGACGACACCTGGATCGTCGGCAACTCGACCGTGTTCGCCGCCGAGCTCGCCCGCAGGGGGTGGCTGGGCATGACCTGGCCCGAGTCCGAAGGCGGTGGTGGTCGGCCCCCGATCGAACGGCTGGTGGTCTTCGAGGCGCTCATCGCCGGAGGCGCTCCCGTCGCGAGCTGCTGGTTCGCCGATCGTCAGATCGGGCCCACCTTGCTCGAGTTCGGCTCGACCGAGCAGCGGGCCCGGTGGCTGCCGGGGATCATCGCCGGCGAATCGCTGTGGTGCATCGGGATGAGCGAACCCGACGCCGGATCCGACGTGGCCGCCATCCGCACCCGAGCCGAACGACGGGGCGACGACTGGATCGTGAACGGCCAGAAGGTCTGGACCAGTGGCGCCGCCCTGGCCGACTGGTGCTACCTCATCGCCCGTACCGATCCCGATGCCCCGCCGCACAAGGGGCTGTCCGAGCTGGTGGTCGACATGCGATCCCCCGGCGTCGAGGTCCGGCCGATCGTCGACGCGGTGGCCAACGAGCACTTCTGCGAGGTGCACCTCAGCGACGTGGTGGTGCCCGGCTCGCACCTGGTGGGGGCGGAGAACGGCAGCTTCAGCCAGGTGATGCGCCAGATGGAGCACGAGCGGGGCGGGATCGACCGACTGGTCAGCAACCGGGCGCTCTATGACGACGTGGTGCCGCTGGCCGACCACCACGATCCCCTCGTCCGCCAGGAGATCGCCGCCATCGAGACCGGCTACCGAATCGGCCGGCTGCTGGTCATCCGCGAGGTGCTCCGGCAGGGACCACGTGGATTCTCGGCGGCGACCAAGACCTTCTGCACCGAGTTCGAGCAGCGGGTCGCCGACTTCTGTGGGCGGGCGCTGGGTGCCGGCACCACGGCGTGGGACGCCGACGACATCGATCGGAGGGCGGCGAGGACCGCCCGCAACATCTGCTATGCGCCGGGCTACACGATCATGGGCGGCACGACCCAGGTGCTGCGCAACATCCTCGGCGAGCGGGTGCTCGGACTCCCCCGCGAGCCCCGTCCGCCGAACGCGTAGGGCGAGGGCACCTCGGTGATCAGGAGTCAGTCGTCGCCGAGGCGACGCACGGGGAGCTCGTCGTCGTCCCAGGGAGCGATCCGCACCCGGGCGTCGGTGACCGCGACCCCGTCGGCCGAGACGATGATCGGGTTGAGCAGCACCTCCGCCACCTCGGGCACCGCCTCGGTGAGTGCGGCGACGCGCATCAGCAACGACGCCAGCTGGTGGCGCTCGGGTGTGCCCGGCGGCAGCAACGACGCCAAGCGCGACCCGTTGATCAGCTGCTCGGCATCGTGGTCGGTGAGCGGCAGGAAGCGCAACGAGTCGAACCCGACCTGGTCGAGCACCACGCCCCCGAACCCGATCGACATGACCGCACCGGTCCCCGGCGACTGCACCGCACGCACCGCGACGTCGGTGCCGGGCGGGACCATCGCCTGCACGATGGCAGGTCGCATGGCCTCGCCGAGCAACCCGACCATGCGGTCATAGGACTGCTGGACCTCGGACCGGCTGTGGAGGTCGACGGCGAGCCCGCCGGACTCGGTCTTGGCCAGGCGGCTGAGACCCGTCGCCTTGAGCACCACGGGAAAGCCGATCTCCTCGGCGGCGTCGGCCGCAGCCTCGGCCGAGTCGACGATCCGCTCGTCGACGATGTCGATCCCGAAGCTGGCCACGACCTCGGACGAGCCCGGGTGGTCGAGCTCGTCGCCGTCGGGCGCCGCGGCCAGGAACCCGTCGACGAGGTCGTGGGCACGGTCGGGATCGACGCGGTCGAGCTCCGGGCGGCCACCTTCTGGTTCGGACAGCCATGCCCCGTAGCGGGTGACGCGCCCGAGCGCTCGCGCCGCCTCCTCGGGGAAGGCGAACACCGGCACTGCCAGATCGCCGGCGACTCCGCCCCGTCGCGGCGACGCCCCGAGGATGGTGGCGACCACCGGTTTGCGCGAGCCGTCGGCGGCCGCGGCGATCGCCTCGACCACCTCCTGGGTACGGGCCTCGAGGGGCGGCGCGTAGATGGTGATGACCGAATCGACCGCGTCGTCGGCGAGGACCGCGGCCAGCGCGGCCTGGAAGTGGTGGGGATCGGACTGGAAGGTGAGATCGAGCGGGTTGGCGGTGTGGGTGGCCATCGGCACCTGGCCCGCGATCGAGGCCTGGGTCGGCCCCGACAGCACCGCGACCTCGAGGCCCGCTCCGCGGCAGGCGTCGATCGCGAGGCGGGCGGGACCCGAGGAGTTCGACACCACCGCCACCCGCTTGCCGGCCGGGACCGGTTGGGTGAGCAGCAGGCGGGTGACGTCGAAGAGCAGATCGAGGGTCGAGACCCGGATGACCCCGGCCTGGGCGAGGAGGGCATCGAGGGTGGCCTCGGGTGGAAGATCGAGCTGGCCCTCGGCACCGAGGCTCGAACCGCCGCTGGTGACGGTGATGATCGGCTTGACCCGTCCGACCCGACGGGCGATGCGGCTGAACTTGCGCAGGTTCCCGAACGACTCCATGTACAGCAGCACCGCGTCGGTGCGCTCGTCCTGCTCCCAGTACTGCAAGAGGTCGTTGGCGCTGACATCGGCCTTGTTGCCGAGCGAGACGAAGGTGGACACCTCCAGGCCGAGCTCGCCCATGGTCTCGAGGATGGCGGTGCCGAGCGTGCCGGACTGCGACAGGAAGGCCACGCCTCCCGGTTCGGGCTCGACGGGAGCGAAGGTGGCGCGCAACGCCACGCGGGGGGCGGTGTTGATGACCCCCATGCAGTTCGGCCCGATGAGCCGCAGGCCGTGCCGCCGGGCCAGCTCGACCAGCTGGCGCTGGGCGTCTGCGCCTTCGGGTCCGGTCTCGGCGAACCCGGCCGAGATGACGACGAGGCCCTGCACCCCCTTCTCGACGCAGCGTCCGACCACATCGAGCACGTCGGGAGCCGGCACGGCGATGATGGCCAGATCGACCTCGCCGGGGATGTCGAGCACGGTGGGATGGGTGCTGATGCTCGCGACGTGCGAGGCGTTGGCGTTGACCGGATACACCGGCCCCTCGAACCCGCCGGCCACGAGGTTGCGGACCATCTCGTGGCCGAGTCCGCCGCGCTGTCGACCCGCGCCGACCACGGCGACCGACCGTGGAGCGAGCAGCCGCTCGATCGAGCGGGCCTCGGCCCGTCGTTCGCGCTCGTCGATCTTGAGCTGGGCCTCCGGTGTTGGCTCGATCCCGAGACGGACCTCGATCACGCCTTCGTCGAAGCGGGTGCTGACCTGGAACCCGGCCTGTTTGAACACCCCCAGCATCTTGCGGTTCTGGGGAAGCGTCTGGGCGCTGAACTGGAAGATGCCCTGCTCGCGTGCGGCCGCGGCGAGGTACTCCAACAAGATGGTGGCCAGGCCCCTCCCCTGGTGGCGATCGTCGGTGAAGAACGCGACTTCGGCGTCGTCGCGGCTGGGATCGCGGTCGTAGCGGGCCACGCCGATCAGCTCGTCGGCCAAGATGGCCACGAAGGCCATGCGATGGCGGTAGTCGACGGTGGTGAAGCGCTCGACGTCTTTGTCGGACAGGCGAGGACGGGGCGAGAAGTAGCGGAAGTAGATGCTCTCCGAGGACTGTCGGCTGTGGAAGGCGACCAGCCGTTCGGCGTCGTCGGGCCGGATCGGACGGACATGGACCGTTGCCCCGTCGGCGAGGAGCACGTCGGCCTCCCAGCGCTTGGGATACCCCTCTGGGGCCTCGACGACCTCACCGGAACCAGCCATGCGATGAGGCTAACGGGCGTCGCCCTCGCCGCGGGTGTCCTACGCTCATGACCACCCCACCGACGACCGAGGAGCTGGCATGAACCCGGAGCTGAACGCCGTCGCGTCCGACTACTGGGACTTCACGCTCGAGAGCTCGCCGACCTTCGCGACCTTGATCGGCGACCACCGCTTCGACGACCAGATCGAGGACTTCTCGGTCGAGGCCGAATCCCTCCAACGACTCAAGCTGGAGCGCTTCGCCGAGCGGCTCGACGGGCTCGACCACGCCACGCTCGACCTCCAGGACGAGGTCACGGCCAAGATCATGGCCATCGAGGTGGCGAACTCGATCCGGATGATCGACCTCGGCATCACCGAGCTGCGCAGCGACCAGATGGACGGGCCCCACGTCGGCGCCCTGATGGCCGCGCCCCAGCTCGCGGCCGAGACTCCCGAGCAGGCCGATGCGCTGCTCGGCCGGTTCTCCAAGCTGGCCGGCTCGCTCGACCAGGCGGCGCAACGCTTCCGGGGTGCGGTGGCCCGTGGCCGGCCCCCGGCCGCGCTCTGCATCGACCGGGCGATCCACAGCATCGACGGCTACCTGGCGTCGTCGCTCGACGACGACCTGTTCGTGAACCTGCGCGGGCCGACCGGGTGGGACGGCGAGAGCCTGTGGCGCGAACGACTCCGCAAGGTCGTCGCCGACTCGGTCCGTCCCGGCTACCAGCGCATGCGCGACGTGCTCGCCCAGGAGCTCGCGCCGGTGGCCCGGCCCGACGACCGAGCGGGGCTGTGCTGGATCGAAGGGGGCGAGGAGATCTACGCCGCGCTCCTGGAGACCCACACGTCGCTGCCGGTCACCCCCGACGAGCTGCACGAGTTCGGGATCGACGAGGCCGAACGCCAGCTGCCGGCGGCCTACCGCCAGATCGGCGACCGGGTGTTCGCCACCACCGACCTGGCCACCATCTTCCAACGCCTCCGCACCGACCCCGAGCTGCGGTTCCGGTCCCAGGACGAGATCATGGAGCTGGCCCGGACCTCGCTCGACCGGGCGACCGACGCCATGGCGAGCTGGTTCGGCCGGCTCCCCCAGGCCCCCTGCCGGATCGAACCCGTGCCCGCGGTGCTCGCCGACGACGCCCCCGCTGCCTACTACTTCCCTCCGGCAGCCGACGGCAGCCGTCCCGGCACCTACTTCGTCAACCTGCGCAACCCCACCGAGCAGAGCAGGTTCGAGGCCGAGTCGATCGCCTTCCACGAAGCCATCCCCGGCCACCATCTCCAGCTGGCGATCGCATCCGAGCTCACCGACCTGCCGGCGTTCCGGCGGATGGGCTTCGGCAACACCGCCTACATCGAGGGCTGGGGACTCTATGCCGAGCGCCTGGCCGAGGACATGGGGCTCTACAGCGACGACATCGCCCGCCTGGGGATGCTGGCCGCCGACTCGTGGCGCTCGGGGCGTCTCGTCGTCGACACGGGACTGCACGCCAAGGGCTGGAGCCGTCAACAGGCCGTCGACTACTTCTTGGCGAACTCGCCGGTGGCGGCTGGCGAGATCGAGGTGGAGGTCGATCGCTACGTGGCCATCCCCGGCCAGGCGGTGGCCTACAAGGTCGGTCAGCGCGAGATCCTCGGGCTGCGCGAACGCGCACGTGCCGCGCTCGGCGACCGCTTCGACATCGCCGCGTTCCACGACGTGGTGTTGGGCTCCGGGGGCGTGGTGCTGCCCGTGCTGGCCGACCTGGTCGACCGGTGGATCGCCGACACGGCCGAGTGACCGACCACTCCCCGACAGCGGGGCCGACCACCACGCCGGCTTCACCGGCGGCGGAGCCGACCCTCCGCTCGCTCGTGCTCACCGTGTACGTGCCGACCCTGCTGTTCGCGATCGGCCAGGGAGCGGTCATCCCCGTCATCGCGCTCACCGCAACGGATCTCGGCGCCTCGGCAGCGGTGGCCGGGGTCGCCGTCGCGGTGCGGGGCATCGGCACCGTGGCCTTCGACATCCCCGCGGGGCGACTGATCGAGCGCTTCGGCGAACGCCGGGCCATGGCCATCGGAACCGGCGTGCTGGTCGTCGCCCTCGCCGGTGCGCTCGCCAGCCCCGCCGTGTGGCTGTTCTTCACCTCGATCTTCGTCCTCGGTTGTGGGTGGGCGATGTGGCTGCTGGCCCGACTCACCTACGTGAGCGAGGTGATGCCGTTCCACCTCCGGGGCCGGGCGCTGTCGACCCTCGGTGGGGTCAACCGGATCGGCAACTTCCTGGGCCCCTTCATCGGGGCGGGCGCCATCGTGTGGCTCGATCTGGCCGGTGCCTACTGGGTGCACATCGTGCTGGCATCGGCGGGATGGCTGGTCCTGGCCGTGATCCGCGACCCGCACCGCTCTTCCTCCCCGCCCGCGGGCCACGCTCCGCCGCCGGTCACCAGGATCGTGCGCGAGCACCACAAGGTGTTCCTGACCGCGGGGGTCGGTGCCACCTCCCTGAGCGTGCTACGGGTCTCGCGCCACGCCATCATCCCGTTGTGGGGCGCACACATCGGGCTGGACCCGGCAGCGATCAGCGTGGTCTTCGGCATCAGCTCCGCCATGGACATGACCCTCTTCTATCCCGCGGGGATGGTCTCGGACCGCTACGGCCGCAAGGCGATCGCCGTGCCCTGCCTGAGCGTCCTGGCGTTGGGGTTCCTCCTCGTGCCGCTGACCTCGACGTTCTGGACCCTCGCGGGGGCAGGGCTGGTCATGGGCTTCGGCAACGGCATGGGCAGCGGGATCGTCATGACCCTCGGCGCCGACTTCTCCCCCGCCGTGGGCCGGGCCTCGTTCCTCGGGGTGTGGCGGCTGGTCTCCGACGCCGGGCAGGCGGGCGGGCCGCTCATCGCCGCCGGCATCACCGCGCTGGCCGGGCTCGGCCCTGCCTCTCTGGCGATCGGGATGCTCGGCATGGGAGGTGCCACCATGTTCCTCTTCGCCATGCCGGAACCCGCGCACCAGGCAACCACCATGGAGCCTCGCTCCGGAACGACGAGCTGACCGGGCACGAGCCGCGGTGACCGGCGTCGACCGGAGCCGGCCGTGACCTCGTCGTCTCATGAGATCCCGGTCGGTGCCGATGGTGATGCGGGCGACCGACCCCCGATCCGAACCTGCTCATGAGCTTGACGTTCCGACCCGACATGAAGGCCATCGTCCACGAGATCGATGGCGAACGCGTGACCCTCACGGGCAAGACCATCGCCGACTCCTCCGCCGCGCTCGTCGCCATGGTCGAGACCGGGCCTGGCGCGGAGCGACTCCGCGACGGAGCCCGGGTGCGCTGCAGCTACGTCGACCACTCGGGGGTGCACGAGTTCACCAGCACCGTCACCTCGGCCGAGGGGCTGGCGCTCAACCACCGGCTCCTCCGATTGACCATCGCCCCACCCACCGAGGCCCAACGGGTCCAGCGCCGCGAGCACGTGCGGGTGAACCTCGAACTTCCGGTGCTGGTCGAGACCGACGACGGCGAGAGCCACGCCTGTCAGAGCGTCGACCTCGGCGCCGGCGGCATCGCGGTGCGGTGGCCTGCCGGCACCGAGGTCGTCCCGCCGGGCGAGATGGTCACCGTTCGGTTCCGCAGCGACCGCTTCGACCACTACCACCAGGCGATCGTCCTGGGCACGCACCAGTTGGGCGAGGACACGGTGGCCCGCCTGCGGTTCGAGGGCATCACCCGCTCGGGCCAGGACCGGCTGACCACCGTGGTGTTCGCGGCACAGCGGGAGGAGCGGCAACGTCAACGCGACCGCGGTTCGGTCTGAGCCGTGGTTCAGCCCCCGCTCGACGACCCAGATCCCGGCGAGACCATGGCGACGAGTCGGTCCAGCAGCGGCAGCTGACCGGCGAGGATCTTGGTGCGAGCGACCTGCATCGGAAGCCACTCGGCCCGGTCGATCTCGGGGAACGAGCGGCGCTCACCCGACCGGGGTGGCCACTCCATCTCGAAGGTGTTGCTGGCAACGGCCGAGAGGTCGAGGTCGCCCGCGATCGCCCAGGCCCGCACCCGCTTGCCGCCCGCCTGGCGCACCTCGCCCAGCTCGCGGGCCTCCCCGGCCGGAGGCGCGATGCCGAGCTCCTCGGCGAACTCGCGGCGAGCCACCCCGAGCGGATCCTCATCGGGCTGGTGCTCGCCCTTGGGGATCGACCAGGCGCCGTCGTCCTTGTTCGCCCAGTAGGGGCCACCGGGATGGACCAGCAGCACCTCGAGGGCCACCGGATCGGGCCCGGCACCACGCCGGTAGACGACCAAGCCTGCGCTGTGGGCGGGCATGGGACCCCCTGGTCTTGTGGTGGGCGCAACAGGACTCGAACCTGTGACCCCTACCGTGTCGAGGTAGTGCTCTAGCCAACTGAGCTATGCGCCCTGGGACCGCTGCGAGGAGCGGCCAGGAACTGTGCAGCGTAGCAGCCCCCACGCCCGAGGCTGACACCTGTGAGACCGTGTCGACGCCTCGATCCGGGTCACTCCGGCGACCCGACGCGGTAGGCCGCGGCACCGACGAGCACCACCAGCGCGCCGCCGATCACCACCGGCAGGCCAGGCCCGAAGGACAGGGTGACACTGCCACGGGTGAGGCGGTCGACCTCGTCCATCGCCTGCCAGATCCGCACCGCCTCGACCCCGGCGAGCGCGATCGTCGCCGACGCCAACCCAACCAGCGCGGCTCGCCATCCTCTGCTGTAGGACCCTGCCATGCAGCGCACCGAGATCGTCATCACCGTCACCGCCAGCAGCACCGCGTAGAACCCACCCCCCAGCTGGCCGCCGGCATCGCTCCAACCGAGCGCGGTCGAGCCGCCGGCAGCCACCGAGCGGGTGGCCCATGGCAGCAGCGAGCCGGCCATCGTCACCGCGGCGCCGGCCAGCGCCAGCCAAGCTGCGGGCCGGTTCTGCAGCCCTGCGGGCCGGCCGAGGTAGAGCTCGGCGTGGGAGTCGATCGCGCCCCCGACCGACTGGTGGGAACGGGGATCCGAGGACGGCGACCCTCGATCCGGGGTCTGGTCGTCGCCATCGACCGGGGTGGTCGGCTCGGCGTCAGGGCGGGCCAGGACGGTGGCACCGCGGTGGTCGCGGACCAGGTGCTGGCTGGGCTTCAGCTCCGGCGGGTACCAGCGACCGTCGGTCGCCTGCCACCAGCCATGCCCCGGTCTCACATCGCTCATCGACCACCATCGTGGCCCACGGCCCGACGTCGACTCCAGCAGGACCGAACCGCTGGTCCGGGTTCGGTGTCGGATGGCTCGGCCTGGCACACTCTCGATGCGTGTCTGCCCACATCGACCACCGCCACCTCTCCCGGATCCTCGGCGTCAGCCGAGCGGCGATCGGTCTGGCACTGCTGGTCGCCCCGCGCCGCACCGCTCGGGGCTGGGTCGGCGATCAGGCCGCATCGGGCAGCGGAACGGTGGCACTGCGCGCGCTGGGGGTCCGTGATCTGGCGATCGGTTACGGCACGGTGCACGCCATCGACTCGGGCGACCCCAACCTCCGCCAGTGGGTGACCCTCGCCGGCCTCTGCGACCTCACCGACGCGGCCGCCACGGTGTTGGCGTTCCACAGACTCCCGAGACGTGGCCGGTTCCTGGCCCTGGCGATCGCCGCGGCTGCTGGCGCGACCGCGTTCGTGTCCCGCGACCGGCTCGAGTGAACCACCGCGTGCGATCCATCCACCCCACCCCCGCCACCGCCGGAGGACAACGATGACCATCGGTATCGAGATCGTCGACCACGTCGCGGTCATCGAGATGCAGGACCCGCCGCACAACTTCTTGTCGATCGAGCAGGTGGGCGGGGTCGCCGAAGCGCTCGAGTCCTTCGACGGCGACCCCGAGGTTCGGGCCGCGGTGCTGTGCGCCCAGGGCCGCTCGTTCTGCGCCGGAGCGAACTTCGGCGGTGACGACGGGCCACTCGGGGGCACCAGCCGAGGCGAGCCCGTCGGCGGCGACGCGACGCTGGCGCTGTACCAGTCCGCCGCCCGGCTGTGCGAGGTGTCGACGCCGTTCATCGCCGCCGTGCAGGGACCGGCCATCGGCGGGGGTCTGGGTCTGGCGATGACCGCCACCATGCGCATCGCGGCGCCCGAGGCCCGGTTCTCGGCCAACTTCGCCGCCCTCGGGATCCACCAGGGGTTCGGCCTGTCGGTCCTGTTGCCCGAGATCCTGGGCCCCACCCGCGCTGGCGAGGTGCTGCTCACCGCCAAGCGCTACCACGGCGAGGAAGCGGTGGCGATCGGTCTGGCCGACCGGTGCGTGCCACTCGAGCAGCTGCGCGACGAAGCGATCCGGACGGCCGCGGAGATCGCGGTCAACGCACCGCTGGCGATCAGAGCGATCAACTCGACGTTGCGCTCGGGGCTGGGCGACCGGGTCCGCGCGGCGACCCGCCACGAGGCCGAACAGCAGCTGCGGCTCTCCTCCACCGCCGACGCCGCCGAGGGGATCCGCGCGGTCGGCGAACGTCGTCCCGGGAACTTCACCGGCACCTGACCGCGGGTGGATCAGCCGCCGGAGAAGCCCCAGCGCGGGTTCTCGAGGCGGATCTCCCCGAGCGACACCGTCGTTGCATCCGGCCGTTCGATCACGACCTCCTGCAGATGGGCCCGCACCGGTCCCGAGCCTCCCCCACCCACGTCGGCCACGATCGGGTCGAGGAGCTCGACCGTGCCACCGACGACCGGCCAGACATCGTCGACCTGCTCGTCGTCGAAGTCGGTGCCGATGTCGTGACACGGCCAGACCGCCAGCCCCGACCCCACTTCGAACCAACCGGTCCATCCACCGTCGCCGAGGGCGAAGCTGCCGGGCTCGGCGCCGGCCCGTGTCTCGGCTGAGGGAGCGATCGTCAGCCGCATGGTCCCCGCCTCGTCCCGTACGGTGAAGCTCTCCCCGCAGCTGTCGCTCACGGTCAGCGCCTCCGCGTCCGGGTCGACCGCCGTGGTGGTGGACGAGGAGGGTCCGGCCGCTTCGCCACCTCGTTCGTCGGGACCGCAGGCCCCGAGCGCGACCGCGGCCGCTCCGAGCAGGAGCCACAGGAGCGGGGCAGGTCGCATGGTGGTGGGACGAACCGCTCGATGCGTTGGTTCCCGATGCCTCCGGCGCTTGGGAGAGGGGGAGCAGGGGTAGACACGGGAACGGCCGGTCCCTGGCAGCAAGGAGCGTGATGGCCACCTCCCAGATCGACGACGAGGCCACCGACAGCCGATCCTGGTACCGCGCCAGTCCCGACGAGACGCTGGCGCGGCTCGAGACCCAGACGGAGGGACTCACCGACGAGGAGGCGGAGCGCCGCCGGGCCGACCACGGCCCCAACCGGATCCAGGAGCAGGAGACGACCAGCGCCTGGTGGGTGCTGGTCGACCAGTTCCTCGACCCGCTCGTCTACGTGCTGCTGGGGGCGCTGGTGGTCACCCTGGCGGTGCAGACCTACGCCGATGCCATCGTCGTGGGGATCGTGCTGGTCATCAACACCACGATCGGCTTCGTTCAGGAGTACCGGGCCCAGACCGCGGTGGAGTCGTTGATGGAGATGGTGTCGCCCAAGGCGACGGTTCGCCGAGGCGGACACGAGGGCCGGGTCGATGCCGAAGGGCTCGTACCAGGCGATGTCCTCGTGCTGCGACAGGGCGAGGTCGTCGCTGCGGACCTCCGCCTGTTGGAGGCGACGAGCCTGCGGATCGACGAATCGGCGCTGACCGGCGAGTCGGTGCCGGCGGACAAGGCGATCGACGCGCCGGAGGAGGACGGCCTTCCCCCGGCCGACCAGAAGAACATGGCCTTCATGGGCACCGCGGTCACCGCGGGCGAGGCGCTGGGAGTCGTGGTGCGCACCGGCACCGACACCGAGATCGGCACGATCTCCGAGCAGGTCCAGGAGGCAAGCGGGACCGAGACCCCGCTCGAGGAGCGCATCGACCGGCTCGCCAAGTGGATCACCGCGGGGGTGCTCGCCGTGACGGTCGTGACCTTCGTCCTCGGACTCCTGCTCGGACGCGACGTGGTCGACATGTTGCTGTTGGCGGTGGCGCTGGCGGTGTCGGCCATCCCCGCGGGGTTGCCGGTGGTGGTGACCGTCGCCCTCGCCATCGGCGTGAGCCGCATGGCGCGCCGCAACGCCCTGATCCGGCGCCTGCCGGCGGTCGACACCCTGGGGAGCACCACCACCATCATCTCGGACAAGACGGGGACCCTCACCGAGAACCGCATGACCGTCCAGGTGGTGGTGAGCGGCCGCGAGCGCTTCGACGTCGAAGAGGGAGAGGGCGAGGGGCCGACGCTGCGCCACCTCGACGGGGCGGTCGCCCTCGACGAGGAGCCGGCGCTGTATGAGACCTTGCTCGTCGGACTGCTGTGCAACGACGCGACGCTTCGCGACGGCGACGATGACGACGACGACGCTGTGGCCACCGGCGACCCGATGGAGGTGGCGCTGTTGGGGGTGGCCGGCGAGGCCGGCCTGGATCGGGACGAGCTGCTCGAGCGCCACCCGCAGCGAGCCAAGGTCCCCTTCGAGACCGAACGCCGGTACATGGCCACCATCCACGACGGCCCCGACGGAGCGGGCGAGGCGCCGCTCGTGCTGGTCAAGGGGGCACCCGAGCGCATCGCCGAGATGTGTGACCGGCAGCGCACCCGTGACGGGGGCGAGCAGCCGATCGACGCCGATGAGATCGTCGACACCAGCGACCAGCTCGCCTCGCAGGGTCTTCGGGTCCTGGCCATGGCGATCGGCCACGGCGAGGAGGCCGCCGAGGCGGTCCAGAGGGACGAACCCGACGCACTGGTCTTCGTCGGGCTGCAGGGACTCCTGGACCCCCCACGCGACAGCGCGGTCGGAGCCGTGGACCGGTGCCACGACTCGGGCATCCGCGTGGTGATGGTGACCGGCGACCACGCCACCACCGCCGCGGCGATCGCTCGTCAGATCCACCTCGACCGACCGGCGGCCAGACCCGCCGGTGCCGAGGACGTGACCACCGGCGGAACCGACGGGGACAGCGTCGAGGTGCGGACCGGCCAGGACCTGGCCGCGTCGTCCGACGACGAGGTCGACGACGCGCTGGCGCGGATCAACGTCTTCGCCCGGGTGGCACCGACCCAGAAGCTGCGGCTGGTCGACCGTCTCAAGTCCCGAGACGAGATCGTGGCGGTCACCGGCGACGGCGTGAACGACGCCCCGGCGCTCCAGTCGGCCCATCTCGGGGTCGCCATGGGCAGCGGCACCGACGTGGCCAAGGAAGCCAGCGACATGGTCATCACCGACGACGACTTCGCCAGCGTCTACGCCGCGGTCGAGGAAGGTCGCACGGCGTTCCGCAACATCAGGATGGCCACCTTCTTCCTGCTGAGCAGCGGTGTTGCCGAGGTGCTGCTGATCCTCGCCACGCTGGCGCTGAACTGGCCACTGCCGTTGCTCCCGGCCCAGATCCTGTGGCTGAACGTGGTGACCAACGGCATCGCGGATGTTGCCCTCGCCTTCTAACCCGGGGAGCCGGCGCTGTTCCGACGAGCCCCGCGACCGACGGGGGAAGGGGTGCTCGACCGTCGGCTGGTGGAACGCCTCGTGGTGGTGGGGGTGTGGCTCGCCGCCGGTGGCCTCGCCGTCTTCTACTGGCAGTGGGAGGTGCAGGGCGCAAGCCTGGTCGCCGCCCAGACGACCCTGTTGACCACCCTCGTGCTGTTCGAGAAGGTCCACGTGTTCAACTGCCGCAGCGAGGACGTCTCGGTCTTCTCGAAGCGCCTGCTCGACAACAAGGTGCTGCTCGGAGGGGTGCTCGCGTCGTTGAGCGTGCACGTCGCCGCTCTCTACCTGCCGTGGACCCAACAGGTCCTGCGCGTGGAGCCTCTCGCCGCCACGTCGTGGCTGGTCGCCGTCGGGTTCGCGTTCACCGCGATCCTCGTGAACGAGGGCCACAAGCGTCTCCGACCGCGGAGCGAGCGGCGCGTCGTCGGGGCGACCCACAGCTCCGGCTAGTCGTCGGCGTGGTCCAGCGCGTAGGCGGTCAGCGCCGGTCCCACGATCGCGAAGAGCACCGTGCTCGTCACGACCACTGCCATGATCCGAGAGCCCACGTCGGGCAACTCTTCTGCCGCGAGCAGCGCGAGCCCGAGCGCGACGCCGGCCTGTGGCAACAGCGAGGTTCCGAACCACGGCCAGACCTTGCGTGGCGCAGCGACGATCCGCGCCGCGAGGTAGCCCCCGGCCACCTTGCCGACGGTGCGAAGCCCCACGTACGCGGCTCCCAGCGCGCCGGCCGCCACCAGGCCCGAGATCCGAAACTGAGCGCCGGCGAGGACGAAGAACACGACCATGAACGGCCACTCGATGGCCTCGATCTCCCGGAACGGTCGGTCGTGGTGGCTCGCGAGGTTGGCGACCAGGGCACCGAGCACCACCGCAGTCAGGAGGAACGAGACCCCGATCCACTCGGCCAGGCCGGCGCACACCAGGACGATGCCCAGCGCCTCCTCCCGCGTGGGCTCGCCCGGTTGGAGCCGCCCGGTGAGGTACGCCATCGGGGCGGCGAGCACCAGCGCCAGCAGGACGGCACCCCCGATCTCCCACGCGGCGGTGCCGAGCAGCTCGACCTGGCCCTCGGTCCCCGCCAGGACACCCGCACCCGACAGCAACAGCGAGAACAGCACGATGGTGATGACGTCGTCGAGGGCGACGACGCCGAGGATCGTCCGCGACAGCCAGCCCTTCGAGCCTCGTTCCTGCACGACGGCAACGGTCGACGCCGGAGCGGTGGCGGCGGCGATCCCCGCCAGGGGCAGGGCGACGACCGGGTCGAAGCCCACGGCCAACAGACCCACCGCCATCACCGCAGCCGTCGCCACCGCCTGGATCGTGGCGACCGCAACGACCTGGGTTCCGTAGGTCCGGAGGCGCTCCACGGTGAACTCACCCCCCACCAGGAAGCCGATCATGGTCAACGCGATCGTGGAGACGATCGGGAACCACTCGTCCTGTTGGGGAGGGAGCAGGTCGAGCACGCCGGGACCCACCGCGACACCGAGCAGCACCAGCAGCGTGATCCGGGGCAGCGGGACCCACCGGCTCACCAGATCGGTGGCGACCCCCGCCAGCAGCAGCGCCCCGACCGTGACGAGGACGAGGAGGGTGTCGGCATCCATCCACACCACTGTTGCCCACCGGGCCGGACTGCGCAGCCGAGCATGGGCCGAACGCGGTCCGGACCGGTCGGGTGGGCGACCGGTCCGGATCGGTTTCGTGGAGCGCCGGGTCGGATTTGAACCGACGACTGTACGGCTTTGCAGGCCGTTCCCTTGGGCCGCTCGGGCACCGGCGCCTGTCCGGCAGATGCCGGAACGACGAGTGTAGGCCACCCTCGCCGTGGGACACACCGCCACCTGCCGACAGGCCATGATGGCCACATGCCCGACGAGAACGAACCCAGCGAAGCCCCCGGACCGCTCGCCGCGCTCGGGGTCCTCGCCGGCGCCGAGGTGGCGGTGACCGACCAGCTCGACCACCTCGAGATGTACACCCGGGAGGGCCTGCTGACCCTCCTCTGGCACGGCGAGGCCGACCACCAGCAGGTGGTGTTGATGGTCGGTGGCGGGATGGGCGGGCTGCTGGGTCCCGGCCAGGGCCTCTACCACTCCCTCGGAGCGGAGCTGGCCGACGCCGGTGTCGGCACCATCCGGGTCGGCTACCGGGTCCCCAACGACCTCGACCGGTGCGTGCACGACACCCTCGCCGCCGCGGAGCTGGCCGCCCGGCGCGGCGCCCGGTCCTTTGTCGTCATGGGCCACTCGTTCGGGGGCGCGGTGGCCATCCAGGCCGGTGCGGCCTTGGGCGAGCTGGCCGCAGGGGTCGTCACCTTCGCCACCCAGACCGGCGGGGCCGAGGTGGCCGAGCACCTCGAGTGCCCGCTGCTGCTGTTCCACGGGGACCGTGACGAGCTGTTGCCCCACATGGCCAGCGAGATGGTGCAGATGATCTCCGGCGGTGAGCTCGTCGTGCTCGCCGGTGCGGGGCACACCCTCGGCGAGGCCGAGGACGAGATCCACGAGCGCCTCCGCACGTGGATCCCGGAGCGCTTCGCCGAGCACGAACCTCCCACCGAGATCTGAGGGCCGCGCTCAGAACCAGGGTGCGAGCGGGGGCAGCTCCGGTGGAGGCTCGAGCCGTCCGGACAGCCAACCCAGCACCCACCGACGACTGCCGCTCACTGCGGCCACCTCGCCGTCGCCGACGGTGACCACGTCGGGCGCGTCCTCGAAGTCGATCCGCAGGGCGACACCCTCGGGGAGCCGGCTCGGGAGCGTTCCCAGGGTCTCGGTGAGCTCGCGCTCGACGTAGGCCTCGGACCAGTCCCCCACCCTGAAGCTCGACCGGCCCAGATCGACGTGGTGCATCTCGACCTCGCGCCAACGGCGGAACGGGAGCTCGGCCACCGGGCGAGGCCCGGACAGCGCCACGCCGACCCCGTCGCTCCAGGCCTCGGGACCGAGCCGGGCGAACGCGGAGGTGAGGTCTTCGATCGACCGGCGGAGATCCTCGACCATCTCCGCCGCCGGGCGTGTGGCGCCCGCTTCGATGTCGGCGGCCCGCTGGTCGGCTCCGCCCGGGTACTGGTG
>JBKGZW010000201.1:0-4788 GCA_046543225.1 Acidimicrobiales bacterium
TTGACCGATGGCCTCGGCATCGCCGGGTGAGGCGTCTCGGAAGGTGACGGTCACGGTCCCAGTGAAGCCGATCGTGGTGGAAGCCGTCGTCGTATTCGGTTGCGATGCCCTGAGCCCGGTCGGAAGATTGGGGACGTGATCTCGGTGAGGCGGATCCGAGCCGACGAGGGCAGCACGCTGAGAGATGTGCGTCTGGCTGCGCTGACCGACAGTCCCGCTGCGTTCGGGTCCTCCCTCGAGCGCGAGCTCGGTTGGGGAGACGACGAGTGGGACGACCGGCCCGTCAGGGGACTGCGGCCGAGGACCGGGAGGCGGGCTTCGTCGAGAGCGGCGACCATCAGCCCCTCCCCTCGGATCCCTGCAAGGACGAGCTGCGGATGAGCCGATCGCTGCAGCCCACCGGCTCGCCGCGCCGAAACGCTTGGTGAAGGCGCGACGGGCGACCGATGAGTCTCGGCGGTGGGACAGGTCTGTCACGAGCCAGCCCCTGAGGAGACGACCATGATCGATCTGACCCCTGCGACCGCCCGACTGGCGGCGTTGGTCCGCAACGTCGACGATGACCAGCTCGACCGACCCACGCCCTGTCCCGACTATCGGGTCGGCGACCTGATCGATCACATCGGCGGGCTGGCGATCGCGTTCACGGGAGCGGCGCACAAGGCGCGTCACGACGGCCCGCCGACAGGTCCACCTGGTGACGCCGGTCGGTTGGGTCCGGACTGGCGGGCCCGCATCCCCGGTCAGCTCGACACCTTGGCCGTGGCGTGGCGCTCGCCCGACGCCTGGGAGGGGATGACCGAGGCCGGGGGCTTGGACCTTCCAGGTGAGGTGGCCGGGCTCGTGGCTCTCGATGAGGTCGTCGTCCATGGGTGGGACCTGGCTGTTGCCACCGGCCAGCCCTTCACCTGTGAGTCGGAGCTCGTCGAGGCGGCGATGAGATTCGTCGAACCGTTCGCAGAGCCGGGCCGTGAGGCGTCGCGGAACGGATTGTTCGGACCGGTGGTGCCCGTAGAGCCTGATGCCGAGCCGCTCGATCGCCTGCTCGGCCTGACCGGGAGGGATCCGAGCTGGAAATCCGGTCAGGTTGTGACCTGAGGGTTTCCTAGGGTCCCCAGGAGGGACCCGACCAAGGGAGGCGAGATGATCACTGCCGACTGCCCCTTCTGTGAGATGGCGATCGAGGCCGAGGATCTCGATACGTTCGGACGAGTCGGACTGGCCCACGTCCGGTCCGAGCACGACGACGTGCCCTACCCCGACATGTCGGTCCGGAACTTCTTCGAGGGCATGGTCCGATGCACCGGCCCGACCGACCGGCTCGAGTCGATCGGCGAGTTCGAGGTGCAGCCGGTCACCGAGGATCGCCTCGACGACTGGCTCGCGTTCTTCGACAACGACGCGCTGGCCGACATCCCCCAGTACACCGCCTGCTACTGCTTCGAACCACACGAGGCGACTCCCGACCCCGACCAGATGGCGGCGCCGACCCACTGGACCGAACGGCGCCAGGCGATGATCGACCGACTGCGCGACGGCACCGCATTCGGCTACCTGGCCTATGTCGACGGTCGCCCCGCCGGATGGGTCAACGCCTCCCGACGCTGCGACTACACGCTGCACGCCCAGGGCGACGACGATGCCGACCACGACACGATCGGGGTGGCGTGCTTCACCATCGCTCCGCCCTATCGGGGCCACGGTGTGTCCAAGGCGCTGCTCGACCGGGTGATCGCCGATGCCCCCGACCGTGGCGCGACGGCGGTGGAGGCCTACCCGTTCAACCCCGACGTGGCCGAGATCACCTTCCGTGGTGCCCGGTCGGTGTTCGACGCTGCGGGATTCACCGAGGTCGAGATCCGGACTCGCGACACCGTCCTGCGGCGGGCGGTCGACTGATCGCGTTGCCGCCGGGGCGACCGGCTGGCCAGCTCAGTCCTTGCGGAGCCGTTGGGCATAGGCCCGGGCGGCCTCGCGGTACTCGTCCTCGGTGAAGGACCAGTGCTGGTGGTCGGCGTCGCCCCACGCGGCGACCATGGCCGGGTTGGTGCGGCCGATCGCCGAGGTCATCGCCCTGGTCATGGCCAGCGGACCGGGCGGGATGGCGAGGAGCTGCTCGATGCACTCCTCGACCGCAGTGTCGAGCCGATCGCGGGGTGCCACTCGTTGGGCGAACCCCGTGCGGTGCAGCTCGTCGGCGTCGACCGGTCGGCAGGTCATGATCCAGTCGCGGGCGGTGGGCAGGCCGACCTCGCGCACCAGCAGGGGGATGCCGGCCCAGGTGAGGGGGATGCCGATCGCAAGTTCGGGGATCCGCAGCACGGTGTCATCGGCCGCCACCCGGATGTCACAAGCTGAAGCCAACAGCGCCGCTCCACCCACCACGTGGCTGTGGAGCCGGGCGACGGTGACCTGGGGGATCCGCTCGAGCTGTTCGAGCACTCGCTGCCAGCTCCCGGTCGCGTGGCGGCGCCGCGCCCAGTCGCCTTCGATCGGCGGGTAGGCGGTGTTGCGGAAGTCCGCGCCCGCCGAGAACGCCCGCCCTTCGCCGGCGAGCACCAGCACCGAGATGTCGGGGCGGTCCTCGAGCTGGTGGAGCAGGTCGGCGAGGGTCCTGCGCAGGCTGTCGTCGAGCACGTTGAGCCGGTCGGGGCGGTTCAGGGTCACCCGCACGACCCGCCCCTCCTCGGCGATCACCACGCCGGTGTCGTCATCGGTCATGGTTCGAGTCTGGCATCGCCGGTGGTGGGGTGCCCTCGACACCCCTCCGGTCATCGAGTTGGATGGGGTCTCACCAGTCTGGTCACGACGATGGGTCGCATCCGCCATCGGATGTGACCAGACTCGTCCGGAGGGTCACGTGCAGCACGCAGCACCACGGTTGGGACCGAACACGAGCGTCGACGAGGTCGTCGAGGTGATGACCACCCACGGCTACGCCGTCGTGGAGCGATACCTCGACCCGGATCGGGTGGCGGCCATCGTCGACGACCTGACCCCGGTGCTGGCCGAGACGCCGACCGGGCGCAACGACTTCGAGGGGTTCGGCACCAAGCGGATCTACGCCCTGTTCGCCAAGACCCGGGCCTTCGACGACCTGGCCATCGACCCGCTCGTGCTCGGCGTGGTCGATCGGGTGCTCGGCCACCACCAGCTCAGCGCTCCGACCGGCATCGAGATCGGACCCGGCGAGCCCGAACAGCCGTTGCACCGCGACGACGGGATCTACCCGGTGCCCGACCCGCACCCCGAGCTGGTGATGAACACCATGTGGGCGCTGTGCGACTTCACCGAGGCCAACGGCGCCACCCGTCTGGTCCCGGGGAGCCACGGCGGCCAGCCCCGCCCCGCCGACGACGCCCCGATGATCTCGGCGGAGATGCCGGCCGGATCGGTCATGTTCTACCCCGGCAGTCTGTGGCACGGAGGAGGGGCCAACCACACCGACGACGCGCGACTGGGCGTGATCCTCGAGTACTGCGCATCGTGGCTCCGCGCCCAGGAGACCCACCTGCTGGCGGTCCCCCGGGAGGTGGCGGCGACGCTGCCCGAGCGCCTCCAGGAGCTGCTGGGCTACAACATCCGCCCGCCCTTCGTCGGCTACGTCGACGGCCGCCACCCCCGGCGGATGCTCGACGCCATGGTCACCCGATGCACGAGATGACCGGGATGGCGGGTCGGTTCCTCGCCCTGCACGACGACCACCGACCCCTGCTGCAGCCGAACGCGTGGGACGCGGGCTCGGCGAGGGTGCTCGAGGCGATGGGCTTCGAGGCGATCGCGACGACCAGCAGCGGGTTCGCGGCGACGCTCGGTCGCCTCGACCACGAGGTGAGCCGGGACGAGGCGCTCGAGCACGCACGGGCCGTTGCGGCCGCGGTGGGCGTTCCCGTGGCGGCCGACACCGAGAACGGCTTCGCCGACGAACCCGAGGGCGTGGCCGAGACCGTGCGCCTGGCGGCGGCGACCGGCGTGGCCGGATGCTCGATCGAGGACTACACCGGTCACGACGACGCCCCGATCCATGACGCCGCGCTGGCCACCGAACGCGTCGCGGCGGCCGCCGAGGCCGCCCACTCGGGTCCCGACCAGCTCGTCCTCACCGCGCGGGCCGAGAACCACCTGCACGGTCGCGGCGACCTGGCCGACACCATCGCCCGCCTCCAGGCCTTCCAGGAGGCCGGAGCCGACGTGCTCTTCGCCCCCGGGGTCATCGATCCCGACGACCTCCGCGTGCTCGTCGGGTCGGTCGACCGGCCGGTGAACGTCCTCGCGCTGCCCGGATGTCCTCCCGTGGAGGTGCTGGGCGAGCTCGGCGTGGCCCGCCTGTCGGTCGGCGGGGCGTTCGCCCACGTCGCGCTCGGCGGCCTCGTGGCCGCGGCCACCGAGCTTCGCGAGGCCGGGACCTTTCACTACTGGACCCAGGTGGGCGCGGCGCTGCCGACGATCCGACGAGCGCTCGACCCGCGGTCCTGAGCGCGGCGAACCCTCAGCCGCCGCTGCCGTAGGGGCGGGTGATGATCTCCAACAGGTGTCCGTCGGGGCTCGCGAAGTAGACGCCTCGTCCGCCGTCGTTGTGGTTGATGGAGTCGGGCCGGGTGCGACCGGGGTCGGCCCAGTGGGCGATGCGCCGGTCGACGATGCGACCGAAGATCTGGTCGAAGTCGTCCTCGCTCACGAGGAAGGCATAGTGCTGGGAGGTGATCTCGCCGTCGTGGTCGCTGAAGTCGAGGCTCACGCCGTTGGCGGTCTCGAGCACCCAGAAGTGGCCGAACGGCGCCGGTGGCG
>JBKGZW010000202.1:0-4743 GCA_046543225.1 Acidimicrobiales bacterium
GGGCCGAACGCGCCGGGATCGGGTGCGGCGGCGAGGCGACGGTCGAGCTCGTCGACCCAGCCGAGCCGGCCGCCACCGCCCACGAGGTGCGCGTCGACGGTCGACCCCGACCGCCCGAGCAGGTGCGCGGCCTGCACGAACAGCTCGGTGCGCTTGGGGAACTCCTGGCGGCTGATGCACAGCGCCGCTGGCCGGTCGGGGATCGGTGCCGGCTCGCCGGGAGACTCGACGCCGGCGTGGAAGATGCCGATCGCGTCGCGCCCCTGGAACCGGCGGATGCGCCCGGCGACCACCTCGGAGCCGGCGAGGAAGCCGCTGACCTCGGCGAGGTGGGGGCGGTCCATGGCCCGCACCGCGGCCACCATGTGCCGGTGCACCAAGGGGTCGGCGAACCCCGCCTCGACGTACACGTCGGCCAGGTCGTAGCAGACCCGCTGGTGGTGGAAGAAGACCGAGAGGTGACGGTCGTGGCCCACCGCGAACGACGGTGGCTGGGTGGAGATCACCAGGTCGTACCGGGACGCGTCGAGCTGCTCGAACCCTTCGAGCATGGCGGCGTAGGAGCAGAACTCGGCGTTGCGCTCCCACTGTCGCAGGTCGACCTCGAGGCCTCGCAGGGGGACGGGACGGGCGGGCCGGGCCACCCCGATGCGTTCGACCCGGTGCCCGTCGAGCTCCAATCCGGCGACGACCCGGTCGACCACCCGTTCGAACCCACCGTGGACACCGAAGTCGGGCTTGGCCAGCGCGATGTTCAGTCCGGCGGTCACCGGTCGGACCCACCGGCTCGGCGGGCGACGATGGCGTAGTCGAGGGGACCGAACAACGCCCAGTTGAGGTGATCGAGCGACTCGTCGACCTCCCCGGCATCCGCGTCGTCGGACGAGGCCCCATCGGGCCAGTGGGGGAGGGGCCGGTGCTCGGAGGGGTGCACGTAGCGGACCTCGACCTCGGAGAACCCCCGGTTGGCGACCAGGAACTCCAGGAACTGGGGGTGCAACGGCTTCAGGTGGGTGGGATCGAGGTAGAACGACGCCGCACCGACCGACACGTTGGTGGGGTTCGGGGTCTCGAGCAGCAGCACCCCACCCGGTCGCAGGACCCGTAGCGCGGCGTCGATGAGGTCGATCAGGGTGTCGAGGTCGAGGTGTTCGGCCACGTGGAACGCGGTGACGGCCCCGAGTGATGCGTCGGGCAGAGCGTGGAGGTGGGCCAGCGCGTCGCCCCGGCGGACATCGAGACCGCGGGCGCTGCACTCGGTCACGAACGCCTCGTTGATCTCGATGCCGTAGGCCTCGATCCCGCGGGCGGCGAGCACGTCGAGCCACTCGCCCCGGCCACTTCCGATGTCGAGCAGCGGGGCCGACTCGCAGGCGGTCGCCACATCGTCCAGGTAGGCCGACACCAGGTCGCGGATCTGCTCCGCCGAGCCGCGAAAGGTGGCTTCGAGGTCGCGGTAGAGGCGGTCGTGGCTGGCGTCGAGCTCGCGGCTGAGCTGGTTGCCGCGCCCGCTGCCGCCCCCATCTCCACCACCCCCGCCACCGTCGTCGGAGCCGGCGTCGCGGGCGATCCTGGCCAGGCGGTCGATCTGGCCGCGCAGCACGGCGACCTCTTCGCGCAGCTCGTCGATCGCGGCCGCCTGTTCGGAGATGGTCACATCGGAGGTGGCGAGGGCGGCCTGCAGCCGGGCGGCGGATCGCTCGCGCTCGAGCAACAGCTCCTCGACGGCCTGGAAGATGCCGAGGTTGAACTGCACCTGGTGGCTGCTCACCGGCCGGTTCACCGCCAGCAGCACCCGCTTCAGCGACCGCAACCGGGCGTCGGGAGGGAGCTGGGTGCCCATCATCAGGAACGGGCGGGCGGCGTCGAGGCCCTGCTGGGCGACCCCGAGCGACCCCATCGGGGGGTGTGCGGCAGCGGAGCCCACCTCGGCGCCCGATCGGCGCGCGACCTCGTCGATCAGTTCGATGTCGTTGCGGAGGTCGGGATCCTCGGCCGAGCTCATGGGCGCCATCTCGTCGGTGGGTCGGGCAGCGTCACAGACTACTGTCGGGTGGGATGCTGGCCTGACCGAGGATCCGGCGGGCGCCGGCGGCCGGGGTCAGCTCACCCCGGGCCACCGCAGCTTCGGCGGCCTCGACGGCCGCGGCCACGCGAGGGTCGGCCAGCAGGCGATCGTGCAGCTCCTGGCGGACCTCGTCCCACATCCAGGCGGTCGCCTGCCGGGCACGACGCCGGGCGCGCTCGCTCGCGGCCTCGGCCTGGTCGGCCAGGCCGGCGATGGTGTCCCACACCTCGGCGACCCCCCGGGCGGCGAGGGCCGACGCGGTGAGCACCTCGGGGGCCTCGCCGTCCCACCGGGGGCGCATGAGCCCGAGCGCCTTGCGATAGTCCGCCGCGGTGTGGGCGGCGGCGTCGGCGAGCTCGCCGTCGGCCTTGTTGACCACCACCAGGTCGGCCAGCTCCATGATCCCGCGCTTGATGCCCTGCAGATCGTCGCCACCGCCGGGGGCCACCAGCAGCACGAACAGATCGACCAGGTCGGACACCGCGGTCTCGGACTGGCCGACCCCGACGGTCTCGACGAAGACCACGTCGAACCCGGCGGCCTCGCACAGCAGCATCGCCTCGCGGGTGCGGCGGGCCACCCCTCCGAGGGTCGCTCCCGCGGGGGAGGGGCGGATGAACGCGGCGTCGTGGCGAACCAGGTCGACCATGCGGGTCTTGTCGCCCAGGATCGAACCTCCCGACCGGCGACTCGACGGGTCGACCGCCAGCACCGCCAGTCGGTGATCGAGGTCGACCACGTGCAGCCCCAACGCCTCGATGAAGGTCGACTTGCCAACCCCGGGGCTGCCGCTGATGCCGACCCGGGTGGTCTCACCGGTGTGGGGGAGCAGCGCGTCGAGCAGGGTGACCGCCTGCTCGCGGTGATCGGGGCGCGTGGACTCGACCAGCGTGATTGCCCGCGCCAGCGCGCGGCGGTCGCCCGCCACGATCTGCCCGGCCAGATGGTCGACGGTCTCGTCGCGGGCCGGTCCGGCAGGGCTCGGATGGGGCAGGGGCTCGGTCATCGCTCCTCAGGGTAGATGCGCACCGTGGGCCGATCGGCCCTTTGCGGTGTGAAGGCACATACACGGCGAACTGGTGCCGATCGATCGCGCGGCACACACCCCCCACACCCCCCGCACGTGTGCCCATGCACAGGAGAAGAGACATGTCACACCGTCACCACCGCGTCCGCGGTCGGGTGTCGCTGGCCGCGCTCGCCGTGGTCGCCGCGCTGCTGGGCCTGCTCCCCATCCCCGGGACCGATCTCGTGAGCCCGGCGAGCGCTGCAGTGCAACAGATCGACATCGATGTCCTCAACGACGAGCACGTCGTGCTGGGCGACCTCGCCAGCCGCTCACAACGCGGTCCCGTCACCATCGCCGGGATCGGCCCCTACACCGTGTCGGGCACCGACTCGCTCACCGGCGAGCCCTACTCGTTCGTCACCGACTACAACTACGCACCGAGCGGCACCCACCCCGCGTACGGGTTCGAGAGCGACGAGCGTGAGCTGCAGAGTGGCCTCACCACCTCGGTGGACGCCTCCACGAGCTACGGCGACCGCAACGACGTCCTCCGTCTCTGGTCCAACGCCAACTGCCTCCAGCAGAACACCTTCGACGACCTCACCACCTACTGCTCGGCCTTCGGGCCCGAGGCGTGGTCCGAGCCGTTCAGCGTCAGCGACGGTGACGCGGTGTCGTTCGACTGGGCAGCCACCGGCGCCGGCGACGACTACGAGGTCTATGCATACCTGGTCGAGGTCGACTCCAGCTTCGAGGACGATCAGGATCCCAGCTTCCTCGACTACCCGACCGAGAACCACACCCTGCTCGCCTACGGGCGGGGGGACACCCAGGGCTGGACCACCACCAGTGGCCCGGTGCCTGGTCCGGGCGACTATCGGTTCCGGTTCGTGAACGGTACCTACGACAAGACGGGCGGCTATCTGATCGGTGCCGAGCTGTACGTCGACAACGCCATCGTCGTCGGTCTCGACAACCCGATCAGCTTCGACGAGCTCGACGACCGCGTCTATGACAGCGACGTCGCCGAGAACAACACCTTCAGCGTCGCCGCGACGGCTCCCGCCGACGGTCCGGTCACCTACTCCAGCTCCACCACCGATGTCTGCACGGTCGACGGCGACGAGGTCACCCTCACCGGCACCCACTTCGGGGTCTGCACGGTCGTTGCCGGTCACTCGGGCGATGCCGACCATGTCCCGGCCAGCGGGGTCGCACGATCCTTCACCGTCCTCGACGAGGCGACCTCGCCGTCCAACAACGGTCTGCCCACCTTCGCCGGCACCGCGGCCGCCGGTGAGGAGCTGACCGCGGACGAGGGGTCGTGGGCCGACGGTGGTTCTGCGGTCACCGGCACCGAGATCCAGTGGCTGGCCGACACCGGCGAGGGCGCCGAGCCGATCTCGGGTGCCACCGGAGCGTCGTGCACCCTCGTCGAACAGGAGGGGACCACGCTGTCGGTGCGGGTCACCAAGACCAACGCCGTCGGTTCCACCTCCGCCGACTCCACCCACAGCATCGAGGGGTTCACCTGCAAGGTCTCCCGCTCGCAACCGCTCCCCGAGCCCGAGCCCCAGCCGGAGCCCGAGTCCCAGCCGACGGGTTCGGTCGACCCGACCCCCTTCCCCGAGTCGTTCCCCCAGGAGTCCTACGGTGACAGCCCCAC
>JBKGZW010000203.1:0-4701 GCA_046543225.1 Acidimicrobiales bacterium
CCTCACCGCCGAAGGGACGCCCCCCTATGACGACGTCGTCCCCTACGCACGGGCGCTCGTCGACGCCGCCCCCGATCGCGTCCTGTGGGGCACCGACTGGCCGCACCCCAACGTGCGCCACATGCCCGACGACGGCGACCTGGTCGACCTGCTCGCCGCCTTCGCCCCCGACGAGGCCACCCGCAACCGGATCCTCGTCGACAACCCCCGCCGTCTGTACCCGCTGAGCTGAGGAGCCATCATGAGCGCCATCGACCCGCCATTCCGAGCCGACCACGTGGGAAGCCTGCTACGCCCACCCTCGGTCCATGAAGCCCGTGCCAAGGCCGCCGCGGGGGACATCACCGCGGCCGACCTCCGTGAGGTCGAGGACCGCGAGATCGCCCGAGCGGTCGAGAAGGTCGAGTCACTCGGCATGCGCAGTGTGACCGACGGCGAGTTCCGCCGGGCCTGGTTCCACCTCGACTTCCTCGAGCAGCTCGACGGGGTGGCGGTGACCGGCAACATCGCGGCGTCGTCCGATTCGGCCGACACCGTGCACATGACCCCGCCGAAGCTGTCGGTGGTCGGGCCGCTGCGCCACACACGCGACATCCAGGTGGCCGACTTCGAGTACCTGGCGTCGGTCGTCACCCAGACCCCGAAGGTGTCGATCCCCTCTCCCACGATGGTGCACTTCCGTGGGGGACGGGCCGCCATCGACATCGAGACCTATCCGGACATGGAGGTGTTCTTCGAGGACCTCGCCGCCTGCTACCGGGCCGAGATCGCCGCCCTCTACGCCGCTGGTGCCCGCTACATCCAGCTCGATGACACCAACCTGGCCTACCTGTGCGACCCGGCGATGCGCCAGGGTGCGGTCGACCGGGGCGACGACCCCGACGAGCTGCCGCGCAGCTATGCCGAGCTGATCAACAAGGCCATCGCCGATGCGCCCGACGACCTCACCGTGGCGATCCACCTGTGCCGGGGCAACTACCGGTCGACCTGGTTCGCCGAGGGCGGCTACGAGCCGGTGGCCGAGGTGCTGTTCAACGAGCTGAACGTCGACGCCTACTTCCTCGAGTACGACGACGAGCGCTCGGGGGACTTCGCCCCGCTCCGTCACGTGCCATCGAACAAGACGGTGGTGCTCGGGCTGATCACGTCGAAGCGTCCCGAGCTCGAGGATGCCGACGAGGTGGCCCGCCGCATCGACGAGGCCGCGGCCTACGTGCCCCTCGACCAGTTGTGTCTCAGCCCCCAGTGTGGGTTCGCCAGCACCGTCGAGGGCAACGAGATGACCGAGGACCAGCAGTGGGCCAAGCTCGCCCACGTCGTCGCCATCGCGGAGCGCGTCTGGGGCTAGTCCGTCATGGACGCCGCTGGAGTGGCTCACGTCGGGGTGCCGGTGTCATCGACGGAAGACCCCTCCAGTGAGGGTCTACCGCCCGCCGGCGATGTCGAGGATCGAGCCCGCCAGGTAGGAGGCGTCATCGCCGAGGAGCCAGACGACGGCGGCCGCGACCTCGTCGGCGGTGCCGGCCCGACCGAGCGGGAGCTGCGAACCGACCTGTGCCGGGCGGTCGGGATGGCCGGCGCTGGCGTGGATCTCGGTGTCGATGATCCCGGGCCGCACGGCGTTCACGCGGATCCCCTCGGCGGCGACCTCCTTGGCCAGGCCCAGGGTCAGCGTGTCGATGGCGCCCTTGCTGGCGGCGTAGTCGACGTACTGGCCGGGAGAGCCGAGCCGAGCTGCCGCCGACGACACCAGCACCAGCCCACCACCCTGACCGCCCCGCTCGGTGGACATGTGCCGGATCGCCGCTCGTGCGGTGAGCATCACGCCGAGGACGTTCACATCGAGCATCCGACGCATGCGGTCGACGTCCATGTCGGCGAGCGCCGAGGTGGGAGCCACGATGCCGGCATTGGCCACCACGGCGGTGATCGGCCCCATCTCGACAGCGTTGTCGAAGAGCCGCTCGATCGTCGCCTCGTCGGTCACCTCGGCGTGAACGGCCTGGCCGCCGATCTCGTCGGCCACGGCCCGGGCTGCCACCTCGTCGCTGCGGTACGACAGGCACACCGTCCATCCTTCGGCTGCCGCCCGGCGAGCCGTCGCCGCGCCAATTCCGCGGCCACCCCCGGTGATGACGCACACGCCTCGCTTCATCCGGCTGACGGTAGCTCACCGTCGCTGTGCCGGAGCCGCCTCAGAAGGGCAGGCCGGTGTACTGCTCGGCGAAGGAGGACGCGGCGGCGTCGCTGAGCGAGAGGTGGTCGAGCTCGGCCTCCTGGATGCGGCGGTCGAAGTCGCCGGTGTCGGGGAACCGGTGCATCAGCGTGGTCATCCACCACGAGAACCGCACCGCCTGCCAGACCCGACGCAGGGCCCGCTCGGAGTAGCCCTCGAGGCCGGTGGTCGACCCGCCGGTGAGCGCCGCCTCGAGCCCCTCGAACAGGTAGTGCACGTCGGAGAACGCCAGGTTGAGTCCCTTGGCCCCGGTGGGCGGCACGATGTGGCCGGCGTCGCCGGCGAGGAACAAGCGCCCGTACGACAGCGGCTCGGCCACGTAGCTGCGCAGCGGGGCGATCGACTTCTCGATCGAGGGTCCGGTCACCAGCCGGGACGCGGCCTCGGGCGGGAGCCGCGTCGACAGCTCGTCCCAGAACCGGTCGTCGGACCAGTCGTCGACGCTGTCGTCGAGGGGGCACTGCACGTAGTAGCGGCTCAGCATCGAGTGGCGCATCGAGCACAGGGCGAAGCCCCGCTCGTGGTGGGCATAGATCAGCTCGTCGTCGACCGGCGGGGTCTCCGAGAGGATCCCGAGCCAGCCGAACGGATAGACCCGCTCGTACTCGCGAAGGACCGAGGCGGGGATCACCGACCGGCTGACGCCGTGGGACCCGTCACAGCCCGCGACGTAGTCGCAGTCGATTCGGTGCTCGACGCCCTCATGGGTGTAGGTGACGTACGGGGCGTCGGTCGTGACGTCGTGAGGCGTTACCTCGGCGGCCTCGTGCACGATCGGCACCCCCGCGGCGTCGAGCGCGGCGTAGAGGTCCTTGGTGACCTCGGTCTGGCCGTAGACCATCACGCTCTTGCCCGCCCGCTCCTGGAAGTCGATGCGGAGGTGTCGCTCCGAGAACGACAGCCCCACGCCGGCGTGGACGAATCCCTCGCGGTCCATCCGCTCGCCGACCCCGGCCTGGCGGAGCAGCTCGACCGAACCCCACTCGAGCACCCCGGCACGGATCCGCCCGAGCACGTGCTCGCGGGTCTGGCGCTCGAGGATGACCGTGTCGTGCCCGGCGAGCTGGAGCAGCCGGGCGAGGAGCAGCCCGGCGGGACCGCCGCCGATGATCACGACGCGGGTGCGGTCGGGAGGTGCCGGGGCAGCGGACGGGGGCGCGTCGCTCACAGCGTCTGCTCCAGCTCGTGGAGGGTGCGCATCGCCGGCAGAGCCTGGGCCACGCTGGCGTTGGGCTCGCGCCCCTCACCGATGGCGGCGATGAACTCGCGGTCCTGCAGCTCGATCCCATCGTTGCTGATCGCGACACCGGAGAGGTCGACGGGGTTCTCGTAGCCGTCGACGAGGTCGTCGTAGCGGGCGATGTAGGTGCCGTTGTCGCAGATGTAGCGGAAGAAGGTGCCGAGCGGGCCGTCGTTGTTGAACGACAGCGCCAGGGTGCACAGCGCCCCGCCGGGGGTCTGCATGCCGACGGTCATGTCCATGGCGATGCCCAGCTCGGGATGGTGCGGTCCCTCCTGTGCCCACACCTTCGAGGGAGCCTGACCGGTCTGGTAGCCGAACAGGTCGACGGTGTGGCAGGCGTGGTGCCACAGCAGGTGGTCGGTCCAGGTTCGGGGCTTGCCGAGAGCGTTCTTGTTCTCGCGCCGGAAGAAGAACGTCTCGACCACCAGGTGCTGCAGCGACAGCTCGCCCGAGAGCACCCGCTGGTGGATCCACTGGTGGCTGGGGTTGAACCGGCGGGTGTGGCACACCATCGCGGTGACCCCGGTTCGCTCCTGGGCCTCCACCACGGCCTCGCTGTCGGCGAGGTTGTCGGCCATGGGGATCTCGACCAGCACGTGCTTTCCGGCCTCCATCGCCTGGATCGCCTGGCTGGCGTGGAGCTGGGTGGGGGTGGTGAGGATCGCGGCATCGACTCCCGGTTGGGCCAGGGCCTCGGCGAGGTCGTCGGTGTGATGCGGGATCGCGAACTCCTCGGCGAAGGCCGCGGTGTCGTCGGGGTTGCCTCCCGCCAGGCTCACCACCTCGACGTCGTCGATCTGCGACAGCCCCGCCATGTGCTTGCGGGCGATCGCTCCCTCACCGGCCAGCGCGATCTTCATGGGGGTCTCCTCGTCGGTGGCGTCAGCGTTCGATCAGTTGTCGACAATAGTGGTGACAATCCTGGGTTGTCATCTGCGCGCAGCCCGCGCACGCGCGTTCCAGATACTTAGGTCTTGACCTAAGTATCTGGTCGTGAGATGGTCACCCCCATGTCGACCGACGTCGCGGAGCTCGACGACCTCTTCCAAGCGCTCGCCGATCCCACCCGCCGTGCGGTGGTCGAGCGCCTGGGTCGGGGTCCGGCTGCCACCAGCGACCTTGCGGCGCCGTTCGACATGGCGCTGCCGTCGTTCACCCAGCATCTGACGGTCCTCGAGCGCTGCGGTCTGGTGACCTCGACCAAGGCCGGGCGGGTCCGTAC
>JBKGZW010000204.1:0-4677 GCA_046543225.1 Acidimicrobiales bacterium
CGAGGGGACTCCGCGTCCCCTCACAATAGGTGTCCGTCAACCCGGGGTAGGTCCAGCTCCTCGTGGGCGGTGATGATGGGGCTGGTGGGTCGGGCGAGGATGGAGCAGCCGAGCGCGATCACCATGAGCAGCTCGGTGTGGCTGCATCCTTCGGCGACGGTGATCGCGTCGCTGTGGTGGTGGTTCAGGTGGGCGGACACCATCGCGGCGAGCGCCCCGTCGGCTTCGCGTTCGTCGGCGTCGCTCGCCTCTGACTCGTTGATCGAGTGGACGACGTAGCGATGCTTCGCATCGCATGGGCATCTGATGTGATCCGCGAGCGCCCGGGCAACGACCGACGCGGTGACCTCCCCGACGACCCGGTCCCTGCACGCGTCGATGATGACGGCGGTTGCCTTGTCCGGGGCCTGTGCTTTGAACGCTTCGACCGTGGCGATGATGGCGTCGGCCGACTTGTGGGCGATGCGGTGCTTGGCGCGGCGATTCATAGGAGGCGCCCTCCTTGGGCGAGGAGCCGGTCGACGGTCCCGTCCCGCCAGTCGGTCGAGGTGACGATCCGGGCGGACGCTTCGCCGGCGTTGAGGTGGTCGAGCCACTTGCGTTGATCGGGCCGGATCCGGTCGCCGTCGCCTTTGATCTCGAGGAACATGACGCCGCGCCCGCCGGCGAGGACGAGGTCGGGGAACCCTTTGCCGTCGTACTCGACGGTGGACCGCCACCCGCTGGTGGTGCGGGCGGGCCGCTGGTGGAACGCGATGTAGCCGAGGAGGTGGGCGGCGTCGACGACAGCGTCTTGGATCTGCTGGCCGTTCATCCGAGTCACCGCCGCCCCCCTTTCGATGTGAGGCACCAGCGGCCGCACGGGCACCGGTAGGTGCTCAACACGACAGCGTCGGGCCCGTCCGCGATCGCTGACTTGGCGGCGTGAGCGGTCCGCCAGTGCCGCTTGTCGGGCCGCGGGCACCCGGCACGGGGGTCGACGGGCAGGTTGGCGGCGCTTCGTTTCGGGTTGCGTCGCCGGGACCGCTGGGTCGGCTTGCGGTGAAGCGCCACCGGTCACCCCTCCTGGTCCTCGGTGTCGTCGGGTTCGAACGCGGTGAGGAGCAGTTCGACGTCGGCTCGGGAGAGCTGTTCGCTGGACCATGCGGTCACCTGATGGTCGAGGTGTTCGTTGGCCCAGGCGATCCGGTCGGCGCCTTCGATGCCGGCACCGCGGAGGAACGCTGTGAGGCGTGCCAGCCGGTGCCGCCCGGCGGGTTCTTCTGCGGGGTCGGGGGCGGGGGTCTCATCCGCGGTCGCTTCGATCGGGTCGTCGTCGACCATCGCCTGCTGTTCGGGTTCGCCCGAGTCGTCGTCGGGGGTCGGGTCCGCGGCGGGAGGAGGAGGGTCCTCCGCGCCGTCGGACCCTGCCGAGTCGGCCCCTACCGCCGACTCGGGTTCGTCGACAACCTCACCGTCAGCGGTGACACCGGCCGGGGGTCCGGTGTCGGCATCGCCGGCGGAGAGCTCGCCGAGAGGTGCAGCGTCGAAGCTGTCGGACACGTCGATCACACCGTCGTCGCTGTTGAGCCTCAGTTCCGCCTCGTCGCTCGCGATCGCCATCTCGGCCTGGGCGGACATCGGCATCCGCTTCGCGAGCTTCTTGAGGACGGTCTTGGCTGCCATGTCGGCGGTCCACTTCGTCCACGGCGAATACGGGCGGGCCTTCTCGTTGCGCCACGAATCCGACATGGCCCGGTGCTTCTCGATCGCCTTCCACGGCATGACCTCGAAGTCGCGTCCACCGTTGCGGTAGCGGACGATCGCGTAGGCGTGGGTGATGGGCCGGTCCTCGTCACCGTCGGGGTCGGGGGTGTGGGAGAGGTGGTCGCGGTCGAGGTCGCGGCCCCAGGTGAACGTGTCGCCTTCGCGGACGACTTGGGCGAACACGGTCTCGATCTCACCGGACTGGCGGGCGAGCTTGAGCAGACCCCGGTACCCGATCTGTAGTTGCCCCTCGAGCACACCCTTGTTCTTGCGGGGCAGGATCCACGCTTCTTGCAGCGCCGTGTTCGGTTCGAGCCCGACGGTCGCGCACTGCATCGCAGCGAGCAGCACACTCATCTGGCCTTGCTCGGTGCCGAACGCCTGGACGAGTTCGGGACTGGCCTTGACCGCGCTCATGGTGAGCCGCGCCCACCGGTCGATGTCGACTTGGGCGGGGAGGACCGCTTGGAACCCGGGCTTCTGCGCGTCGATGATGCGGCGGGCGTACTGAGCGGGGGTGAGGTCCTTGGGGGCGGCTTGGCGCTTCTCGACGGCTTGGCGGACAGACATCAGGCGTTCTCCTTCGTGGTGGCGAACCGGCAGAGCCCGGAGTCGACGAGGACGCGGGCGGTGCGGACGGGCATCAGAGCGGTCTCGCCGCGGACCATCTGGACCTTGCGGCCACCGACGTCGCTGTTGACCCGCTGGATCGCTTCGACGAGGATCCCGTCGTCGTCGGCCTCGGCGATGTCGGAGTCCGGCACCTCGCCGTCGTCGGCTTCGGCTTCGGCCTGAGCTTCGGCTTCGGCCTGGTTGGCGTAGATGGGGATCGTGTGGACGCGGGTGTCGGGGTCGTCGTCGACCGTGTCGGCGTGAGCGACCCGGTCGGAGTCTCCGTCCTGGTAGCGGACGATCGACGCGATCGCCCACATCAGGGCCTCCTCGAGCTTGGTGAGCGCCAGCGACAGCTCACGGTTCGGGGCGCCGGCAGCGTCCGGGGAACACGTCGCGATCGTGTAGACGCGGGCGAGTTCGGTCGTGCGCTCGCGAATCTCGTCGAGCGCCGCGGCGATGGTCTCGGTGCGTGGCGGGTGCAACGCGAAGTCCCGGTCGATCCGGTCGTGCAGCGCGGCGACAGCAGGGGGCGGGTTGTACATCAGGTGGTCTCCTTCGGGGTGTGGAGGCGCAACACGCGGGTGGTGCTGCGCTGGCGGTACTGCTCGGGTTCGAGCAGGTCGACGACGGCTTGGAGCTGGTCGCGTGCTTCGATCGCGGCGGCGAGGAGCGCCTTGCCGTTCACGGTCGTGCGGGCCTGTTCCTTCCACGACACGACCTTCTGGCCGTCGGCGGTGCCGATCTCGTGGTCGGCGAGCGCGGCGCGGAGCCGGTTCCCGATCTCCTGCACGTGCCCGGAGGTGTCGCGCTCGGTGGCCTTGGCGTCGCGGTACTGCTCGACGAGGGCGACCAGGTCGTCGTCGAGGTCGATCGTCGAGTCGGAGTCGGCGCTGCCGTACACCTCGACCAGCGCGGCGGTTGTCGCGTCGGACCCATCGACCGGTGGCGGGTCGCCGGTGACGACGTGGTCCTGCCAGAACTTCTCCGCCTGTTCGAGCATGAACGCGATCTCGTCGTCGTCGCGTTCGATGATGTGAATGTCGAGGCGCCGTCCCATGAGCACCGCGAGGTAGGTGCGTTCGTAGCCGCCGACGAACTGCTGCCACAGGCATTGGGCCTCGTAGTGGACCGGGGCCTCGTCCCATGCTTTGCCGGGCCACGCGGTCTTGATCTCGAGGTTGCCGAGCGGGGCGACTTGTCCGCCGTCGTCGTAGAGCTCTCCGTCGAGGGTGCAGATCGCCCATTCGAACTGAGGGTGGACGAGGGCGTTCTGTTCGGACTGCAACCGGAGCCCGGTGCGGGCCTCAACCCACGGGCCGATCGCGAGTTCGAGCCACTGTCCGGCTTCTTGGAGCTCGTTCTGATCGTCGTCGCTGATGTCGATGAGTCCGACCTTCTCGGCCCACACCGACCACGGTGATGCCCAGGGGGACAGTCCGAGGATGGCGGCGATGTCGCTGGCGCCGATCCCACCGCGGCGCCATTCGAGCCATTCGGCACGGTTGGTGAAGATCATCGGTCGTCGGCCTCGTCGGGGGTGGGGTGGTCGGTCGGGTTGTCGGCCCGGAAGCATCGGGTGGAGCACCACCAGGTGTCGCTCCGGGTTCCGCACACGGGGCAGGTGTGGAGGGTCACGACGCGCTGCCGGCCTTCTCGTTGAGCACTGCGCGGGTGTGTTCGAGGTGGTGTTCCCACTCGGCGACGCGTGCGTTGATGAGGGGCCTCACGTCGGAGAGGCGGAACATGAACGAGCCCCGGTCGCCGGGGGAGCGGTGGGCGACGGGGAGGTCTCCTTCTCGTGCCATCCGGTGGATGGTTCGGTCGCTCTTGCCGAGCAGGTCGGCGAGTTCCTTGGATGAGAGGAGGTGTTCGTCGTCGCTCATGGGGCGACGATACGACACTGTCGTATCTACGTCAAGTGTCGGTTTCGGCCAGTGTTGCGAAGGGTCGCCTCTTGTCGAGGGAACGACAAGCGAGTAGGATGCGAAGCATGAGTGAAACACTGACAAGCAGGCTCTTTGGCGCGAAGCACCGAGGAGCGATCCCCGAGTTCACTTTCGGGTGGCGACTCGCCCGAGCTCTCGCCTACGCCGGGATGAGCGTCATCGACATGGCCGAGTACCTCGACGTGCACCGCTCCACGTGCTCGAGGTGGATGAACGACCACGGAGCACCGCCCAAGCCGATCTACGTGCGCGCCTGGGCGGAACGGACCGGTGTCGACCACGACTGGCTCGTCACCGGGATCGTGCCCGATGACCGCCGGCCGGATGATGAGTACGCCCCCCGGGATTCGAACCCGGAACCTGCGGATTA
>JBKGZW010000205.1:0-4674 GCA_046543225.1 Acidimicrobiales bacterium
CGTGAGGTTGACCGGGCCCTCGACGTCGGCCTCGAGCAGGTGACAGATCGCGCCGGCCACGTCGGCCAACGCGATCCAGCTCTGCCACTGGCGACCCGAGCCCAGCCGGCCGCCCACCCCGAGCTTGAAGGGGAGCAGCTGGCGGGCGAGTGCGCCTTCCTCGGTGGCCAGAACGACGCCGGTCCGGGTGTTGACGGTGCGGATCCCGGCGGCTGCGGCCAGCTGCGACGACGCTTCCCACTTCACGCAGACCTCGGCGACGAAGTCGTCTCCCGGACCGCTCGCCTCGGTGAGCACCTCGTCGCCGCGGTCGCCGTAGTACCCGACCCCCGACGCGCTGACGAACACACCGGGCCGCTGGTCGAGGCCGACCAGCGCCTCGGCCAGCAACGTGGTGCCACGGGTCCGGCTGTTCGAGATCTTGGCCTTCTGCTCGTCGGTCCAGCGCCGGGCGCCGATGTTCTCGCTGGCCAGGTGCACCACGGCATCCACCCCTTCGAGGCTCCCGTGGTCGATCGTGCCGCCGTCGGGATCCCACCTGATGGCCCGCTCGCCCTCTCGCACCTCCCGACGGACCAGCGGGATGGGGGTGTGGCCACGCTCGCGCAGGCGGGCCGCCAGCGCGGTGCCGATCAGGCCGCTGGCCCCTGAGATCACGACGTCCATCCGGACTCCTCTGCTGGTCGGTGCTGACAGTGTGCCCGCGCCCGGGCAGCGAGACACGATCGGGACCGAGGGCGAACGGCTACGGTCTCGGTCGTGACCGAGCGGGGAGGCCGACGCAGTGGCAGATGAAGAGAACGACGGTGGGCTCCAGATCAGTGCCGGCCTCGTCGGCCTCGCCCTGGTGGCGGTGCTGTTGGCGGTGTTCATCTTCCAGAACACCGACGACGAGCCGGTGAACATCTATCTCTGGGAGGTGACCGCCCCGATGTGGTTGATCCTCCTCGCCACCGCGCTGGTGACCCTGGTGCTCACCGAGGTCGCGGGGTTCATCCGGCGACGCCGGCGGCGCTGAATCGACTCGACGCCGGCCCGCCCCGACGCCGTGGCCACACCGGCGTCGTAACCTGGCGGCCATGAGCACCCGTCGCCTCATCGTCGCCGCCCTCCTGTGCGGGCTCGCCATCCTGGTGGCGTTCACCATCCAGGTGCTGATCGCGACCTGATGGACGACGAAACGTCGCGTTCACAGCCGGTGGCTACGGTGAGGCCATGACCGGGGGACTGTTCGCCGGATACGACCACGACGGCTTCTACGACGAGGTCTTCACCGCCGACGGTGAGGTCCGCCCTCACTACCGGGCGCTGGTGGCGCGCCTCGGCCTCTTCAGCGCCGACGAGCTGGCTCGCCGCGAGCGGCTGCGGGACGCCGCCTTTCGCACCCAGGGCATCACCTTCACGGTCTACGGCGACGAGGAGAACGTCGAGCGGACCTTCCCCATGGATCTCATCCCCCGGATCATCCCGCCCGACGAGTGGGCAGAGGTCGAGCGCGGGCTGGTGCAGCGTGTCGACGCACTCAACCGGTTCCTCGACGACCTCTACGTGGGCGAGCAGGCCATCATCCGCGACGGCATTGTCCCCCGCTGGATGGTGCTCTCCTCCGACGGGTTCGAGCGCCAGGCCGCGGGGCTCGCCGTCCCCCACTCGTCGCGATGTGTCGTGGCGGGCATCGATCTGGTCCGCGACGCCGATGGCACCTACCGGGTGCTCGAGGACAACCTTCGCAACCCCAGCGGCATCTCCTACGTGCTCGAGAACCGGGCGGCGATGACCCGGGTGCTGTCGCTGGCCTTCACCGATCATCGGGTGAGGTCGGTCGACCACTACGGGGCGATGCTGCTCGGGGCGCTGCGGCACGTGGCACCCCCCGCCGCGGGTGACGATCCCACCGTGGTCGTGCTCACCCCCGGCGTGTACAACTCGGCCTACTTCGAGCACGCCTTCCTGGCCCGCCAGATGGGCGTCGAGCTGGTCGAGGGACGCGACCTCGTGGTCGACGACCACGTGGTCTCGATGCGCACCACCCACGGACTGCGCCGGGTCGACGTGATCTACCGGCGCATCGACGACGACTTCCTCGATCCGGTGGTGTTCCGCCCCGACTCCCAGCTCGGGGTGCCGGGGCTCATGGCCGCGGCCAGGGCCGGTACCGTCACCATCGCCAACGCCGCGGGCAACGGCGTCGCCGACGACAAGGCCATCTACGCCTTCGTGCCCGAGATCATCCGCTACTACCTCGGCGAGGACCCCATCCTGGCCAGCGTCCCCACCTACCTGCTCGACGACCCCGACCATCGGGCCGAGGTGCTCGACCGTCTCGGTGACCTGGTGGTGAAGCCGGTCGCCGAGTCGGGCGGCTACGGCATGCTGATCGGCCCCGCCGCCACCGACGCCGAGATCGAGTCGTTCCGTCACAAGCTCGAAGCCGACCCCCGCGGCTACATCGCCCAGGAGGTGGTCTCGCTGTCACGCCACCCGACCCTCATCGACGACCACCTCGAAGGTCGCCACATCGACCTGCGGCCCTTCGTCATCTCGGGCGAGAAGATCGAGGTCATCCCCGGCGGGCTCACCCGGGTGGCGTTGCGGCGCGGCTCGCTGGTGGTCAACTCGTCCCAGGGTGGCGGGTCGAAGGACACCTGGGTCCTGGCTCCAGACCGCGAGGCGAAGCGGCCCGGCGATCGGGCCGAAGGCGCCGACCTCGAACGGGTCGAGGGCGATGGTCGGCGCGAGACGACCCAGATGCCGGCAGTGAGGGTCGACGGCGACCCGACCGAGCACGTACCCGGAGGTGCTCGACCATGATGCTGTCCCGCCACGCCGAGAGCCTGTTCTGGCTCGGCCGCTACCTCGAGCGGGCCGAGTACTCGACCCGGATGCTCGACGTCACCTACCACAGCCTGCTCGAGTCGGCGGCATGGGAGTCCGAGCGGGCCTGGCGCGATCTGCTGCAGGTGCTGCGCTCGGAGACCTCGTTCGACGAGCTCGGCCAGCCGGCGACCTCCGAGGCGGTCAACCGGTTCGTGATGGTCCAGCGCGCCAACGCCGACAGCGTGGTCGCCTGCATCGAGCGGGCGCGCGAGAACGCCCGCAGCGTGCGCGAGCTGATCCCTACCGAGTTGTGGCAGTCGCTCAACTCGTTCTATCTCGCCCTGCACTCCCGGGACGTGGCGACCGACCTCGCCGAAGCGCCCTACGACCTCTACGAGATGGTCAAGCAACGGTGCCAGACCATCACCGGGGTGCTGGCCGACACCATGGCCCGCGACGACGGCTGGCGGTTCGTGACCATCGGCCGGTACCTCGAACGAGCCCAGATGATGTGCCGGCTCCTCGCCATCCGCTACCAGAACCTGAGCGACGTGTCGTTCCACCAGTGGCTCGCCGCGCTCAAGTCGGCGTCGGCGGCCGAGGCGTTCCGCAAGGCCTATCGCGGCTCGCAGGACCCCACCGACGTCATCGAGTTCCTCCTGCTGTCGCCGGTGTTCCCCCGCAGCGTGTTCTTCTCGTTGCGCCAGGCCGAAGCCGAGCTCGACATCCTCGGTGCCCAGTTCGGCCGGGTCACCCGACCCCAACGGCTGCTGGGCCGGATCCGGGCCGGGCTCGAGTTCACCGACATCCACGAACTGCTCCAGAGCGACCTGCGGCTCTACCTGGTCGATGTCGAGGGCGGCATCCGGTGGGTGGGCGAGTCGGTCGCCACCGAGTACTTCCGCAACTCGCACGAGTTCACGCCCTTCGTGCCCACCGGGCCGGTTCCCACCGGAGACCGATCATGAGGTTCGACATCCGCTACCGCTCCACCTTCACCTACGAGGGGCTGGTGCGCGAGTCCCAGAACGAGCTGCGGGCCTGCCCCACCTCCGACGACCGTCAACAGCTGATCGGCTACCGCGTCACCACCAACCCCTCGGCGCGGGTGGCGTCGTCGTTCGACTACTGGGGCACCCGGGTCGATGCCTTCGGCATCCGTGCACCGCACCTGTCGCTCGAGGTCCTCGCCGAGGCCGCGGTCGAGACCAGCCAGGGCCCGATGGTCACCACCGCCCCCCGGCTCGACGCCTTGGCCGACGAGCAGTTCGTCGACACCCACTGGGAGTACCTGCAACCGTCGGGCCACACCCACTGGGGCGATGCCGTCGCCGCCGCGGCAGCCCGCCAGCGCGACTACGTCGGCACCGACGTCGTGAGCCTGGTGTTGGCCTTGCACCGCTTGGCCGGGGCGTCGATCACCTACACGTCGGGGTCGACCGCCATCGGCGTCGATGTCGAGGAGATCCTCGCCGCGGGTCAGGGCGTGTGCCAGGACTTCGCCCACCTGGCGGTGGCGCTGTGCCGGGCGGTCGGTGTGCCCGCACGCTATGTGTCGGGGTACTTCTTCGCCACCGACGATTCCACCGGGGCCGACGCCGACGCCGAGGCGGTCGAGGTCCAGACCCACGCCTGGTTCGAGGCGGCCATCCCGGGGTTCGGGTGGTTGGCGCTCGACCCGACCAACCAGCGCGAGGTCGGGTTGCGCCACGTCAAGATCGGCCACGGTCGCGACTACGACGACGTGCCTCCGCTGCGGGGCACCGTCGCCGGCACGGTGGAGCACGACGTCGACGCCGCGGTCGAGATCCGCCGGGTGGCGGCGGTGGGCCCGCACTGGCAGCTCGCCCAACAGCA
>JBKGZW010000030.1:0-21262 GCA_046543225.1 Acidimicrobiales bacterium
GAGTACGAGCTGTAGGCCGAGGTCACGAAGGCCAGCGCCCGCTCGATGCCGTCGTCGGCCATCTGGGCCACCGTGTCGCTGAGCAACGGGTGCCAGTTGCGGTTCCCCCAGTAGATCGGCAGGTCGATGCCGTGCGCGGCCAGTTCGGCGGAGAGCGCGTCGACCAGCGCACGGTTCTGGGCGTTGATCGGTGACACGCCCCCGCTGGTCTCGAGGTACTGGCGGGCGACCTCCTCGAGTCGGGCACGGGGCACGTCACGACCCCGGGTCACGTTCTCGAGGAACGGCATCACGTCGTCGGGGCCTTCGGGACCGCCGAAGGACACCACGATCACTGCGTCGTAGGGCGGCGTCGTCGGTCGGTCCATCACCACCAGCTTCGCGGACGGGGAGAGTCGGCGACGAACGGAACCCGGGCAGGTGGTGCGGGTGCTAGACCGGAGGCGGCCACGGTGGGTCGTGGCGCCAGAGGAGGTCTGCGTGAACGCCATCGTCATCTACGAGAGCCTGACCGGCAACACCCGCGAGGCGGCCGAGCTGATCGGTGCCGAGCTGCGCGACGCGGGCATCGACGCGGCGGTCAACGCCATCGACTCGATCGACCTCGCCACCCTTGCCGCGGCCGACCTGGTCGTGGTGGGCAGCTGGGTCGACGGGTTGTTCTTCGTCGGCCAGCGGCCGGGGAGGGCCGGACGCCTGCGGAACCTTCCCGTGATCGATGGCAAGCGGGCGGCGGTGTTCTGCACCTATGCGGTCGACCCGGGCAAGACCCTCACCAAGCTCGGCGACATCGTGGCCGAGCGGGGAGGCGAGGTGCTCGGTGGGGTCGCTCTGCATCGCAAGCGGCTGGCCGAGGGCGCCGAGGACTTCGTCGACCGTCTGCTCGCCACGCTCCAGACCTGACCGACGTCGCGAGCCCGATCGCCGCGCTCAGCGGGGGGCCGTGTCGGTGCTGGAGGGAGCGGTCGGCGAGTCCGACGCCGCCCGGTGGCGGGTCGGCACCACCACCACCCCGCCCGGGTGGTCGTGGATGACCCGCACCGATGCGCCGTAGTGCTCGCTGATCGTGTGCTCGGTGAGGACCTCGGTGGCCGATCCCGATGCCACCGCCCGCCCGTTGCTCATCAACAGCAGGCGGTCGGAGTACTGGCCCGCCAGCGTGAGGTCGTGCATGGCGCTCAGCACGGTGAGGCCGTGGTCGCGCCGCAGGCCCGTGACCAGCTCGAGGACCTGCTGCTGGTGGCCCACGTCGAGGGCGCTGGTGGGTTCGTCGAGCAGCAGGAGGGGTGCCTCCTGGGCCAGCGCCCTGGCCAGCACGACCCGTTGCAGCTCTCCACCGCTCAGGGTGCCGAGGGTGCGCCCCAGGAGGTCGGACAGCTCGAGCTGGTCGGCCACCGCGGCCACCACGTCGAGGTCGTGGCTCCCCTCGGTGCCGAGATAGGAGATGTAGGGGCTGCGTCCGAGCAGCAGGTAGTCGGCGACCCGCATCTCGGGTGGGCACTGGGGCACCTGGGGGACCATCGCCACCAGCTGGGACAGGTGTCGCCGTGAGAGTCGTTGGTGCTCGGTGCCGTCGATGGTGATCGAGCCCTCGTGGGCCACGAGCCCGACCACCGCGCGCAGCAGGCTGCTCTTGCCGGCTCCGTTCGGCCCGATGAGGCCCAGCCACTCGCCGTCGGCCACCTCGGCGGACAGCGCGTCGACCGCCCGGAACTCGTCGAAGGCGACCGTGACCGAGTCGATCCGCAGCGCGGTCACTGCACGGCCCGCTTGCTGGTGTGGAGGACCACCGCGAAGAACGGCGCCCCGAGGAACGCGGTGATCACGCCGATCGGGAGCTCGGCAGGGCTGGCCACCGTTCTCGCCGCCACGTCGGCGGTGATGAGGAACGCCGCCCCGCCGAGCAGGGACAGCGGCAGCACGATCCGGTAGCTGGTGCCGGCGACGAGGCGCACCGCGTGGGGGACGATGATGCCGACGAAGCCGATCAGGCCACTGACCGCGACCGCTGCCGCGGTCCCGAGCGTCGCGGCGGCGACGACGACGAGTCGTACCCGTTCGGTGCGCACTCCCAGCGTGTCGGCCTCGTCGTCGCCCACGGCCAGCACATCGAGGAGGCGCCGGTGCAACAGCACCGCCACGGTGCTGACGACGACGTAGGGGAGGATGAGCAGCACCTCGTGCCAGCCGGAGGTGGCCAACCGTCCGAGGATCCAGGAGTAGACCTGTCGCAGCGTCTCGGTCTCGCGCTGTTGCACATAGGTCTGGGCGGCGGTGAGGAACGCCGCCACCGCCACCCCGGCGAGGATCAGCGTGGCCGCGTTGCGGCCTGCGCCGGAGGCGTGGCCGAGGCTCCAGGCAGCGGTGACCCCCACGAACGCACCGGCGAAGGCGAAGACCGGCAGGGCATCGACCGGCCACGACGACGAGTCGGGCCCGTAGGCGATGGCGAGGGTGGCGCCCAGGCCGGCTCCGGCGGCGACGCCCAACAGGTAGGGATCGGCGAGGGGGTTGCGGAACACTCCCTGGTAGGCGGCGCCCGAGAGGGCGAGCATGCCTCCGACCAGGGCACCGAGCACGACCCGGGGCAGCCGGATCTTCCAGAGGATGTCGGCTTGGCGATCGGTGAGGCCCGGTCCGGCGTCGATGCCAGGGATCGTCGACAGGGCCTCGGTGATGACCCCCCAGGCCGACAGCCCGGCGGGCCCGAGGAGGATCCCGAGGGCCATGGCCCCCGCGAGCGCGCCGATCGCCACCGCGAACCACCGCCGGCGCACGCGGCTGGGAGCCAGCTCTGCGGGCGCATCGGGCCGGATGATGGCCTCGACGGTGGTTCGGGTGGGTCGGTCGTTCACGGGTTCAGCCGACGGGCTCGAGGGTGGATACCGCCTCGGCGACGTTGCGGAGGAGGTCGACGATGCGAGGGCTCCAGCGTGAGGCGACGTCGTCGTCGATCACGAACACCGCGTCGTTGGCCACCGCGGAGAGCCCTTCCCAGCCCGGGCGACTGGCGACGGTCTCGGGACTCTGGTCACAGCAGGTGGCATCGGCCAGGAAGATGAGGTCGGGGTCGGACTCGATGATGAACTCCGCCGACAGCTGTGGGTAGCCGCCCGAACTTCTGGCGCCCTCGGCCTCATCGGCGATGTTCTCCAGACCGAGCAGGTCATAGACCTGGCCGATGAAGGTCTCGGAGGTCACCGAGTAGTAGTTGTCGTCGAGCTCGTGGAAGTAGGTGAGCCCCTCGGCGTGTTCGGGGAGGTCGGCCACGATCTGGTCGATGTCGGTCTCCATCTGGCCAACGACCTCGGCGGCACCGCCGACGTTTCCGGTGGCTGCGCCGAGCACCTCGATCTGGCGGTAGATGCCGTCGACGTCGGGGGGTGCGTCGAGGAGGATGGCGGGGACGTCGAGCAGCTCGAGCGATTCGATCACGTCACCGGGGTCATAGGAGAGGACGACGAGGTCGGGATCCAGGTCGGCGATGGCCTCGACGTTGGGCTGGAAGGCATCCAGCTCGCCGTCGGGTGCTTCGGGCGGGTAGTCGGACTGCAGATCGACCGCGGCCACCTGGTCGTCCGCTCCCATCGCGAACAGCATCTCGGTGTGGGTGGCCGACAGCGAGATGATCCGCTCGGGGGTCGCCTCGATCGTGACCGATCCGTTGTCCGCCTCCACCGTCACCGGGAAGGCATCGTCGGTGGTGGTGTCGTCGGGATCGTCGGAGCCGTCGGGCGAGGTGTCCCCCGCGGTGTCCTCTGGTCGATCACCGGACTGGGGAACCGCGTCCGAGTCGGTGTCGTCGCCACACGCGGCGAGCAGCAGCGCAGCCACGAGGGCGAGCGCCAGGGCCATGGGTCGATGTCGCATTGCATCCTCCAGGTCTCGGGAGGATGAAGAGAGCCCGCCGGCAGTGTGGGTGCCGGACGAACCACCCTTCCTCCGAGGGTCGGTGTTCGTCGACATGGGGCAGGCGGCCTGGCTCGTCCCCCGGAGGGGCTTCACAGTTGCGGGACAGCGCCGGAGTTGCACCGGACTTCGCTGCGTCCATGCCGCTCGATCGGGTTGTTCTGATCGAGCGGGCCCGACCCTAGCCGTTCCGGTCGGAGCCGAACACCTGAGCCTGCCACGTGGTGCCCAACCCGCCCCCCGCGAGGATCGTCGCCGCGTCGATGGCCCAGACGATGGTCTCGCCGTGGTCGGGGAGCGCCGGGGATCGGTCGCCCCCGGCGCCGGTGCGCGGCGTGTGCTCGGCGGCACTGGTGGGGATCACCACGAGCCCGCGGATCGGATGGTCCTGCAAGACCGGCCAGTGCGCGGGGATCGGGTGTCCCGCATCGGCCAGCAGGTCGCGGGCCTTCGGTCCGGCCGGATGCTCGATGCCGAGGTGCGCCGTCTCGATGCGGCGGCGCCGGCGGCGAGGCGCGGTCCAGGTGATCTTGGGTACCGGGGAGCCACGTCCGCTGACCCGGCCGAAGATCATGCCGGGCACCGACTGCGTCGAGCTCAGCTCGGCGTGTTCAACCCCCTCCGGCATCAGGTTGACCCACCCGTGACCCGTCTGGACCAGAGACTCCATCGCGCTCGCCAGCGCCGCCAGCTCGCCGGCGTCGTCGCGGTCGACGTCGAGGAACATCAGGTGACCTTCGTTCCTCGGAGGATGATCTCGGCCCAGCCCCAGAGGCGCTTCAGCAGCGTCGGTTGCCGGCTGGTGGAGATGGCCCACTCGAGCTCGGCTCGAAGCAGGGTCCACTCGAGGAGTCCCCCGAGCTCCTCGGGGTCGTGCTCGTCGCCGATCTCGCCCCGGGCCCGACCGTGGGCGAAGACACGGGCGAAGGTCTGGTGCAGAGAGCGATGCCCGATGGCGAGGGAGGCGTGGCGCTCGAGTGCGGCGAACCACTCGGCGATGCTGCGGGCGAGCAGGTGGCGCGGCCGCCGTCCCGTGTTGCGCTCCATCACCGCCAGGGTCTGCTGCAGCACCTGATCGATCGGCTGGTCGGCGGCGATGGCCCGGTCGGCGGCCTCGGCGGCGGCGTCGGCGTCGGCGAGGAGGTGGTCGACGAGCAGCTCCTCCTTGGTGGCGAAGTAGAAGTAGAAGAGGCCTTTGGAGACCCCCGCTTCCTGGCAGATCTCGCTCACCTTGACCGCGTCGAAGCCCCGCTCGGACCAGAGGCGCTCGGCGGCGTCGACGAGTGCGGCCCGGCTCCGGCGCGAACGTGGCTGTTCGAGGCTCGTTCGGCGGGTCCGTCCCGAGGTGTCACCGCGAGGCGGAACCGGGTTCATGATCGATGTGTAGGGGGCGCGAATTAGGGTGTCAAGCGGCGCCGCCCTCCGGCGAGCGACCGATCGCCAGCACGGGAGGTCTGTCCGATGGCATATGAGCACATCACGGTGGATCGCGACGGTCCGACCGTCACGATCACGATGAACCGGCCCGAGCGGCGCAACGCCCTCTCGGTCGAACACCTCGGCGAGCTGCTGGAGGCGTTCCGGGCAGCGGGCGAGGGTGACGCCACCGGTGTGGTGCTGGCCGCCAACGGTCCGGTGTTCTCGGCCGGCCACGACATGGCCGCCATGGCCGGAGCCGACCTGGGCGAGATGCGACACCTGCTGCGCACCTGCACCGAGGTGATGGACACGATGCAGGCGATCGGCCAGGTGGTGATCGCTCGGGTGCACGGCATCGCCACCGCCGCCGGTGCTCAGTTGGTGGCCGCGGCCGATCTGGCCGTTGCGTCGGAGTCGGCCCGCTTCGCGGCGCCGGGCGGCAAGGGTGGCTGGTTCTGCACCACGCCCATGGTGGCCATCGGCCGCTCGGTGGTGCGCAAGCGTGCCCTGGAGCTGTCGCTCACCGGCGACGAGATCGACGCCACCACCGCCCTGGATTGGGGGCTGGTCAACCGGGTCGTCGCCGACGCCGACCTCGACGATGCCGTCGCCGCGTTGCTCGCCCGGGCCACGAGGGGAAGCGCCGCATCGCGAGCGCTCGGCAAGCACGCCCTCTACACCCAGCTCTCGATGAGCCAACCCGATGCCTACCAGTACGCCATCGAGGTCATGGCATCGGCCAGCCAGCTCCACGACGCCCAGGAGGCGATGGCCGCCTTCGTCGAGAAGCGCGCCCCGTCCTGGCAGCACCGTTGATCCCGCTGGCGGTCAGTGGCCGTGTGCCCGGGTGAGGGTCTCGACCAGCTCCGACAGGCGGTCCGAGCGCCGCACCTCGAAGGGCCGCTCGCGCTGTTGCAGGCTGCGCATGCGGCTGGGGAGGGCGGCGATCGAGTCGCGGCAGCGCTGCTGGGCAGCGTCGAGGCCGGGGTCGGGGCGGGTCCTGCGGCCGGCGGTCATGACCGGTTCGAGCAGAGGACGGGCGTGGCACCCGTCGGGCACGGCGACCTCCTCGCCCTCGACGGCGATGACGTCGTAGCGGTCGGAGACGTCGTCGGACACGCGCCACACCTGCTTCACCCCGGGGAGGGTCACCTTGTCCTCGGACAGCTTGATCTTGGGTCCCGATTCGTCGTTCACCAGCTTGTAGACCGCTCCGAGTGACGGCGCGTCGGCGCTGGTGCCGAGCTGGGTGCCGACACCGAAGGCGTCGATGGGGGCGCCGGTGGCGAGGATCTCGGTGATGCGGTACTCGTCGAGGTCGCCCGAGGCGAAGATCGACACGTGCCCGAGCCCCCCGTCGTCGAGGATGGTCCGCACCGACTTGGCCAAGCGGGCCAGGTCGCCCGAGTCGAGCCTCACCCCGCCGATGCGGATTCCCTCGTCGGCCAGCTCGTGGGCCACCTGCACCGCCAGGCGCGCCCCTTCCTCGGTGTCGTAGGTGTCGATCAGCAGCACCGCTCCGTCGGGGAAGCGCCGGGCGAAGGCCCGGTAGGCGTCGGCCTCGTCGTCGAAGCTCATGATGAACGAGTGGGCCATGGTCCCCGACAGGGGTAGGTCGTAGGCGACGCCGGCCGACACGAGCGATGTGCCCGCCGCCCCGCTGATCCATGACGAGCGTGCCGCCGCCATCGCGGCGTCGCCACCATGTGTGCGTCGCGAGCCGAACTCGACGAAGCGACGGTCGCCGCAGGCGATGGCGATGCGGGCCGCCTTGCTGGCGATCATGGTCTGGGACGCGACCAGGTTGAGCAGGCGGGTCTCGACCACCTGCGCCTCGATCAGCGGTGCGGTGACTCGCAGGATCGGTTCGCTGCCGAACACGACCTCGCCCTCGGGTACCGCGGACACCTCGCCGGTGAAGCGCAGGTCGGCGAGCAGGTCGAGGAAGTCGTCGTCGACCCATCCGAGGGTGCGGAGGTGGTCGAGCTCGGTGTCGGTGACGTGCAACGCCTCGAGGTGGTCGAGCGCATCGGACAGTCCGGCGGCCACGAGGAAGTTGCGTGGTTCGGGCAGCGACCGCACGAACAGGTCGAAGGTGGCACGCCCGGTCTGGCCCGCGTGTTCGTACGCGGCGGCCATGGTCAGCTCGTAGAGATCGGTGAAGACGAGCTCTCCGGTTCTGGTCATGGGTGCATCATGGCAGCCGGGTCAGCTGGCGGCGCTGACGACGGCGATCCCGTGGTCGGCCATCTCCTCGAGCGCGCGCTCGCCGTCGCCTTCCTCCTGGTCGACCGCGGCGGTGGCCTCGGGGATGACCTCGGTGACATAGCCGAGCTCGGCCGCATCGAGTGCGGTGGCCCTGACGCACACATCGGTGGCCACGCCGACGATGACGGTCCGCTCGATGCCCTGGTCGCGGAGGATCCGGTCGAGCTCGGTGGGCTGATCGGCATCGGCGGTGAGGTCATAGACCGTGAAGCCCGAGTAGCCGTCCTCCATGCCGGTGCCCTTCTTCACCACCACCGGGTCGGGGGGCACGTCGAGGTCGTCGTGCAACCGGGCACCCCAGGTGTCGCGGACGCAGTGAGGCGGCCAGTTGCCGCCCTGATCGACGAAGTGCGGGGTGTCGGGCGGGTGCCAGTCCTGGGTGTAGACGACCGGGGAACCCGCGGCCCGGGCGGCGGCGATCTCGGCGTTCACCCGGGGGATCGCCTCCATGCTTCCGGAGACGTGGAGCGAGCCGTCGGGATGAACGAAGTCGTTCTGCATGTCGACGACGATCAGCGCAGTGTGTGGTCCGTAGCGGTCCATGGTTGCGCTCCTTTCTCCTGGTTGTCAGCCTATCGACGCCACCTCCGCGCCTACGATGCGGTGACACATGTCCTACCGGTTCCTCCACGCGGCCGATCTCCATCTCGACACCCCCTTCTCGGGGCTCAGTGCCACCGCGCCCGAGGTGGCGGCTGCGCTCCGTGACGCCAGCCTCGCCGCGTTCGATCAGCTGGTGCGCCTCGCGATCGCACGCGACGTCGCCTTCGTCGTCATCTCCGGCGATGTCTACGACGGCGCCGAGCGCGGGGTGCGGGCCCAGCTGGAGCTCCACCGGGGTCTGCGCGAGCTCTCCGAGCGCGGCATCCGCACCTTCGTCGTGTCGGGCAACCACGATCCTGTGGACGAGGGCTGGTCGGCGATCCGTGAGTGGCCGGAGCTGGTCACCATCTTCCCGGCCGATGAGCCGGCGTCGGTCGTGGTCGAGCGCGACGGCACCCCGTTGGCCACCGTGCACGGGATCAGCTACGGCACCCGGGCCGTCACCGCGAACCTGGCCGAACGGATCCGACCCGACGACGGACCGGGGCCACACATCGCGGTGCTGCACGCCAACGTCGGAGGGAACCCCGATCACGATCCATACAGCCCCTGCACGATCGACGAGCTGGTGGCATCGGGCATCGACTACTGGGCGCTGGGTCACGTCCACACCCGCGAGATCCTCCATCGCGAGCCGTGGATCGTCTATCCCGGCAACCTGCAGGCGCGCAGCCCTCGGGCCAGCGAGCGGGGACCGAAGGGGGCATACATGGTCGAGGTCGACGACGCGGGGACCATCGCCGAGCCCGAGTTCGTCGCCCTCGACCGCATCCGGTTCGATCGCATCGAGCACAGCATCGATGGTGTCTCCGATCTGGCGACGCTGCGCGACCGCCTGGTCGACCTCGGGCACCGACGGCTGGCCGAGGCCGACCGACGTTCGGTGCTGCTGCGCGTCGAGCTGGTGGGTCGCGGACCGATCCACGGCGACCTCTACCGCCCCGGTGCGGTGGCCGAGATGCTCGACACCCTCCGCGGGGAGTCGCTCAGCGAGGCACCGTTCCTCTGGTGGGATCGCATCGACGTGTCGACCCGACCGGTGCAGGATCTCGACGAGCTGCTGGGGCGCAACGACTTCGTCGCCGATCTGGTCGAGGAGGCGTCCGCGCTGTTGGACGACGATGCCGCCCGGGTCGAGCGGGTCCGGACCTGGGACGACGAACTACCATCCGACATCGGCCACCTGCTGGGGGAGGCGCTGCCGAACGCCGACGACCCCGAACGGTGGCGGGCGGCCGAGGAACTGGCAGTCGATCTCGTCGCGGGCGACGAGAGCTAGGCGGGAGGCGGAACGTGCGGATCGCCGGCTGGCGGATCGATGGGTTCGGGATCTTCTCCGATGCCAGCGTCGACGATCTCCCGCCAGGGCTCACCCTGGTCACCGGCCCCAACGAGGCCGGGAAGAGCACGCTGCTGGCGTTCCTGCGCGGGGTGCTGTTCGGCTTCCCCGACGGGCGGATGCGGGCCCGCCGCCACGAGCCGATCAACGGCGGCCGCCACGGTGGGGCGGTGTTCCTGGTCGACGAGTCCGGCGGCACCTGGACCGCCGAGCGCTACGTCGACCCGAAGACCTTCACGCTCCGGCGCCCCGACGGTTCCACCGCCGAACCGGGCGAGCTCGCCCGCCTGTTGGGCAGCGCCGATTCGACCCTGTTCGCGAACGTGTTCGCCTTCGGTCTCACCGAGCTCGACGCGTTCGAGTTCATCGACTCCGACGCGGTGCGCGAGCGCATCTTCTCCGCGGGGGTGGTCGGTGCCGGTCGTTCGGCCCGCGACGCGCTGAGCTCCCTCGACGCCCGCCGTCAGTCGCTGGCCCGCCCGCGTGGCAAGTGCGAGATCCGCGAACTGACCGAGCAGGCCCGAAACGTGTCCCGTGAGCTGAGCCAGGCACAGGCAGCCGCGGCCGACCTCGCTCGCCGTCGTGGCGACGTCGACCGCTTGGCCGAGGAGGCCGAGGCCAAACGCGAGGCGGTCGAAGGCTGCCGCCAGGAGCAGCAGCGTCTCCGCTCCCTGCTCGAGGTCTGGCCGGTGCGCAGTCGCATCGCCGACATCGATGCCGAGCTGGACACGCTGAAGGTTCCCGACGGCCTCGACGGCACCACCGAGGCCAGGTTCGAGCGTGTCACCACCGAGCTGGCCGCCGCGCAACGGGCACTCGATGAAGCCACGGTGGCCGCCGGAGCCGCCCAGAAGAAGCGCGACGCCATCCGGACCGACGACCAGCTCTCCTCGGTCGCTCCCGAGGTGCGGACCCTCCTGGGTGAGATCGCACTGGAGGAGGGGCGCCGGACCCGACTCGCGGAGCTCGCCCACGCCATCGACTCGCAGCGCGAGCTGCTCGACGAGCAGCTCGCCACCCTGGGACCGGACTGGGATCGCCACCAGCTGGCCCAGTTCGACGCTTCGATCCCTGCCGCCGAGGAGGTTCGCCGTCGTGGTCATCGCCTCGAGGACATGGAGCACCGTCTCGAGCGGCTCCAGTCCGAGCGGGTGGCCCTGGCCCGGTCCCGCGCCGAGACCCAGGCCAAGCTCGCCGCGATCGAGCAACAGAACGAGGCCACGCCGCGGTTGCCCTCGGCCGAGGACGCTGCCCGCGAATCTCGTGCCCTGCGTCAGCTTCGTGCGCACCTGGTCGATCTCGGGACCCAGAGCGCCCGGCTCGAAGGCGCCAACCGGACCCTTGCCGGGCTCAAGGCGGTCGCGCCGGCCTCGGCGAACGCGGGCAAGAGCAGCCGGGCCGGTGCGGTGGTCATCGGCGTGCTCGGCGCGGTGGTCGCCGCGTTGGGTGTCGTGGCGCTCATCGGTGGGTCGACGTCGGTGGCGGGGGTGCTGGGAGCCGGCGGTGTCGCCATGATGGTCATCGCGGCGATCGTCTTCGTCGGCGGCAGATCGCTCACCAGGCACTCGTCGGAGGCCGCGGTCACTCGCCAGATCGTCGAGGCCGAGCAGGCCGCTGCCGAGGCCCAGGACAAGGTCGAGGTGCTTCGCACCAGTGTGCGGGCCACCGCGCTGCAGCTGGGGTTGACCGCCGAGCCGACCGCGATCGAGGTCGAGGAGTGCGCGGCCCGCATCGAGAGGTCCAACCAGGAGCTCCGCGACGCCCTGCAGCGCCGTACGCGTGCCACCGAGCTGACCAGCGACATCAAGGACGCCACCAAGCGCCTCGACGAGCTCGAGACCGAGATCGCGTCGCTCTCCGGAAAGGTGGCACGCGAGCAGGAGGAGTGGGAGGCCTGGAAGAAGGAGCGCCAGGTTCCGCCCGATCTCGGCATCGAAGCGATCAACGATCTGTTCACCGCCATCGAGCGTGCCCGCTCCACCCTGCGAAGCCTGCAGGGCGTCGAGCGCGAGCGCGACGAGGTCGCAGCCGAGGCTGATGCCTGGCGCAGCCGGGCCCGAGCCGTGCTCGACCGGGTGCACGACGACCTCCCCGACGACAACGTCGATCTGATCAGCCGCATCCGCACCCTCGCCGAGCGCATCGAGGCCGACGACGCGTCCCGACGTTCGCTCGAGGAGCGGATCTCGGCGTGGGAGGAGGCGAACCAGCGAGCCGAGCTGGCCAAGGAGCGTCTCGACTCGGCGGCCGCCGAGCATGCCGGCCTGCTCCGGATCGTCGGCGCCGACGACGACGCCCAGTTCCGTGAGGCGCTCGAACGCCGTCGTCGACGGGTCGAGCTCGAGGCGGAGCGACAGGGGGCGATGGAACGGATCCACGCTGCGCTGGGCCGTGGCGAGGCAGCCCAACCGTTGTTGGCCGAGCTCGAGTCGGGTGACCGTGGCGGGTGGGACGCAGCGCTGAACGACGCCGCCGCTCGGCTGCCCGAGCTCGAGGCCGAGCACGAGGCGGCCATCCGTCGCCACCACGATGCCGACCGAGCCCTCGACGAACTGGCTCGGTCCGCCGACGTGGCCGATGCCGCGCTGCGTCTCGAATCGGTCCAGGCCCGCCTCGCCGACCGTGTCACCGAGTGGCAGACCCTCACCGCGGCCCGAACCCTCATCGCTGACACGCTCGCCCGCTACGAGCGTGAGCGTCAGCCGGCGGTGCTCAGCCGTGCCGAGACCATGTTCGAGCGTGTCACCGCCGGCCACTACCCCCACCTGGTGATCGCCGACGGCGAGGTCCGGGTCGTCGACCACGCTGGTCGGCAGCTCTCCACGGTCGACCTCAGTCGTGGCACCGCCGAACAGCTCTACCTCTGCGTGCGCTTCGGTCTGGCGGCCGAGTTCGCCTCGCACACCCCGCTTCCGTTCGTCATGGACGACGTGCTGGTCAACTTCGACCCCGAACGGACCGAGGCCATGGCCGGTGTGGTCGCCGAGTTGGCCGAATCGCATCAGGTGCTGCTGTTCTCCTGTCAGCCGGCCAGCATCGGCACCATGCGTGAGGCTCGTCCCGACGCCCGGGTCATCGAGCTACCCCGCCATGGGGGCAAGCCCAAGCGGAGCCGCCGGTCCCGGGGATGAGCGGGGCCCGGTCGGGGCGGCCGGGTGGAGTCGGCGTGGCCTAGCCCGAGGCCGAGACCGGGGTCGGTTCGACGCCGCGGGCGATGTCGAACAGGTGGTGGATCAGCTCGTGCACGGTGTGACGGCCGATCCAGGTGAGGTCGCGGCGAGCGGGCTGGGGCCAGTTGTAGATCGCGGTGCGATCCCACTCGTCGTAGCCGAGGCCGTCGAAGAGCGCGGCGAGTGCCTCGACGGCCTGGTCGATCTGGTCGACCACGCGGCCCGGGTCGAGCTGGGCGTAGGCGGCCTCGACCGCCCGCTCGTCGGGCCGCATGGACTCGACCGTAGGCTCACGCACGCGCAGGGCGAGCGCCGCACGCTCACGCTGCACCCGGAGCACGTCGCGGACGTGGGCTGCGTACTCGAGCGGTGACCACACCGCGGGCGCGGGGCGGCGGCGCAGCACATCGCCGTGCCCGGCGAGGCGGGAGCGGTACTGGTGGGCCACCTCGCGCAGCGCCTCCGCGATGTCGGCGCGTGGCAGGTCGCGGTACACGAAGCCGCACTGGTCGCAGCGATCCACCGCGCAGACGGTATCTGGCGTCGCGAGGTGGCTCGGGGACGCCTCCCCGAAACCCTTCAGAACCGGCGCTGATGGGCCGATGGGCTCATGTACACGACTTGCCACGTGAGTCTCTCCGAAGGGCGGATCATCCATGGATCAGTGGGAGCGACGCCTCCACCTCGTCGACCGGGCCACCGCTGCGTCGGTCTCCGCGCCCGCACGGAGCCACCGCTTCGACGAGGATGGCGATCCCGGTGAGCCCGCCACCGACACCGGTGTGGCGGGTCCGACCGGGCGAGACGACGATCCCGGCCGTCTGGTCCATCCCGACGAGGCCTTGGTGCTGGGCCAGCTGGTGGACCTGGCCGCACGGCGGCCGGGGTTCCGGGCGGTGCTGCCGCTGCTGGCGCGGGCGCCGAGTGGCAGCGGTTGGGAGCGACGTGCCTTCGAGATCACCCACGAGGTCATGGGCCCGGTGGTCCGTCCGGTCGAGGTGGCGGAGCTGGGCGCCGATGGGTCGAGTGGTGTCGGCACCGGTCACCAGCGTGGGGTCGTCGACCGCGGCGCGCTCGTCGTCCACCTCGCCGAGGCGTTGGAGCGGGCCGGTGACCACCTGGTGGCGGTACTGGTGGTCGATCTCGATCGCTTCAAGCTCCACAACGACCTGCTGGGTGCCGTCGCCGGCGACGAGCTCCTGGCGATGATGGCCGAGCGGGTGCGAGTCGCCGCCGGTCGCTCCTACTCGGCTGCACTGGGCGGTGACGAGTTCGTCGTCGTCGTCGAACACATCGACGATCCTTCCCGGGCCAAGGCGCTGGCCGAGCGGGTGCGTCAGACCATCGCCGAGCCGGTCGAGATCGAGGGGGAATCGGTGGCGCTGACCGCCACCGTGGGGCTCGCGGTCGGGGGCGCCGGAACGGTTCCCGACCATCTGCTGCGAGACGCCGACACCGCCCTGTTCGCGGGCAAGGACAAGGGCCGCGATCGGGCCCAGGTCTTCGGGCGAGCACTCGAGGCCGGAGTGGCACGTCGGCTCAGCACCGCTCATCAGCTCCGGCACGCGCTCGCGGCCGGCACCCTCGAGATGCACTACCAGCCCGTGCTCTCCCTCGACACCGGCGTGGTGGTTGCTGCCGAGGCCCTCATGCGCGTCGCCGGGAGCGCCGCGCAGCAGCCGCTCAGCCCCGCGCACCTCGTCGACGCGGCCGAGGACAGCGGCCTGATCGCCCGCCTGGGGCGCTATCTCCTGGAGGAGACCGCGAGTCAGATCGCGGTGTGGGAACCCCGGCTCGGTCGCCGGCGGCCGTTCCGGGTCATGGTGAACGTCTCGCCGGTCCAGCTCAGCGACCGAGACTTCTCCAACGCCATCGGCCATGCACTCGGTGCGGCCCGTGTCGCTCCCGACCGGCTCAGTCTCGAGCTCACCGAGAGCGTCTTGCTGGCTGCGAGCCCGACCGTCGACCTCGTCGTCCAGGACCTGGTCACCTTGGGGATCGCCTTCGGACTCGACGATTTCGGTGCCGACGGGTCGTCGTTGGGTGGACTGCGCCGCTTCCCGATCGAGTTCATCAAGATCGATCGTGAGCTGGTCGGGGCCGTCGATCGGGACGGCAAGGTCGAGGCGATCGTCGAGTCGACGGTGACGATGGCCCGCCGCCTCGGGGTCTCGACGGTGGCGGTGGGCGTCGAGACCGAGTCTCAGCGCGACCTGCTTCGCTCGCTGGGGTGCGATGCCGCCCAGGGGTATCTCTTCTCCCCGCCGTTGACGCCCGACGCCTTCGCCGAGCTGCTCTGACCGGTCCCTGCGGTCCGCGGGCCGGATCGTCCCCCGGCGCGGTGGGCTTGGTACGGTTCACAGCGATGGTGAGCATCACGGTCGTGAACCAGAAGGGCGGGGTCGGAAAGACCACCGTCGCGCTCGGCTTGGCCGCGGCGGCGTCCCTGGCGGGCCGCCGCGTCCTGGTCGTCGACCTCGATCCGCAGGCCAACGCCACCACCGGCCTGGCGGTGTGGGAACCCCAGCGCACCGTCGACCACCTCTTGAGCGAGGAACGTCCGGGTGCCTATGCCGATGTCGCCGTGCCATCGGCGTGGCCAGCGGTGGTCGGGACGCCCCCCGATGTCGTGCCCAGCTCCCCGGCGCTGGCCCAGCGCGAGCCGCAGCTGGCCACCGACCCCATCGGTGCCCAGGATCGCCTGCGGGTCGCCCTGGCGGGCTGCGACCACGACCTCGTGCTCATCGACTGCCCTCCTTCGCTCGGCCTGCTCACCGTCAACGGGCTGTTCGGGGCCGACCGGGCGCTGGTCGTCACCGCGCCCTCCGCGTGGGCCTCCGACGGTGTCGAGCAGGTGCTCACCACGATCGAGCGCGTGTCGCGCCGTCGCCCCGACGGGCTCACCGTGGCGGGCATCGTGGTGAACAACCTGGCCCGCACCCGAGACGCCAACTACTGGTACGGCCAACTCCAACAGGAGCACGGCGACCTCACCCTTCCGCCCATCCGCCAGCGGGCGGCGATCACCGAGGCGGGGGCCCAGTCGCTCCCGGTGCACGCCCTCGGCAACCGACCGGGCGCACCCGAGGCAGCCGACGAGTTCTCCGCACTGCTCCGGTGCCTGCTGGCGTCCGAGCCCGTTCCCGCCGCCCCCGCACCGGAGTGATGTCCCACCATGTCCTCTGCCTACGACCCCCGCCGTTCCCGTCCCCGACCCCCGACCCCCGCCGATGCCAACACGGCTCCGGTCGAGGCCCTCCTCGGTCCCGATCCTGTGCACACCCAGCCGGCAGCCAGCAACGGCTCGACGCCGGCTGCCACACCCACAGTGGCAGCGGGAACCTACAGCGGAGCCCCGTCGCGGTTGGTGCAGCTCTCCCCGCTCCTGGTCGCCGGATCGTTGCTTGCGGCGTTGGTGTGGTGGCTCACCCGCCGGCGCGACTGACCGCCTGCCTCGGGCGAGCCCGGGTGGGTCAGCCGGATCGGGAGTGGCGTCGGTCCGCTGAGCGGGTCGCTCCCGAGAGTGGCCCCGGATCGCCCAGCTGGTCGAGCAGGAGCAGGATCTCGAAGTCCAAGGTCGATACCGGTTCGCTGAGGAGGAAGCCCTGGATCTGCTCGCAGCCGTTCTCCCGCAGGAACTCCAGCTGGGACGCGGTTTCGACTCCTTCGGCGATCACATCGAGCTGCAGGTCCTTGGCCATGGCGATGATCGCCCGGACCATCGGGGCCTCGCCACCGGGGGTTCGGGCGGCGTCCAGGAAGCGCCTGTCGATCTTGATCCCGCTGATCGGGTACTGGTCGAGGTAGCCCAACCCGCAGTACCCGGTCCCGAAGTCGTCCAGGGAGCAGCGAACACCCATCGCCCGCAGGTTCGACAAGCAGACGGTCACGTGCTCGATCGGTTCGAGCGCGAGGGTCTCGGTGACCTCGAGCTCCAGGCGGTGGGGGGCGAGACCGGTCCGGCCGAGCACCCGGGCCACCATCTCGTCGACCCGCTGCAGCTGGAACTGCCGTGGTGAGAGGTTCACCGCCATCACGAAGCTCGAGCATCGATCCTGCCACTCGACCGCCTGGCGGCAGGCTTGGTCGAGGACCCACTCGCCCAGTTCCCCGATGAGCCCGCACTCCTCGGCCATCGGGATGAAGCTGTCGGGCTGGAGCGTGCCCAAACGGGGGTGGTTCCAGCGGATGAGGGCTTCGGCGCCGGTGATCCGGTCGAGGCGAAGGTCTCCCTTGGGCTGGTAGTGCACGACCATCTCGCCGCGCCCGATGGCGAGACGCAGATCCCGCTCGAGGGCACCCCGATCAGCGGGGTCGCCGTCTTCTCGGAGCGGAGCTGGTTGGATCTGAGGGTGTGGGGACCACACGTGCCTCTCCTGTCTGCGGTGTCGGTGACGTGGTCATCGACAGGACAGGGGCCGGGTTCGCTGTGGCTCCCCGCCGGCGCAGCGACCAGTTCTCACCGACGGATCAGGGCCTCCCCCTCGATCACCGAGTGTGCCCTGGTCGGCCTCGGTCGTCCATAGTGCATTTGGATCAACGTCGTGGCGTCGACGCGACGTCAGGCGAGCGGGCGTCCGAAGGGCAGCGACTCCTGCCAGGTGGCGAGGAACGCCTCGGCCCGATAGCAGGCTCCGAGGAGTGGCCCCTCGTCGTGGTCGATCGATCCGCGGACAGCCTCGGTGATGCCGCTGGTGGCATCGGCGAGCACCGCGTCGATGGTCGCCTCGCCCGCCGGCCATCCCGCGTAGGTCGGACCGGAGGTGGAGACGAAGTCGGCGAGGGCCACGATCTCTCGGCGGCGCAGGACCGCGAGTCCCTTGGCCGAGATCGGTTGGCAACCGGTGGGCACCACCAGACCCGCTCCGGTGGCCTCGGCGGTCTCACCGTCGATCACGCCCTGTCGTGACCCGCAGAACAGAACCGACGTCTCGGCGCCGAAGAGGGCCGACGCATCCTCTGGCTCACCGGCGAGCGAGTCGAGCGCCGACGCTCCGGCCTCGACCAGGGTGTCGGCGTCGAGGCCGTTGGGGTCGACGGCGGCGCCCTTGGCGTTGCCGAAGGCCACGACGGTCGCACCGCGGGCGACCAGCTCTGCCACGAGGCGTCCTGCGACCGGGCTGGCTTCGACCGCCGCGGTGCGTCCGTCGAGGCTGCCCAAGGCTGCCTCGGCGGCGATGACGGGTCCGATGGCGTCGAGATGGTGCTGCAGCGCCAAGCCGTCGACCTCTTCGTTCCTGACCGGGTTGCGTGGGTCGCTCGCGGCCAGATCTGCCAGGTCGCCTGCGGTGACACCGGTACCCGGGTCGAGGGCGAGCTCGCCGGCGTCGACCTGTGCCTTGACCTCGGCGACGAAGGCAGCGACCGCCTCGTCGCGGGTGTCGGCATCGGCGCTGATGCCCGCTGATGCTCCACTGACCTGCAGCTCACGCACGGCGAAGGTGTAGGTGGCGGTCCGGGCGAAGGCCTGCGCGCTGCCTTGCAGCACCTTGGGAGCAACGCGAACGATCCCTGCCGCCTGCGAGGCCCCGTCGAGGTCGGTGATGATGAACGCGTTGGTGGTCGTCAGCTTGTGGATCTGCACACCCGGGATTGTGTCACCCCGGGCAGCCGGCGATCGAAGAAGGCGTCGCCGCTGCATCCGGGAGCGATGGTCGGCACGGAAGTGGGGTAAGGACCCACGTGGCCACATCGGCCGCCCGAGGGCTTCGGAGGGAGCCGCCATGCCCCGACCACCGAGGAAACCGATCCTGACCGACCGCGGGTGGGTGGACCATGCCCGGTGCGTCGGACACACCGAGCTGTTCTTCGCGCCGCTGGGCGAACGCCCGGAGGCCCGCTCGCTTCGCGAGGCGTCGGCTCGGGCCATGTGTCTGCGGTGCCCGGTCATGCTCGCCTGTCGAGCCGACGCCAGGCTCAACCGTGAGAGCGGCTTCTGGGGAGGCGAGAGCGAGGAGGAGCGGGCCATGGCTGGCTACGCGCCCTTCTCGACGACCCGCCGCGCTGTGCGTGCGGCGGCGTCGGGCGACTAGACCATCGGCCATGGCGCCGCCCCCCTTCGACCCGAGACGCTTCCCCGCTTCGGGCCGCGCGGTCGCCGTGGCCAGCGGCACCCTGGCGGTCGGTGTTGCCGCACTCGCTGCCCGTCGGTTCGGCCGGTCCCGAGTGGCGGTTCAACGTGGACGCCTGGCCCGCACCACCAGCTCGGCGCGCAACGCGGCGTTGGCCCGCATGGGTGGTGGCACCGCTGCGACCTATGCCGCGCATCGGGCCCGGCGCGTCTTCGCCTCGGCGGGGCGACGCGAGGAGCTCGATCGCAGCTTCGAGCTTCGGACCGTCGAGCAGGTGGTCGACACGCTCGGACATCTGAAGGGGGCGCTGATGAAGGTCGGCCAACTCGCCTCGTACCTCGACCAAGGGATGCCCGACCACATCCGCGACGCCCTCGCCCAGCTGCAGGCCGACGCACCGCCCATGAGCATCGAGCTGGTCGACGCCACCATCGCTTCGGAACTGGGCCAGCCGCCCACGGCGTTGTTCGACACCTGGGACCCGGTGCCGATCGCCGCAGCATCGATCGGGCAGGTGCACCGGGCGATCACCCACGACGGGCGGGCGGTGGCGGTCAAGGTCCAGTATCCGGGTGTCGACGAAGCGATCGGTGCCGACCTCGGCAGCGCCGACACCATCTTCGCCGGCCTGGCCCAGCTGTTCCCCGGACTCGACCCGGGACCGATCGTCGTCGAGCTCCGCGACCGTCTGCTCGAAGAGCTCGACTACCGCCTCGAGGCCCGCAACCAGACCGCCTTCGCCGACCACTACCGGGGGCATCCCACCATCCACGTCCCCGAGGTGGTGCCCGAGCTGAGCACCGCGCGGGTCCTCACCACCGAGCTGGTCGAGGGCGCGACCTTCGCCGAGATGCTCACCTGGTCGCCCGAGGAGCGCAACCTGGCGGCAGAGACCATCTACCGGTTCGCCTTCGGAAGCCTGTACGGCCTCGGCATGTTCAACGGCGACCCGCATCCGGGCAACTACCTGTTCGGGCCGGGGGGCCGGGTCAGCTTCCTCGACTTCGGTCTGGTCAAGCACTTCACGCCCGACGAGGTCGAGGGCTTCGGTCGCCTGATCCGAGCGGTGGTGCTCGACCCGGATCCCGCCCGGTTCCGTGCCGAGGTCGAGCGCCTCGGTGTGCTCAGGCCGGGCGCTCCGGTGAGCGACGAGCAGGTGTTCGACTACTTCTCGCACTTCTACGAGTTCGTCCGCATCGACGGCGAGTACACGATCAGCAACGAGTTCGCCGCGGCGACGATCCGCCAGATGCTCGACCTGGGCGGCCCACACGGTCCGGTCATGCGGGCGGTGAACGTCCCGCCGAGCTTCGTGGTCGTCCAGCGCATCAACCTCGGGCTCTATGCCATCTTCGGCCAGATCGGTGCGACCGCGAACTGGCGGCGGATCACCGAGGAGCTGTGGCCGTTCGTGCAGGGACCGCCCTCGACCCCGATGGGCGAGGCGATCGCCGCCTGGTCCGCCCGGCGCGCCAGCCCGACCGACTGAACATCTGGCCCTGTTACCTGTGACCTTTGGCCCTGTATGGGGTCTTCGCCGGAGCGCCACGCTGTAGCCAGCGGCCGAACCGTGCCGGCCACCGAACTGGAGCCCCGAAATGCGTGCCACCTCCGCCCCTGTCGCCAGCGTCATGCACCGCAGCACCGTCAGCGTGCGACACGACACGACCATCCGCCAGGTCGCCGAGACCCTGGCTCGCGAGGAGGTCGGCGCGGTCGTGGTACGGGGAGCCGAAGGTCTGGCCGGCATCGTCTCCGAGCGCGACATCGTGACCGCGCTGGCCGAGGGAGTGGACCCCGACGCCGAGCGGGCGGCCGACGTCATGACCTATGACGTGGTGTCGGTCGGGTCTGCCGATTCCCTCGAGACGGTAGCCAGGGTGATGCTCGACGGCGGCATCCGCCATCTGCCCGTCATCGACGCCGGCGGTCCGGTCGGCATCGTGTCGATCCGCGACCTGTTGGGCCTCTACCTCGACGGTGACGTGTGAGCGCCTGATCGTCGAGCGCGCTTGCGGGTTTCCTCAAGCGGGCTTGTCAGTCTGCCGATGGTGAGAGGTGCGCGGCGACGGCCGACGCCGGGAAGCGAGTCCGAGTGCAGGATCGGTGTCGATGAGCCTCATCCGTTGGCGCGTGGCCGTAGGTGCGGTGCTGGTCGCCGGTCTGCTGTGGCCCGCGGGTGCGGGCGCGGACTGGCGCGACGACGAGCGCACCGAGATCGTGCAACGCCAGCTGGCGTTGGCCGAGGAGCTCGACGAACTGGCGGCGAGTGACTCCGAGCTGGCGGACGCGCTCGAGACGCTCGATCTGTGGATCGGCGTGCAGACCGCCGAGGTCGACCACACCCAGGCCGTGCTGGCCGAGGCCACCATCGCCGCCGAGCGGTCGGCCGCGGCCGAGGAGGCCAAGGCCGCGGAGATCGACGACCTCGAGGGCCTGATGGCAACCATGGCCGTCAACGCCTACGTGCAGCCGCCCAGCGC
>JBKGZW010000206.1:0-4590 GCA_046543225.1 Acidimicrobiales bacterium
GATCACACCCTGGTGATCGAGGTGGCCGACCGGGGGCCGGGGGTCCCACCCGACGAGCTCGAGCGGATCTTCGACCGGTTCTCCAAGGGTGACGTCGCTCGTGGTGGCGCGGGAAGCGGCCTCGGGCTCGCGATCGTGCGCGAGCATGCCCGCGTGCTCGGGGCCAGCCTGACCGCGTCGAACCGGGACGGAGGCGGGCTCGCCGTCGAGGTGCGGGTGCCGGTCGGCGTCGTTACCGAGCTGTGACATGGTGCGGACCAGGTGATGAAGGTCGCAGGGGACCATGAACCTCGCCGCCCCGAAAGGTGGCGCAACCCGCGAACCGGTCGGCTCCACCGAGCCGACGTCAGGAGGAGGATCATGAAGCGCATCTACGCACCGGTCATGGTGGGGCTCTCGCTCGCGCTGCTGCTGGTGGGGTGCGGAAGCGAGGTCGTTGACGACGGGCCGATCGAGGTCGGCGACGAGGCGTCGGAGGACACCGCCGGCGACGAGACGTCGACCGATGACGCCGACGACGACGGGCAGCAGGACGACGGCGCCGATGACACCGACGACACCTCCGATGAGGAGGCCGAGGACGACGCCGACGAGTCGGACGAGGAGGACACCACCACGGTCCGCCTGTACTACCTCGCCCCTGGTGGTGACACGCCGGCGCGGGCCGGTCCGTTCCTGACCTCGGTGGAACGCGAGATCCCCTCCACCCCGGGGATCGCGCTGGCGACCCTGCGTGAGCTCGTCGACGGACCCGCTGAGGACGATCAGCAGCTGCTCGATGATCTCTCCACCTCGGTCCCCGAGGACACCCTGGTGCTCGGGGTCACGATCGACGACGGGCTGGCCACCGTCGACCTCTCGCGTGAATTCGAGTCGGGCGGTGGCTCGTTCTCGATGTTCTCGAGGCTCGCCCAGGTGGTCTACACCGTGACGCAGTTCCCGACCGTCGACGAGGTCAGCTTCGAGCTCGATGGCGAGCCGGTGACCGCGTTCTCCGGCGAAGGCATCATGCTCGACGAGCCGGTCTCCCGTGACGACTACCTCGATCTGCTGCCGGCCGTCTTCGTGGACGAGCCCGCGGCTGGCGCCGAGGTGGAGAGCGGCATGGAGGTGACCGGCATGGCGACCGTCTTCGAGGCGACCTTCCTCTACCGGCTCGAGACCGCCGACGGCACCGTGCTCGACGAGGGCACCGCCATGGCCGAGAGCGGCGTCGAGACCTCCCCGTTCGACTTCACGATCGACTATGACGTCGACGAGGAACAGCAGGGCACCCTCACGGTCTGGGAGGAGTCGGCGCAGGACGGCTCGGTCCAGGGCGAGCGGGTGACCCCGTTGACCCTGCGGCCGTAGCCAGCGGACCACCTGCTCCCGGGCGGGGTGTCGCGACGGTGGACGATCGCTGCCGCGGCGCCCCGCCCTACGGCGTGGCGCCAGCGTCGTCATGGGGCAGTACGTAGCGTCGCACGCCCACGGTGATCAGCAGGCCCGCGAACGCCAGGATGCCGATGACCACCCCGTACTCCACCCAGGTCGGGACGTAGAGCATGTCGGTCATGAACCCCTGGCCGGCACGGCCTGCAGGGATGCCGGGCTCCAGGTTGACCTGTGGGTCGTACATCGCCGGCATGAGGATGTCGACGCGCTTGGCGAACACGCCGAGGATCGAGAGCACCGCCGCGCCGACCAGCAGCGGGATGCGGGCACGCAGGCGTGGTGTCGCATAGACCACGAACGGGACCAGCACGCCGAGACCGAGCTGCGACCAGAACAGCGGCGCGAGCCTGCCGGTGAACAGCATCTGCAGCGGGGTGAGGTGGTAGGCGGTCTGCGAGGTGTAGGCGGTGATCAGCTCGGCACCCAGCAGGAAGAAGTCGACCGCGACGAACCATGCCAGGAGCTTGGCGAGGTCGCCGAAGACGTGCGGAGGTGGCTCCCAGGAGGAGACCCGACGCACTATCCAGGCGACCACCAGCACCAGCGCCGTTCCCGACACCAGCGCCGAGGAGATGAACAGCGGTGCGAGGATGGCGGTGTTCCAGAACGGTCGGGCCACCAGGAAGCCGAAGATCCAGGCCGTGATGGAGTGGACCAGGACCGCGACCGGCAGCGAGACCACGGCCATCATCCGCAGCGCCTTCCGGGCTGGATGCGGGCGGGTGAGGATCCACAGGTCGGCGACGGCGATGGCCAGATAGACCGTGATAACGACCATGTCCCACACCAGTGGCGACATCGGCTGGGGCGAGACGAGCATCTGCCACGCCAGCTCGGGACGGCCGAGATCGGGGATGATCGATGCGGCGGCTGCGGCGATCGCGGTGCCGGAGACGATGACCGCCAGCCGGTTGAGGGCGTCGAGACGGTGACTGCCGATCAGCTCACCGCCGGCCACCACGATCAGTCCGCCGGCCGAGATCCCGACCAGGAACATGAACAGCACGATGTACAGGCCCCAGCTGACCGTGTTGGTCAGCCCCGTGACCGTCAGACCGTTGGCCCACTGGTAGCCGAAGGCGAACAAACCGAGCAGGAGCCCCGCCGCCAGGAGGGCGTACCAGGTCGGCAACGCCCACGGGTGGCTGGTCCTCGGGCCGGTGCCGGGCTCGGCGGTGGTGGTCACAGCGACCTCCGGCGACGTTGTGGCAGGTAGCGGACCTTGGGCTCGGTGCCCTTCTCCTTGAGCAGCTGCTCGCCGCCGCGGTCGCGCAGGACCTGGTTGATGCGGCTGTCCGCGTCGTTGAGGTCACCGAAGATCCGTGCCTGCGCCGGGCAGGAGACCACGCAGGAGGGCTCCTGCCCCTCCTCGATCCGGTGCACGCACAGCGAGCACTTCTCCACGGTCCCGGCGGGACGGGGGGCGACCATGCCCTCCTCGACGCCGGGGGCCCGGGTCGGCTCGCCCCAGTTGAACACGCGCACCCCGTAGGGACACGCCGCCATGCAGTAGCGACAGCCGATGCACTTGTCCGCATCGACCAGGACGATGCCCTCGTCGTTGGTGTAGGTGGCGGCGGTGGGGCAGACCTTCTCGCACGGTGCGTCGTCGCAGTGCTGGCAGGCCAGGGGCAGCCACTCCATCGCCGGCTCGCCGTGAGCGTCGAGCTCGGGGGTGTCGAGATCCTCGCCGTCGGTGAGGATGCGGTTCCACCACATCCCCAGCGGGACGTCGTTCTCCGACTTGCACACCACCGCACATGACCAGCAGCCGATGCAGCGTTCGGTGTCGACGAGCATGCCCCAGCGCGGAGCCTGCGATCGGGAATCGATCTCACCCCATGCGCGGCTGGCGCTGGGGAGCTCCTCGATCGCGGAGCTGCGAGCCTGCGAGGGTTCTGCACTGCCGGTGCCATCGCTGGCCAGCAGAGCTCCGAGGACGTCGGGGCGGTCAGGCACGGCGGATCTCACAGCGACAGTCCTTCCACGGCGTGGAGGGAGCCCAGGTGTTGGCGACGTGGTGGATCTCGTGGATGGGGTTGACCTCGGAGGTCGTCAGCTCGTTGACGCCCTTGCCGGAGCGGAAGAACCTCGGCCACCAGCCCTCGTGGAGCGTCGCGGCTCCGGGTCGTGCCGCCTCGGTGACCTGCGCCCAGGCCCCTAGCTGCCCGCGTCCGTTGAACACCTCGATCTCGTCACCGTCACGGATGCCACGAAATCGGGCGTCGCTGGGATGGAGCATCACCCGGGGCTGTGTGCCGTGGATCTCCTGGAGCCAGGGGTTGTTCGCGTAGGTCGAGTGGATGCGCCACTTGGAGTGCGGTGACAGCAGCGCCAGTGGGTAGCGCTGGGGATCATGGACGCCGTCGTCATGCGGATCGAGGTGGGTGGGGACCTGCTCGCCGGCTTCGAGGAAGCGGTCCTCCTCCTTGTAGAACTCGATACGACCGGTGGGCACGAAGCGCTGGGTCGCCTCCAGGGGTGAGGGCAGGCTGGGTGGCGGGAACGGTTCGAGGTCCTCGATCTGGGGGCGGAAGGGGATGTCCGGATCGGAGACGTTGAGCCGCATCGGGCCCTCGCGCAACCTCTCGAGCGTCATCCCGTGGGTGGGGCCGTCGGGGTGGTCCCCGGCGGCCAGCATCATCTCGATCGCGTCCTCGGCCGAGTAGGGCAGCAGGTAGCGCTCCGCGAGCTCAGGGTCGATCCGACGGACGATCTCCTGCCAGATCCACAGCTCGTCGCGTGCGTGGCCGACGGGCGGGATGGCTGGCTGCTGGAGCTGGACGAACGGGTGGACCGGCGTCGCGGTGAGATCGGTCTTCTCGTACCAGGTGGTCGCCGGCAGGACGATGTCGGCGTACTCGGCGGTCTCGGTCATGATCGGGTCGACGACCACGATCAGCTCGAGCTCCTCGAGCGTCTGATAGAGACGGTTGAGGTCGGGGGACTGGACGAACATGTTGGCGAAGGTGCAGACCAGCGCCTTGAAGCCGTGCTCGGGGTAGGGGATGTCGGGATGCATCGTCTCGGTGCGCCCGCGCAGGAAGTAGATCGACGGGACGATCGGTGCCTTGTTCTCCCCGGCGAACCACCACGGTGTGGTGTCGAGTCGCACCTTGTACTGGCCCACGTAGACGCTATAGCCACCACCGG
>JBKGZW010000031.1:0-21193 GCA_046543225.1 Acidimicrobiales bacterium
ATCCAGACCAACGGCGAACCCCGCTGCCCAGCACATCACCCCGGCCGCCGCCGCAGAGACAAAGCCCGACAACGCCGAGGCAGACGAAGGACCACCCGCAGCGGCGACGACCCCGACGACGACAGCGACAGACCGGACCCATGAACCGGGACCGCCGAGGGCAGCAGGGGTGACAGAGTGTCGATGTGAACGATCCGACCGACACCAGGCCATGGTGGCGCGACGCAGTCGTCTACCAGATCTACCCGCGGTCGTTCGCGGACGCGAACGGTGACGGCGTCGGCGACCTGGCGGGCATCGTCGAGCGACTCGACTACATGACCGACCTCGGCGTCGACGCCCTGTGGCTCTCCCCCATCTTCGTGTCGCCCATGGCCGACTTCGGCTACGACGTGGCCGACTACACCCGGGTCGATCCGTTGTTCGGCACCGACGCCGATCTCGACGCGCTGATCGACGGACTCCACCGCCGGGGCATGCGGCTGCTGCTCGACTGGGTTCCGAACCACACCTCGGACCAGCACCCGTGGTTCATCGAGTCGCGGGCGTCGAGGGACAACCCCAAGCGGGACTGGTACGTGTGGCGAGATCCGGCGTCCGACGGTGGTCCGCCCAACAACTGGATCGCTGCCTTCAAGGGGGTACCCGCCTGGACCTTCGACGAGGCGACCGGGCAGTACTACCTGCACTCGTTCCTCGCCGAGCAACCCGACCTCAACTGGTCGAACCCCCAGGTCGAGGCGGCCATGCACGATGTGCTGCGGCACTGGCTCGACCGTGGCGTCGACGGGTTCCGCGCCGACGTGGTGCACCTGATCGGCAAGGGCACCGGGTTGCCCGATCTGCCCGAGGAGCTCCGCGACCTGCTGGTGATCTCGATCGACGAGCCCTTCACCCACGAGTTGCTGCGGCGGATCCGTTCGCTGCTCGACTCCTACCCGCACCAGCCGATGATCGTCGGCGAGGTCTACCTGCTGAACCCCGGACAGGCCGCCACCTATCTGGGCGACGGCGACGAGCTGCACCTGGCCTTCGACTTCCGACCCGTGCACACCGAATGGGATGCCACGGCCATGCGCGCCACGATCGACGCCACCCAGCGCGAGTTCGCAGAACCCGCCTGGCCCACATGGGTGCTGTCGAACCACGACCGCCGGAGGCACCGCACCCGCTTCGGGTCCGACGAGGCGGCGCGCGCGGCCGCGGTGCTGTCGCTCACCATGCGGGGCACGCCCTTCCTCTACGCGGGCGAGGAGCTGGGTCTGGAGGACGCGGTGATCCCACCGGACCGAGTCGTCGACCCCGACGGGCGCGACGGCACCCGGGCACCGATCCCGTGGACGCCCGAACCCGATCACGGCTGGGGGCCCGACCCATGGCTTCCGTTCCCGCCCGATGCCGACACCAAGGCAGCCGCAACCGAAGTCGGCGATCCGGGATCGTTCCACGCCCTCTACCGGAACCTGCTCGCGCTGCGGCGATCGTCGCCCGCCATCGGTCGGGGAACGTTCGAATGGCTCGATGCCGGGTCGCCCGACGTGCTCGCCTATCGACGCTCCCTCGGCGACGATCAGCTCACGGTTGCGGTCAACGTCGGGCCCCGGCCCGCCACCGTCGACCTGGGCGGAACGGTGGTGGCCGCCAGCCGCGCCGACCGCCCCACCGGATCCTTCGACGGCACCCTGACCGGCAACGAGGCCGTGGTGCTGGATCCCGAGGCCTGAGCTGAGATGCATGAGGAGCGGCCGAGCCGCCTCGACGGAGCCGTGCTCTGGCGCAACACGACCGAGTCCTCATCCACGTCGAGGATCCTGCCCGACGGCTGCATGGACCTGATCTGGGACGGAGCCTCCCTGACGGTGGTGGGGCCCGACCGGCAGGCCAGGATGGTCCACGATCGGCACGGCACCGTGCGCCATGCCATCCGCTTCTTCCCCGGACAGGGCCCATCGGTCGTGGGGGAGCCCGCCGCGAATCTGGTCGATCGTCAGGTCGACGTCGCCGACCTCTGGGGCGCGGCGCGAGCACGCGAGGCCACCGAACGCCTCGGCGCTGCCGCCGAACCCCGTGACGAGCTCGAGCGGCTCGCGATCACCGCCGCCGGCCTTGGCGACTCGTCGCCTGTTCGGGACACCCCACTCCCCACCGCAGCGCTGGCCTCGATGGCCGCGGCAGGCCTGCCCGTTCCCGCCATCGCCTCAGAGCTGGGCTGGAGCGATCGTCAGCTCCGCCGCCGATGCATCGAGGTCGTCGGCTACGGGCCCAAACACCTCGGACGAATCCTGCGCCTGCAGCGGGCGCTCCGCCTGGCTCGCTCCGGCCAGCCGCTCGTGCAGGTGGCATCCGACTGTGGCTACGCCGACCAGGGGCATCTCTCCCGCGACGTGCGCACCCTGACCGGGGTCACGCCGACCGACCTGCTTCCCGGCCCGATCAACTGACCGCCAGCGCGGCGAACAGGTCGACGGGGTTGCCGTCGGGGTCGTGGATCACCGCGTAGCGCTGGCCCCACACCGCGTCGAACGGCTCGAGGTGGCCCTCGTACCCGGTCTCGACCATCTGGCGGTAGGTCGCGTCGACCGAACCCGGTGAGTCACACGAGAACGCCATGCTCACCCGGCCCGGCCTCGCACCCGGCGAGAACGACGGATCGAAGCTGCTGATCACCTCCTCGGTGTCCCAGGCCAGACGCAGTCCCCCGGGCAGGGTCGTCTCGACGTGAGGCTGCGAATCAGCCTCCAGCGGGAGGTCGAGCCCGAGGCGGCGGTAGAACGCCAGCGAAGCAGCCATGTCGGAGGTCGTGATGCCGACGAGGTCGAAGGTGATGGTCATGTTCGGCAACCTACGACTGCGCCCGGTCTCGTGTCTTGGAGGAATCGGACACGAAGCCAGATCCCGGGCGACGTGCCCCGATCAGGCGCGGACCACGCGATTGCGCAGCTCGCCGATGACCTCGGCACCGCTCTCGACCACGTCGCCGTCGCGGAGGAACCGGCCCCGGGGCCCTCCGACACCGGCGGGGGTCCCGGTGAAGACCACATCGCCGGGTTCGAGCGTGCAGATCGACGACAGGTAGGCGATCAGCTCCGGCACGGCGAAGATGAGGTCGCTGGTGCGGGAATCTTGCATCCGCTCGCCGGAGACGTCGCACCACAGCCCGACGTCGTCGGGATCATCGAAGGAATCGACGCTGACCACGGCGGGGCCGATGGGACCGTAGGTGTCGAAGCTCTTGCCCATCGAGAACTGCGCGGGGTTGCCCGTGAGCTGCACGGTCCGATCCGACACGTCCTGGCCGAGACACAGCCCCGCCACGTGTTCCCACGCGCGGCCCTCGGCGATGTGGCGGCCACCGCGGCCGATCACCGCCACCAGTTCGACCTCCCAGTCGACGGTGTCTCCGCCGAGCTCGATCTGGGCGGTGGGTCCAACGAGGCAGCTCGGGAACTTCGTGAACACGACCGGCGCCGATGGGAGCTCGAGGTTGGACTCGACAGCGTGGGATCGGTAGTTGAGGCCGATGGCGAAGACCTTCTGGGGCCGGGGCACGCACGGCCCGAGCGTCGCCTCCTCGATCGGGCCTCCCGGCTCCACGTCGGCCAGGCGCTCATCCGCGTCGTGCAGCTCGTCGAAGCGGGAGATCGCCACCATCGGATCGGCGAGGGACGCATCGCCGGTGAGGCCTTCGAGGTCGTGCCAGTGCTCGTCGTCGACGAGCACGGCACGGCCATCGAGGTTGGCGAGTCGGAACATCGGTGCGCTCCCCATCGGAGACGGATCGGCTCGGGTCAGCCATCCAGACGATAGGGGTCCCAGGCCACCGGGTCCTCGGCGAGGTGACCTCGGATCACCCCGACCACCGTGTCAGCGGGGACCGACGGTACGGGCTCACGCCGCCTCGAGGTCGAGGGTGTCGTACTTCAGGACCGACAGGTGGCCGAGTGGGCACCGGACATAGGCGATCCGGCCTTCGCTGGTGGTGTGGACCGAGACGACGTCGCGGCTCGATCCGGTGTGGGTGGTGTCGCAGCGGTTGCAGTGGAAGGTGAACATGGGTGCAGCGTCACACGGCCTGACCCTGAAGAAAAGCGAAATGTTCTTGTGGATTCCATCAAGCGTTGCTGTTGAGTCTCTGCTACGGTCTCCGCGATGGATCTCACCCTCCGTCAGCTCCGCATGCTCCGCGAGGTCTCGGTCCGTGGCACCCTCGCCGCGGCGGCGGCATCGCTCGGCTACACCGCGTCGGCCGCATCGCAGCAGATCGCCGCGCTCGAGCGCGCCACCGGCCAGCCCGTCCTCGAACGGGTGGGGCGGGGTGTGCAGCTCACCGATGCCGGCCACGCCCTCGCGGCTCACGCCGAGGAGGTGCTCGGCAAGGTCGAGCAGGCCCAGGCCGCGCCCGAGACCATCGGCGACGCGCCGACCGGGACGGTGCGGATCTCCACCTTCGAGTCCTTCGCCTCGGCGCTGATGCCCGAGGTCGTCTCCCGCCTCTCCGTCGAGCATCCGGGCGTCACCTTGCGATCCACCCAGCTCGACCCCGATGTGTCGCTCGAGTCGCTGCTGGCCGGCGCCATCGACATCGCCCTGGTGCTCGACTATCCCCATGCCCCCAGCCCCCGCCCCCGCGGGGCTCATCGCGAGATCGTGCTGACCGAGCCGTTCCGTCTGGCCGTGCCCGATCGCCACCCCCTCACCGGACCGGTCGATCTCACCACGTTGACCGACGAGGTGTTCATCGCCGGAACCGCCGAGTCGAGCTGCCGCCGGTGCGTCGTCGGGGCGTGTCGGGAAGCGGGCTTCGAGCCCCGCGTGGCTCACGAGATCGACAACCTGCCGGCCACGCTCCGCCTGGTGGCAGCAGGGGCGGGCATCACCCTGCTCCCCGAGCTGGCGTTGCACGATCGGCCGCCGGGAGTCCGACTGCTCGAGCTCTCCCGGCCGGTGCAGCGCTCGGTCGAGGTGGCCTACCGTGAGGCGTCGACCAAGCGTCCCACGGTCCGGGCGGTCCTCGATGCCATCATCGACGCGACCTCCCGCGCCGAGCTCACCGCGGCCTAACCATCGAGCGAGTCGAGGGCGGCCTGGATGCGCTCGGCGGCGGCAGCGGCCAACTCGGCGAACTGCTCGCCGGCCATCAGCGACCGGGGATCTACCGCCGAGACCCTGGTGCCACCCTCGGGATCGGGTTCGAGCACGACGTTGCACGGCAGCACGAGACTCGCGGAGGGGTCGAGCTCGAGGGCCTGGTGGGCGAAGGTGGGGTTGCAGGCGCCGAGGATCTTGAGCGGTGCACGCTCCACGCCGATCTTGGCGCGAAGCGTGGCCGCCACGTCGATCTCGGTGAGCACGCCGAAGCCCTCGGCCGCGAGCGCCTCTCGGACCGCGGCTTCGGCTTCGTCCATGGGCATCTCGACCCGAGCCTCGATCGCCTCCGGTGCTGACGGTGCTGGTGTGGTCATGGGTTCAGCCTGCCTCGGCCCGGACCGAATCGTCGCGCGGACCGGCGAACTCCCGGTAGGCATCCCAGGCCCGCGGGCCGTACACCGAGGCGGTGCCGCCGTCCATGAGCAGGGCGACGCCGAGGACCTCGGCCACCTCCTCGGGGGTGGCTCCTCGACGAGCAGCGGCCTTGGCGTGATAGGCGATGCATCCGTCGCACTGCTTCACCACCGCGATCGACAGCGCCACCAGCTCCTTGACCCGAGCGGGAAGGGCTCCCTCCGAGACCGCCGCCTTGTGGAGCTCCCCGAACCCGGCCCAGACATCGGGCGAGGCCTGCCGCAACGAGCGAGTGGGCTCCTTGAGCTCATCGATGACGTCGGTGTAGTTGTCTGTGGTCATGTCTCCATCGAACTCGCGGCGCCGATCGATCCATAGAGTCGAAGGTCCTGGCGGATCGGGCCGACGGTCGGGAATACCTCCAGGGGTATCCTGGTTGAACACTGATGAACGCCACCGACAGACCGCCCCGACAAGGAGCAATCGTGACTGCAACCGTCGAACTGACCGAATCGAACTTCGAAGAGACCATCAGCAACAACGACATCGTGCTGGTCGACTGGTGGGCATCGTGGTGCGGCCCGTGCCGCATGTTCGCCCCCATCTTCGAAGAGGCCGCCGAGAAGCACGACGACATCGTGTTCGGCAAGGTCGACACCGAAGCCAACCAGGCACTCGCCGGTGGAGCAGGGATCATGTCGATCCCCACACTGATGGTCTTCCGTGAGAACGTGCTGGTGTTCAACCAGGCCGGCGCCCTGCCACAGGCCGCCCTCGAAGACCTGATCTCGCAGGTCCGCGAGCTCGACATGGACGAGGTCCACCGCCAGGTGGCCGCCCAGTCCGGCACCAGCTGACCCTGCCACGAGGACCCGGCTCGGCACCCCTGGCTATGGTGGTTGGACCACCAACCACACCACGCCAGGGGGAGCCGTGAGCCAGATCTTCGACGCCGACAGCCACGTGATGGAGGTGGAGGGCTGGCTGCCGTCCTTCGCCGACCCCGAGATCCGCGAGCGCCTGGCCCCGCTCGGACTCGAGAAGGCCGGCAAGGGCGCAGCCGAGCTGATGCAGTCGCTGCCCGAGCTGTGGGAGAAGCACAAGGACGAGGCGATCGATGCCTCGGTGATCTCTGGCCCCAAGGGCTGGCAGGCGCCGGGGGCCCTCGACACCGGGGTGCGCTCCAAGGTGCTCGACGCCCTCGAGATCGACGCCCAGCTGGTGTTCCCCACCTTCTCGCTCGGCCACTTCGCCCGCAGCAAGGATCTCGACGTCCTCTACGGCGGCACCCGGGCCATGAACCGCGCCATGGCCGCGTTCTGTTCCGACGACCCACGACTGCTTCCGGTCGGGTACCTGCCGCTCAACGATCCCGAACGGGCCCGCCAGGAGCTCGACCTCGCCATCCAGGCCGGCATCAAGGCGGTGTGGGTCCCGTCCGAGGCACCCGGCGACTTCTCGCCCGCCCACGTCGACCTCGACCGGGTCTGGGCCCGCCTGGCCGAGGCCGGCATTCCGTTCGTGCTCCACGTGGGTGGCGGCAAGACCCTGGCCAAGGCGTTCCACAACAACGGGCGCCCTCTGCCCAAGGACTGGTTGGGCGGAGGGGAGAACCTGCGGGCCAAGGACCTGCCGGTGCTGCACCACTCCCCGGAGCAGTTCCTCGCCTCGATGGTCCTCGACGGCACCTTCGAACGACACCCCGGCCTGCGCGGCGGCGCGATCGAGCTGGGTGCCTCGTGGGTGCCCGCCCTGTTGCGCAACCTCGATCACGCCGCCCGAACCCTCGGCAAGCGCGAGCCGTTGATCAGCGAGCTGTCGCTCGATCCATCGGACTACCTGCGCCGCCAGGTCCGGTTCACCCCGTTCCCGTTCGAGGACACGGCCTGGCTGGTCGAGCAGTGCGGGACCGAGCTGTTCTGCTTCTCCACCGACTACCCCCACCCCGAAGGGGGTCGCCGCCCGTTCGAGATCTTCGGCGAAGCCATGGCCGGCTTCGACGACAGCGCCCGCGAGCGGTTCTTCTGGCGCAACGGCGCCGACCTCGTCGGGCTGGGGTGACCGTGGTCGAGTTCGCCTCGATCCCCAAGGTCGACCTCTCGGACGCGGTCGTCGAACAGATCCGCGACGCGGTCCTGCTCGGCCATCTCCGCCCCGACGACACCTTGCCCTCCGAGCGTGAGCTCGCCGTCCAGCTCGGGGTGAACCGTACGACGGTCCGCGAGGCCCTGCTCCGCCTCGAACTGCTCGGGCTGATCGATCGTGGGCACGGCCGCCTCTGCCGGGTGCTCGACTTCCGGCGGCACGGATCCACCTCACTGGTCCCGCACCTGGTTCGGCTCCGGGTCGGGGGTGCCGCCGAGTCGTTCGTCGAATCGATCGCGGTGATCTATGAGGGAACGGTCGGCCTCGCCACCGTTCGTGCGACCTCGGACGACCTCCACACCATCGAGCGAGCGGTCGAGGCCCTCGAGGAGGCCATCGGCAGCGGGGATCACCATGCGATCGTCGCCGCCGACCGCGAGTTCCACCACGCGGTCGCTGCGGCATCGCACTCGGTGGTGCTCGAGCTGATGACCGGCAACCACTACCGCACCTTCGACGGCGCGTTCGACGCCGCCGGCCGGGTGAAGCAGTCACAGGTCGACGAGCTGGTCGACCTCCACCAGCGAGGCCGAACCGTGCCCCACCGACGCATCTTCGACGCCATCGCGTCGGGCGACGAGGAACTGGCCCGCGAGCGAGCGGTGGCGCTGGTCACCCGGTCGCCGCGGGGGCGTCGCTCGGGCTGAGCAGCGCGCCGGGAGAGCGCGCCGGGATGAGGCGCCGGGATCAGGCGGGTCCGGCTGGGCGTGCCCGCTCGACGATCGGAACCAGATCGAGCCCCGACGGCAACGTCCCGAACACCCGGCCAGCGCCGCGGTCCAACCGGGAGGCGACGAAGGCGTCGGCGACCGGGCCCGGGGCGTGGCGCACCAGCAGCGACGCCTGGAAGACCGTGGCCATCGCTTCGACCAGGCGTCGGGCCCGCGCCTCGATGTCGTCGAGGTCGCCGAGTCGGGCGTGCAGGTCGGCCACCGCCGCGTCGAAGCGGGCGTCGGCACCCGAGGCCAGCTCGACCTCGGCCCAGTAGCGCTCGAGCGACCGAGGCTCGCGGGCGAGCGCTCGGAGCACGTCGAGGCAGATGACGTTGCCCGAACCCTCCCACACACCGTTGACCGGCGACTGGCGGAACAACCGGGGCAGGTCGGACTCCTCGACATAGCCCGAGCCGCCGAGGCACTCGAGCGCCTCGGCGGCGTGCTGGGGTGCCCGCTTGCAGGCCCAGTACTTGAGCACCGGGGTCAGCAGCCGCTTGAGGAGCTGCTCGTCCTCGTCGGCCGGGTCGGCGTCGAAGGTCCGGGCCAGACGGAGGGCGGCGAGCGTGGTGGCCTCGGACTCGATGGCCAGGTCGGCGAGGACGTTCACCATGAGCGGCTGGCTGTCGAGCACACCACCGAAGGCCGAGCGATGGTGGGCGTGCCAGCTGGCCTGGGCGACGCCCTGGCGCATGATCGCGGCCGACGCGAGGGTGCAGTCGAGCCGGGTGTGGTTGACCATCTCGATGATGGTGCGCACCCCGGCTCCTTCGTCGCCGACCCTCGCGCCCCAGGTGTCGAAGAGCTCGATCTCGCTCGAGGCGTTGGACCGGTCGCCGAGCTTGTCCTTGAGGCGCTGCAGGTGGATCGCGTTGCGCTCGCCGTCGGGGAGCCAGCGGGGCACCAGGAAGCAGGTCAGCCCACCAGGCGCCTGGGCCAGCATCAGGAACCCGTCCGACATCGGCGCCGAACAGAACCACTTGTGGCCGGTCAGGCGGTAGGTGCCGTCGTCGGCGGGAGCGGCGCTGGTGGTGTTGGTGCGCAGGTCCGATCCGCCCTGCTTCTCGGTCATGGCCATCCCGAAGGTGGCGCCGCGCTTCTCGGTGGCGGGACGATTGGCGGGGTCGTACCGGGGCGAGGTCAGCAGTGGCTCCCACTTCGCCGCCAGCTCGGGCGCGTGACGCAGCGGCGGAACCGCCGAGTAGGTCATCGAGATCGGACAGTGGTGGCCGCCGTCGACCTGGTACCAGCTGATGAACTTGGCGGCCCTGGCCACGTGGGCGCCCGGCCGGTCGTCGGCCCACGGTCCCGCGTGGATGCCGTTGGCCACCGCCACCGTCATCAGTTCGTGGTAGGCCGGGTGGTAGTCGACGACGTCGAGGCGATGGCCGTACCGGTCGTGGGTCCGCAGCGCCGGGGGGTTGGCGTTGGCCTGGCGTCCCCACTCGAGACACTCGGCACTCCCGGCCCGCGCGCCGAGGGCCAGCAGGTCATCGACGGCCCATCCCGCGCCCTCGCGCTCGGTCGCCTCGGAGAGCGCGACATCGGAGGCGAAGACGTTGTGGCCCTCGAGCGGCGGGGGCTGGTTGGTGACCTCATGGGTGCCAAAGCCCGGAGTCATGGTCATCGCTCCTCCTCGACGCTGCGGTGGACCGCGTCCATCTCGTCCCACATGACGTCGTCGAAGCCGAACATCGCCATCGGGAACAGCTCGAACTCCTCCTCCTCGACGTGGGCAGCCAGCGCGTAGTAGTCGTCCCGGGAGAAGGTCCCGGCTTCGAGGATCGCTCGCTGCTCGCGATGCTCCTGTTCGAGGGTCGCGATCTGCTCGGGTGTGCAGTCTCCGGCCTCGAGCACCAGGGGGAACAGGCCGCGCTCCTCCTTCGCCGAGTGGCGCGCCCTCAGATCGAGCAGTCGGGCAAGCACCTCGTCGGCGACCACCTGGACCCCGCGTTGGGCCTCGGCCACCTCCCAGGCCAGGCCGAGGATCTCGTCGTGCTCGGCCGTCAGCTCAGCGGTCGGCCCCACGTCTCGGCAGCCGCAGTGGTCGCACATGGGCTCAGCCTACGGGCCGCCCGAGCCGACGGTACGGTGCGCGACCCGGCGGGCGAGCGGACCGCACCGTCGCCGGCACGGCTGGCTGAGTGGCCTGCAGGTCGTGGTCACTCGATGATGCGATAGGAGACGAGCGCCTCGAACCGTGCGTAGCCGGCACCGTGGTCGGCGGTGGTCGCCACGAGGCAGCGATCGTCGGCGAACGCGCCGCCGAGTCCGTGGTCGGCGCACGCGGGCAGGGACTCGAAGTCGTCCATGAACACGATCCCGGTGCCTGCGGTGTTCCAGGTGACATCACAGTCCTCGTTGCGCCCCCAGTCGGCCGACAGGATGCCGGTGCCCATCGAGCAGAGCTCCATCAAGATGTCGTTGTCTCGCTCGAACCCCTGCACCAGAGCCAGCGGCAGGGTGCCGCTGACCCCGTGCACGACGTGGCTGATGCCGGTTGCACGGCCGGGACCCTTCAGGTTCAGCGTCGTTCCGGAGTGCATCTTGCGCTCGGCCGTCTCGGCGATCTTGTCCTGGTTGATCCCGAGGCGGAACGCGAGCTCACCACGGTTGTACTTTCCGTCACCGTCGTAGGTGACATCGATCCGGTGGAACGTGACCAGCAGGGTGTGCTCGACCTCGGGATTGTGGAACGATCCCGCCCGGTGGGCCCGTCGACCCTCGCCGTCCACCGCGTTCACGACGATGTGGTGTTCGGTGCCACCCTTCAACCCCGTCAGGGTGGCGGTCCAGGATGACTCCATCTCACCGCCGGTGGTGGCCACGGGATCGACGCCGGGGAAGGAGGGAACCCCGTCGGCGTCGATGCTCGGTGGCTGCTCGGAGACGAAGACCTCGATCACCGTAGGAACCGTCGTCTCGACCTCGATCGATGCGTCGGCGCCACCTTCGACGGGTGCGAGCATCGCCTTGGTGATGCACTGGGAGGCGCATCCACCGACGTCGTCGTTGGGGGCGAGGGCCGCAGGGCCCGCCGCCGGGGAGATCGTGGTGAACTCCCCCACCTGGTAGCCGACGTTGTCGTGGGCATCGGTCGCCTCGACGACGATGTGGTAGCTGGTGGTCGCCTCGAGTGGCGTCAGCGGGGTGGTCCAACTGGTGACCTGGGCCGCAGTCGAGGCGATGGGGCCAACACCCGGAAACGAGGGCACCCCACCGTTCACGGTCGGGACATCGGTCGACACCCACACCCGCAGCGCGGCCGGCACCGTGGTCTGCACCTCGAGGCTGAGGTCGGCGTTGCTGGCGTTGGGGGTCAGCCACGCCTTGGTGATGCACTGCAGGGCACAACCCCCCGAACCGGGCGCGGCCTGGAGGGCGGGGTTCTCGGGAACGATGTCGGCGTTGACGATCCCCTTGAAGGCGTGCACGTCGACGTAGGTGTTGGCACCCGGCTCGCTCACCTTGACCCCGAAGTCGAAGGCACCAGCGCCGATGGCACCGGGGTCGATGGAGAACGAGATGTCGACCTCGGCTCCACCGGCCAGCGTCCCGGCGTCGAGCTGAAGGGTCACCTGCGGGACGGTCTGCGCGGTCCAATCGACGGGCGCATCGCTGCAGTTGGTGACGCGGAGCTCCGAGGCCATCACCTCTGGCTCGAGGTGCAGCGGGTCGGGGGTGACGAGAAGGGACCGGCCGGGCGTGAGCGCGTCGCACGGATCGGCGGGCACCGGGTCTCCGCCGGACAGCTCGACGCCTTCACCCAGCGGACCCGGCTGCCCGGAGGTGGCGACGACATCGTCGACCTCGAGGGTTTCGTCGGTGCCGACGCCGTCACCGCCAGGGTCGGCGCCGGGCTCACCGGCCTCGGAGCCACCGGCTGACGACCCATCGCTGGGGTCGATGCTCGAACCGGCGCGCACCACGGTGAGGGTGGCGGCGAGCACGAGCAGGGCCAGGACAGCCGCCGACATCGACCGATGCCGGTCGCGGGCAGGGGTCGGAGTCGTTGCGATGGTGGTCGGATCGATCGTCATCGTGGGTCCTTTCGCAGCAGGTACCACTCCTGACCGCCGATCCGGTCGGGCCTTACGCGGTGGCCGGCCTCGCTTCCGACCAGATGGGCGGGTCGCCGACCTGCGAGACTCTGGCCATGGCCTTTGGTCAACAACCCGGTCCGCCGGCGTCGCACCGACAGATGCAACAGCTCACCGATCTCGTCCACCAGGCGGGTCATGTCGACTTCCGCGACGCACGTGGCCCGCTGGGGCTCAACCAGCGTCAGGCCGGCGGCAAGTTCACCCGCGACGAGGCCGACGAGCTGATCGCCCGCCTCGAAGCCGAGACCGAGGACGCTCCCGGCGATGCCGTGGAGGAGGAACCGCCAGGACCGAGCCCCTCAGCCGCCATCGACCGACGTCAGGCCGAGCAGGCCCGATCCCTGCAGAAGGTCTCCGACCAGGTGCTCGCGGCCGAGCTCCAGCGGCGAGGCTGGGTCGTGATGGAACCCTGACCACCCGGCCGTCACAGGGTCGAGCGGCGACGATCATGGAGCCGAGAAGGAGGAGTTGGTGATGGAACCCCAGCTGCGGTCCCGGCCTCTCGACGAGCTCACGCTCACCGTGGTGGTCGACAACGAGACCGACACGCTCTCCACGGTCGACAAGGAGCTACCGCAGGTCCCAGAGCTGGTCGGGCACATGGGGCGGATCGCGTCGACGACCTCGGCCGACGGCCACGACTGCTTCGAGGTGTTCGGCGAGTTGTGCGTCGCCTGCCACGGGTACTCGGTCGTGGCCGAAGGCCGGATCGGCGACGAGACCCACACCGTGCTCTTCGACGCCGGCCCCTACGAGGAGGTGTGGCTCGACAACGCCGCCCGACTCGACATCGACCTGGCCGCGATCGATGTCGTGTTCTTGTCCCACTGGCACTGGGACCACAGCGGCGCCCTGCCGGCAGCGGTCAAGGCGATCGCCGAGGCCCGCGCCGAGGCCGGGTTGCCTGCCCCCGTGGTCGATCTGCACCCCGACCGTCCCGACCAGCGCGGCACCAAAGCCGCATCCGGAGCGATGGTCCTCCTACCCCGCGAGCCCCGGTTCGAGGCCTTCAGCAACGCAGGAGGCGAGGTGACCACCAGCGCCGAACCGCACACGGTCGCGGGCGACTTCTTCCTCGGCAGTGGCGCCATCGAGCGGCGCACCCGCTACGAGGTCGGCCTCATCGGCCACCACTCGTTCCGTGAGGGTGTCGGCGAACCCGACCCGCTGATCATGGACGAGCGGTTCCTCGCTGCCGAGGTGAAGGGCAGGGGCGTGACGGTGATGTCGGCCTGCTCCCACGCGGGGATCATCAACGCGTGCATGGGCGCGCGAGACCACTTCGCCGACACCCCGGTCGATCTCGTGCTCGGGGGGTTCCACCTGGCCGGCGGCGCGGTCGAGTCCCGCATCGCCGACACGGTGACCGACTTGGCTGGGGAGATCGATCCCATGATCGTCGCGCCCGGCCACTGCACCGGCTGGCGGGCCAAGGCGGCCCTGGCCGACCGCTTCGCCCCGAACCGCTATGCCCCCAGCGTGGTGGGGACCACCTACCGGCTCACTGCCCACTAGCTTCGCGCCGCTCGATTCGAGTGACCGGAGCGGCGGCGCTTGTACCGTGCCCGACCAGATGGTGAGTCAGCTCGAACGACATCAGATCTGGGTCTACCTGGCCGCGATCCTCGTCGGCCTCGGGGTCGGCCTGGCTCTCGACGACGGGGCCGGGGTGCTCGACGTCGCGGTGCGACCGACCCTGGCCGTACTGCTCTTCGTGACCTTCGTCCAGGTGCGGTTCGATCGGCTGCCGACAGCGGCCACCGATGGGCGGTTCCTGGCCACGGCGGTGGCTGCCAACTTCGTGGTGGTGCCGCTCGTGGTGTGGGGGCTGCTCCCTGCGGTGGGGCCCGACCCGGCGGTGCGGCTCGGGGTCCTGCTGGTCCTGCTGGCTCCCTGCACCGACTGGTTCATCACCTTCACCCATCTCGCCCGGGGTGACACGGGGCGAGCGATGACGCTCATGCCGGTCAACCTGGCGCTGCAACTGGCGCTGCTCCCGGTCTACCTGTGGCTCGTGCACGGCGAGGTGTTCGATGGGGTCATCTCGGTCGGGTCGGCGACTGGGACCTTCGCCACCATCATCCTGCTGCCACTCGTCGGCGCCTGGGGAGCCCGACGCCTGTTCGGGCGGACAGCGGGCGGGTCACGCTCGCTCACACGGGTCGGGACGCTCGCCGTTCCGCTGGTCGCGGTGGTCGTGTTCCTCGTCGCGGCCTCACAGGTCAACGTGGTGACCGATTCGTTGGGCCTGCTCCCCCGCCTGGGAGGCGTCTATGTCGCCTTCGCCGTGGCCGCGTTGATGATCGGTGTCGGCGGCGCACGACTGGCGGGGCTGTCGCCCGGGCCGGCGCGGACGCTCGTGTTCAGCGTCGGCACCCGCAACTCGTTCGTCGTGCTGCCCTTCGCCCTCGCCGTGCCCGAGGCGTACGAGCTGGCCGTGGTCGTGGTGGTGTTCCAGTCACTCGTCGAGCTGCTGGCCATGGTGGCCTACCTGCGCGCCGTCCCCTGGCTCCTCCCCGACCGGGAGATGTGAGACGACCCGCGCGCTGCCACCGACTCTGGTCACCGTCGATGGCGCATCCGACACATGAACGTGACCAGACTCGAACCCCTTGTCCACGCTCGCCCCTCACGCATACGCTGCTGCCCGGCCTTCCCCGTAGCCGCCAACTGCCCGGGGAACGCCATGTCCACCATCGAACGAGCGATCACCGCCCTGGCCCTCGACCAGCACGGAGTCGTGGCCCACCACCAGATCAAGGCGCTGGGGGGAACCGCCGACCTGGTCCGCCGCCGGATGGACGCAGGCCACTGGCACCGAGCCTCCTTCGGCGTCTACCGGATCGGGGCCGCGCCGAGGACGCTGCACCAGCGGTTCATGGTGGCGGTGCTCTCGGTGGGACCCGACGCACTGTTGAGCCACCGAGCCGCTGCGCACATGTTGAGCATCGCCACGAAGGGAGCGGTTCCCATCGAGGTGTCGGTCCCGAGGGGAGGTCGGAACCGGAGCCGGCGCGGGATGCTTGTGCACGCGGCCCGTGATTTCGACAAGGCAGGAGCGACGATGATCCACGGGATCCCGGTGACGAGCCTGGCCCGCACCCTGCTCGACCTCGGTGGGGTCGACCCGGGCGCGGTCCGACCAGCACTCTGGGAGGCCCGGCGACGCCACGACCTCGAATGGGACGAGCTGCTCGCCACCCTGGTCGACCACGGTCGTCCGGGTCGTGACGGGATCGGACCGCTCCGCCGACTCGTCGCTGCTCACTACGGCGAGGTCGCCCGCGACAGCGGCACCGAGGACCACGCCTTCATGCTCATGCGCGACTCGGGCCGGCTGCCCGAACCCAAAGCGCAGGTGAAGGTGAGGTGTGCCGATGGAGTGGTCGTGACCGTCGACTTCGGGTGGCCACATCTCCGCTGCTACCTGGAGATCTTCGGCGGGCCCCACTTCGCCAGCGAGGACCTGATCCAACTGGACCTGCACCGGCGGAACCAGATCGAGTTGGCCGGCAACGCGTTGCTGATCCAGTCGGGCCGCATGCTGGAACAGCGACCCGACCAGTTCGTCACCGACGTCGCCCAGATGCTGCGCTCACGGGGTTGGGACGGAGCTGCGGGAGTCTGGTCACCGTCGATGTCGCATCTGACACATGAACGTGACCAGACTCGAGGCGTCCGTGCCTCGGGGACGTGAGGGCGGCCGAGGGTGCACGGCCAGAGGAACGGCGCCGGCGCGGGGTCAGCGGGCGTGGGTGGGGTCCTCTGGGTGCACGATGATCGGTTCGGTGGTGGAACCCTGATGCACCCGGATCGCCAGCTGGCCGTTGGCCAGCGTGGCCTCCACCTGGCCCCCATAGCCGTCGGGCAGCTCCAGCTCGCGCTCGAACCCGCCGTACTCCCACTCGTGGATCAGGAACTGGCGGGGGCCGGAGCTGCGGACATGGGCCCAGAACCGCAACTGTCCGGGACGTAGCTCGACGGTCACGTCCTGGGGCTGCACCGCGGGCATCGGCGCCAACACGACCAGCGTGGTGCTGGACTCGTAGACGTTGACCGCCACGGTCTGGGGCTCCATGGTGCGCTCGGTCTCAGCCGTGGAGTCGAGCACCTCTTGATGGGTGGGCTGATCGATCGACATGGCGATCCTCTACCCTTGCCGACACCCGGCCAAACGACCCCGGTCGCAAGGGGCACGACCGCGGTGTTCGTCCACCGCTGGGGCATGATTGCGCACACGACGACCGAGGACCGACGCCGGTGAACGACCACAGCACGACACGATCCAGGGCCCGTGTGTGGACGGCCGCCGCCGCTGTGCTCTCCTGCCTGCTCGTCGCGGGCGTCGTCGTCTCGGGAGCGGGTCTGCTCTCCGACGACCCATCCCCGGAGACGGCCCGGTCCGAGGTTTCGGCGCCGCCGGACACGGCAGGTGAGGTGGTGCCCACCAGTCTCCGGCGCCCGGCGGACCGTGCCACCACACCGGCCCCCGCCGATCTCGACGACCACGAGGGCTTCCTGCTCGCTGCCTACCAGGGATTGCTCGGGCGCGAGCCCGACACCACCGGCCAGCGCCACTGGATCTCACGATTCGACGACGGTGTCGCCCCGAGGGTGGTGCTGGAGTCCTTCGGGACCTCGAACGAGCACCACCGCCACCTCGTCAGCCGTGCCTACGAACGCTTCCTCCATCGCTCGCCCGAACCCGCCGGCCACACGTGGTGGGCGGCGCGGATGGGTCGTACCCGGGCGGTCACCGACCTGTGGAGCGGTCTCACCGCCTCGTCGGAGTACTACTCCACACAGGGCGGTGGGACGCCCGAGGGATTCGTCCGTGCGTTGTACCGCGACATCCTCGACCGCGACCCCGACCCTGCGGGGCTCACCCACTGGAGCGCCCAGGTGGCCGCCGGCGCCCCGCGAACCAGGGTCGCACGCGCCGTGCTCACCTCACCCGAGGCGTTCCGGCTCTCCGATCTCGGGGTGGAGTCGGCGTCGCCCGCCCCTGGACGGGAGATCACCCATCTCGACACCGTCGTCTTCGACACCGACAGCCCCGTCATGGCCGAGGCGTCGACGATCATCGTGACCGTCGACGGACGCCGGGTCGCCGGGTCGATCGAGGCCGACGGGACGACGCTGCGGTTCACCGCCACCGAGACACCGGTGTGGGTCCCGCTCGGCGGGCGGGCCGACGTGGTCGTGACCGCGTTCGGCTACGACGGCGACACCGTGGCGCGGGCCGACTACACCTTTGCACTCCGCCGTGGTCCGAGGCCGGGCCGCACCGACGGCCAGCTCCCGAGAGGCGGCACCGAGCTGTTCCCCGATCACCTGCTCGTCGCGTTCTACGGAGGGACGGCCACGCCGGTCCTGGGAGTGCTGGGTGAAGGGACGCCCGCAGAGGCAGGTCAGCGCCTCCTCGAACAGGTCCGGCCCTACACCGAGCTCACCGACCGCACCGTGCTCCCGGTGTTCGAGCTGATCGGCAGCATCGCCCACGGCACGCCGACCCCCTCGGGCGACTACACCTCCCACACACCGTTCGCGGAGATCGAGCCGTACCTCGACGCGGTGCGAGCCCTCGAGGGGATGCTCGTGCTCGACCTCCAACCCGGGCGGGCACGATTCATCGACCATGCCCGCCACTACGAGCCGTTCCTCGTCCAGCCCGACGTCGGCCTGGCGCTCGATCCCGAGTGGTCCGCCGGACCTGGTCAGGAGCCTGGTGGCGGGTTCATCGGCACCATCGACGCGGCCGAGATCAATCAGGTCTCGGCCTACCTGGCCGAGCTCGTCGCCACCCATGACCTGCCCGAGAAGCTGTTGGTCGTCCACCGATTCACACCAGGCATGGTCACCAACGCCGACCAGGTCGTCGACCGCGAGGGGGTGGCGATCGTCTTCCACGCCGATGGCTTCGGCTCGCCGGAATCCAAGCTGGGCGACTACCACACGCTCCTCCCCGACCGCTTCGAGCGGGGCATGAAGCTCTTCTATCGCCAGGACACCAGGGTCATGACCCCAGCAGAGCTCCTGGGGCTCGATCCACCACCGGGGTTCGTCTCGTACCAGTGAGGCCAGTCGTCCTAGGCTGGACGCGATGGAACTTCGGGGGGACATGGAGACGCGGATCCTGGTCGTCGGCGCAGGCTTCGCGGGGATCTGCGTGGGACACGACCTGCTCGAGGCGGGCATCGACGACTTCGAGATCGTGGAGATGTCCGACGGTGTTGGGGGCACGTGGCGTCACAACACCTATCCAGGGGCGGCCTGTGACGTTCCCAGCCACGTCTACTGCTACTCGTTCAGAGGAAACCCCGAGTGGAGCCGGGCCTACTCCCCCCAGACCGAGATCCTCGCCTACCTCGAGCGGTGCGCCACCGAGTTCGGTCTCGACGACCACCTCCACTTCGGTCGGCAGGTGACCGGCCACACCTTCGACGACGACACGCGCTGCTGGCGCACCGAACTGGCCGACGGGTCGACGATCACCTCCGAGGTCGTGGTCAAGGCCACCGGAGTGCTCCACCAGCCGAACTGGCCCGACGTCGCCGGGCTCGATTCCTTCGAGGGGCACCTGATGCACACCGCTCGCTGGGACCACGAGGTCGACATCGCCGGCAAGCGGGTCGCGGTGATCGGCTCGGCCGCCAGCGCGATCCAGGTCGTCCCGGAGCTGGCCGCCACGGCGGAGCGGGTCACCGTGTTCCAGCGAACCCCCAGCTACGTGCTGCCCCGCAACGATCGCGAGTTCACCGCGGAGGAGATCGCCGCGTTTCGCGCCTCGCCCGACGACTTCGATCGGTTCCGGACCACCATGGCCGACGAGCGCGAGGCGTCGCTCTACCCGCTGTTCGAGTCCGGGTCGCCGCTCAACGCCGGTGCGACCCAGCTCGCGCTCGAGTACATGCGCAGCGTGATCGACGATCCCGACCTGCAGGCCAAGCTCACCCCCGACTACGAGCTCGGATGCAAGCGCATCCTCATCTCCGACAACTGGTTCCAGGCCCTGGCACTCGACCACGTCGAGCTGGTGGACGGTCCGGTCACCGAGCTCACTCCCACGGGGGTGGTCGCCACCGAGCAGGGGCGCGAGGTGTCCGTCGACGCCGACATCGTGGTCTGTGCGACCGGCTTCGATCCCGAGGGCGGGTGGCGGACCCCACCGGTGACCGGTCCCGGTGGGCTCGCCCTGTCGGAGGTGTGGGCCGACGACCTCATCTCCTACAAGGGCGTCGCCGTCCCCGGGTTCCCCAACTTCTTCCTGATCGACGGGCCCAACTCGGCCAGCGGCTACCTCCCGAGCGTGGCCACCATCGAGGTCGACTCGAGGTTCGTGACCGAGCTGCTGGCCCGCAACGGACCCGGGGTCCTCGTGGAGGCCAGGCGGGAACCGACTCTGGCCCATTGCGAAGCCCTGCAGGCGCGCTTCGAGCCGACGGTGTGGTCGGGCTCGTGCGCCAGCTGGTACCAGGCACCCGACGGCCGGATCTGGACGTTGTTCCCCGGCAACCTGGCCGAGTACACCCGCGACAAGGACCTCCGCCACCTGGACGACTTCGAGGTGGTCGTACCCGCTCCTGCCTGAGGTCGGCGACCGCCGCTACTGGTCCAGCAGCCGGGAGCGGAGGTGGTCGAGCACCCGGTCGAGGGCCTCGCGGGTCGGTTCGCCAGGCGCGTCGATCAGATGCTCGGTCAGCACCGAGTGGGGCTTCATCCTCGCGTCGGGGTTGGCCGACTCGGCGTCGAGCTCCACGGCCACGAACGCATCGCCGAGCTCGCGGGCCAACATCTCGAAGCGCTCGGGCGGGACGAACCGATCTCCCCGGAAGCGCAGCCCGAGGACCTCGAGTCCTTCGGCCGCGCACCGCTGCTTCACCGCGGCCAGGTCGTCGGGTGAGCAGTCGATGCTCTCCCGCTGGCGTCGACGCACCCCGAACGGCAGCGACGGTTGGGACAGCACGGGCGCGACCAGCACCGGGTCGGCGGCCATCGCCAGGGCGAAGCCACCGGTGAAGCACATGCCCACCGCGCCGACGCCTGGTCCCCCGCAGCGCGCGTGCTCATGGGAGGCGAGGGCGCGGAGCCACTCGACGACCGGCGAGGTTCGCCCGGTCGCCCACGTGGTGAACTCGCGGCTGACACAGGCCGGGACCATCGAGGACAGCCCGTAGGCCAACCCGGCGATGCGACCGGCGTCGGGGTCTCGCCCCGGGGTGCCGAAGAGGTGGGGAAGCACCGCGGTGCAGCCGAGGTCGGCGACCCGGCGGGCGAAGTCGGCGACGGCGGGGGTGATGCCCGGCAGCTCCGCGGTCACGACGACCGCGGGGCCGGTTCCCTTCCGAAAGACCGAGCGTTCCTTCCCGTTCGGTGGAGCGAAGCTCGTGTGCTCGAAGTCGGACAGGTCGTCGTCGGCCATGAAGCGCTCCGGGTGGTCGGGTGTTCAGGTGGTCAGCGTGGGGTTCTCGCCCGGGCGGGAGTCTCCGTCGGTGGGTCGAGCGGCGAGGATGGCCTGGGCGATGGCGAGACGGGCCGTGGGCACACGGAACGGTGAGCACGACACGTAATCGATGCCGATGCTGTGGAAGAAGGCGATCGACTCGGGATCTCCACCGTGCTCGCCGCACACACCGATCTTCAGCTCAGGGGTCACCGACCGACCACGCTCGGCGCCGGTGGCGACCAGCTCACCGACGCCTCGGACGTCGATCGTCTCGAACGGGTCGC
>JBKGZW010000207.1:0-4570 GCA_046543225.1 Acidimicrobiales bacterium
GCAGCGTCGATGACCGCGCTGGCGATGACGGTGGGCACGAACGGACCAGGGGCAACCGCCTTGCCCAGCTCCTCGACGACCACGACGAGCTCCTCCATGCCGTAGCCGGACCCGCCCTGGTCCTCGGGGAGGTGCAGGCCGAGCCAGCCCACGTTGGTGATCTCGGTCCAGAGCTTGGGCATCGGCTCCTCGTCGGCTTCCAGCAGGTCGCGAGCCGCCTGGCGGGCGCCGTAGCGGTTCAACAGGTCCGACGCGGTCTCGGCGAGGGCGCGGTGGTCATCGGTGATGGCGATCGACATGGAGGCACACTTGCCGACCGCCGCCAGGGGCGCAAGCCACCCCAGTGTCACCAGGCAGAGGTGGCGCCCTCCGCTGCTCTGGTGCCTCGAACCAAGGTTCCCCGGGCGCAGGGCACACTGGAGGCATGGCCTACCGGCTGGCAGCCGACGTGGTGGTCGCACTGCACCTCTCGTTCATCGTGTTCATGGCGGTCGGCGGCTTCATGGCGTGGCGATGGCGGTGGGTCCCATGGATCCACCTGCCGCTGGTCGCTTGGGGCGCGGCCATCTCGGTGCTGCGCTTCCGGTGCCCCCTCACCCCGCTCGAGATCCACCTGCGCGAGCTGGCCGGCCAGTCGGGCTACGACGGCGGCTTCATCGATCACTACATCATGGCCATCATCTACCCGTCGGGGCTGACCCCCACGATCCAGTTGTGGATGGCCATCGGCCTGGTGACGCTCAACGTGGTCGCCTACGGCGTGTTGTCGACCCGCCGTCACCACGCCGGGAGCGTCGCCGCCGACCGCGCTCCATCACGTTCCCCGGACTCGAAGATCGCGGCGTCGTACACTCGGAGGTGATCACGACCCCGACCGCTTGGCCGCGATGCGCTACCACTTCGGCCGCTTCACGATCGATACCGACACCGTCGAGCTCCTCGACGACGGTCACCCCGTCGAGATGGAGCCCCAGGCGTTCGCGGTCCTGACCCACCTGATCGAGCAGCGCCACCGCGTCGTCCCCAAGGAGGAGCTGCTCGACACGGTGTGGGGCGACCGCTTCGTCACCGCCTCGGCGCTCACCACCCAGATCAAGCAGTGCCGACGGGTGGTCGGCGACGACGGCGAGACCCAGCGCTTCATCCGAACGGTGCACCGGGTGGGCTACCGGTTCGCCGCCGAGGTCACCGTCGAGGATCCGGATGCGGAACCGACGGCGCCCGCTCCATCACCGGCCTCTCGGCCCGCAGCCGCCCCACGGTGGAACCGGGCGGGAGCCACGCCCCTGTTCGGCCGGGAGGGCGACCTCACCCGGCTCGTCGATCGGATCGCGAACAACCGCTTGGTGACGATCACCGGCACCGGCGGGGTCGGCAAGACCTCGCTGGCGACCCTCCTCCTCGACGTCGCGCCGTCGGCGCTCGGGATCGAGGATCGTCACCTCTGCGGGCTCGGCGCCACGAGAACGCCTCGAGCGCTGGCCAACGTGGTGCTGGGCGCCCTGGGCGAGGGCCAGCAGGGCGATGCCGAACCGGCCGAGTCGATCATGCGCATCCTCCAGGACCGCGAGGCGCTGCTCGTGCTCGACTGCTGCGAGCACGTGGTCGAGGAGGCGGCTCGCTTCACCACCGAGCTGCTCCACCGCTGCCCCGGGGTGCGGGTGGTGGCGACGAGCCGACGCCCACTCGAGATCCCCGGCGAGTCGCTACTGGTCCTCGAACCGCTCTCCCACCGCGATGCCACGGCGTGCTTTCGGGCCAGGGCGGCCGATGCCGGCATGGACCTCCCTGCCGACGACCCCGCCCTCGACGAGCTCGTCGACCGCCTCGACGGCATCCCGCTGGCGATCGAGCTGGCCGCGGCCCGGACACGCCTCCTGTCGCCAGAGGAGATGCTCCGACTGCTCGATGACCGTTTCCGCCTCCTGCGGACCACCGGGCCCGACGACACCGGGGACCTCGACGATGCCGAGGGCGCCCGCCACGCCTCGCTCCACCGCACCATCGCCTGGTCGTGGGACGCGCTCGACGACCACGACCAGGAGCTGCTCGCCCAGCTGAGCGTCTTCGTCGGGACCTTCTCGCTCGACGACGTCGCCGCGGTGGCGCTTCCCGGGGCCGATCCCTTCGACGTGATCGAGTCGATGGAGCGCCTGCTCAGCAACTCCCTGGTCGTCGCGACCACCGGCGGCGACGCCCGCACCCGGTTCCACCTCCTGGACTCGATCCGAGAGTTCGCCGCGTCCCAGTTGGCCGACCCGGCCGGAGCGAAGCACCGCCACGTGGCCCACTTCGCCGCGCTCACCGAGCGCCTCGACGCCGCGTTCCAGACCCCGGCCATCGACGAGGCGCTGCGGTCCACCCACGCGGCGTGGCCCAACCTTCGGGCCGCGGTCGGCTATGCCCACGACGACGGCGACACGGCGTCCATCCGGCGCATCATCGCCGCCATCGGCGACTACGCCGACCTGTTCCAGCTCTTCGAGATCCTCAGCTGGTGCGAACAGGCCGACCTGGGTGACCGACCCACCGACGAACTGGCCGCCGACGCCCTCGCGGTGTGGGCACGGATGCTGGCCCACCGTGGCGAGTGGGACCGTGCGCGACGGCTCGCCGAGATGGCCCGAGCGGAGCACGAGACCCACGCCACCGTGCTGGCCACGATCTGGTGCGACTACTACCAAGGCGACCTCGACCGGGTCGTCGCCGACGCCGGACTCCTCGCCGATCTCAGCCGGGGCGAGATCGGGATGGAGCGGGGGTTCGCCGACGGCTTCGTCGCCATCGCCGCCGCGGTTCGCCAGGAACCCGTGCTCGAGACCACCGACGTTCGACCCGATCGGGCCCAGCACGGGATTCTCGGCGCGTTCGACTGCCTCTTCGCCGGGCTCCAGCTCTGTGCCGCCGACCCACAGCGGGCCAGCGAGCTGCTCGAGGCGGTGGTGGTCGCCTCACTGCGCCACGACTATCGCCTCCTGCTCGGGGCCGCGGCCAGCACGCTGACCCAGATCACCCTGCCCGGCCAACCTCCGGAGCACGCTGCCCGGACCTTGTGCCGGACCCTCGAGCGGTACCGGGAGCGGGGCATGTGGATGCTGATCTCCGCCGACACGATGATGGCGGCACGTCTGCTCGCCGATCACGGCGACACCGACACCGCCTGCCGGCTGGTGGGATCACGGCGCGCCACCGGCTACCGCACCGGCATCTCCGAGCTCCTCCGCATCCAGCTCGAGGACGAGCTCGCGCAGCGGGTCGGGCCACGTCGCTACGAGCAGCTCAGCGATCAGGGAGCGGCCTGGAACCCCACCCAGGCGGCGGGGGTCGCCATCGACGGCCTCCGCCGCCACCTCGTCGCCGACGATGGCTCAGAGGGTGGCGGCTCGGAGGACGCCGGCCACGACGTGGCGGAAACCCCACCCGCTCAGGCCGGCTTGCGGGCCCGGAACGTGTGAGCGTCGACCTGGAACTGACGGGCGCGGTCCTCTCCGTTGGTGCCGGCGAAGGTGTCGGTCGGCATCCCGACCGCCACGTCGCTGAACCCCGCCCCGGTGATCAGATCGCACCAGTCATCGACCGAGAGCGCGCCCGCGATGCAGTCGGTCCAGAGGTCGATGTCGCATCGGGCGGCGTCGGGCACCTCGGCACCGACGGCGATGTCGGCGATCTGCAGGCAGCCGCCCGGGCGAAGGATCCTGGCCGCCTCGGCGAACACCACCGCCTTGTCGGCCACGAGGTTGACGACCCCGTTGCTGATCACGACATCGGCCCACCCGTCCTCGACGGGCACGTCCTCGAGGATCCCCTCGCGGTACTCGACGTTGGTGGCATCGACCAGCGCGGCCATGCGTGTGGCCCGCTCCAGCATCTCGGGGGTCATGTCCACACCCACGACCCGGCCCTCCGGACCCACGATCCGGCTGGCGACCAAGCAGTCGAACCCGCCGCCTGATCCCAGGTCGACCACCCGGGAGCCCTCCGGGATCGGTCCAGCGGCGAAGGGGTTGTCGACCCCGGCGAAGCTGGCGATCGTCTCGTCGGGCAGCGCCTGCAAGATGTCGGACGGGTAGCCGAGCCGTTCGGCGAGGGGCCGACCGGTCTGGAAGTGGAACTCGGCATCGGGATTGGTGGCGACGTCGCTGTACTTGCTGCGGACCGCGGTGCGCAGCTCCTCGGCGTCGACGAGCAGGTCCTGGTTCGTGGTCATGGGGTTCCCTCCAACGGTTCGTCCCGACCGGCTCCTTCACCGGCCTCGCGACACCGTCTCTCGAACCGGGCCGAGAGTCATGAGGAAACCATGTGGGTTCGGTGGTTTCGGCCCTGCACGCGCACCGGCCGGCCCCGAGGGGCCGGCCGGTCGGTCGAGATCGAGGGAGCGCTACTCCTCGGGAGGCTCTTCCATGTCGACATCGAGGCACTCCATCATGGCAGTGGTGACCGCCATCCCGAGCTCCTCTTCGAGCTCGGGATCGTCGATGGTCTCGAGGTCGCCGTCGCCCTCCTCGGAGGCGGCCAGCACGGTCTCGGCACCGACGGCGTCGACGACGGCCTCGGCCATGCAGTCGGCGGC
>JBKGZW010000208.1:0-4563 GCA_046543225.1 Acidimicrobiales bacterium
CCCCCGCAATGACCGATTTCGAGTCGTAGGCCAGACCCGTCACTTCGACGCGACCGTCCCCCTCGACGTGCCCGCCTGTGGCGCGGCTGATGGCATCGACCGTCACCGCTTCACGAGGCATGCTCTGCACGATACGGAACTCACTGTCCTGGAGTTGACCGGGGATCTTGGACCCCTGGACCTGGGTCTTGCCCGGGGCAGGGGCCCGACCGTTGTGCTACCTGGTTGTGGCCGCCACCCGCTTGGCCACGGTGGCGCACCGCTGGGCGCGCTCGACCGCTTTGGCGGCGATCGTGGGTGCGATGTCGTCGGGCTCGTACTCAGCCTTGGTCTTGAGTGGCAGGATCCGGCGGAGGTCGCGTTCGACCTCGGCGCCGTCGTGGCCGGCTTGGCGGAGTAGCGCGAGCACCTGGTCGTGGTCCCCGCCCGCTGCTCGCTGGCCGAGCCGGGCGCCGCACACGGCATCGGCGGAGTTGATTCCGGCGTGGACGGCCAGGCTCGTCGCCGCGATGTTGCGACCGGCTTCCAGGTCGCTGGTTGCGGCCTCGGCGAACTCCTGCGCCTTGGCGGCATAGGAGCGGACCTGTCCCGCCGATACCGGTCGGGTGCGGCCGGGTCTAGACACCGTGCGCTGCCCGGAGCTCGTCGATACCGAGGCCGTGGACAACCCGTGCGTCGCGCCGGATGTCGCCCCAGATCTGGCTGCGGCCGGCGAGCTTCCCTGGTGCCTCGACGGCGCTGACCTCGAGCACCTCGACAGGGTTGCCGGTGAGACGCCGCACATCGTGGCGCCACGCTTCGAGCGACTCGACCCAGTTGTCGTCGTCCGCATCGATCTCCTCGGGTCGGACGACGATGAGGTCGATGTCGCTGTCGGTGTCGGCCTCTCGTCGGGCGAAGGATCCGAAGACGATGACGCTCATGGGTGGGCGGGGGAGCGCGGCGGCCAGTCGACCGATCTCGTCGAGCACTGTGTCGGTTGAACGGGCGAGCTCCAACAGCGCACGGGATGCGACGTGTTCACGGACGAGCCGAAACAGCGATGCCGGCGGTACTTCCCGTCGTTCGACGAGCCCGAGCTCCACCAGGCCGGGAAGAACCCGCGACGCCTGGGCCGGACTGACCCCAGCGAGCTGTGCGATGGTCCGCAGGTTCAGTTCGGCAGTGGTCTCGACCAGAACAGCCAGCACCCGCCCCTGGGCACCAGGCACGATGGCCTCGACCGGCCGTACGAAGTCCATGTCGCAACACTACTGGCTAGACAGCAGATATGAAACAACTCGTTCGTTTGTGATGGCATAAGCCCCTGCTCGCGGTGGGAGCTGTCGAGGGTCTGCCGCGAATCCTGCCGGGGGCACCATGTCCTGAACCATCACACTGCCGGGGGCACTGAGAGAACATCCCCTCTCGGCGTGTAGATGGACTGGACGCATCGCGAATAGGCGTATGCCACGTGTTCAGGTGTATCTGCCGAACGATCTCCACGATGAGCTCAAGCGACGCGGTCTGCCAGCTTCGGAGCTCCTCCAGATCGCTCTTCGTGCCGAACTGGAACGACAGGACGCACTCGACGAGACAGACAGCTATCTCGCAGAGCTCGTGGCCGAGGTTGGTGAGCCGAGTCAGCGACAGCAGGCGAGCGCTGACACAATCGCACGACGCATCCGCGACCGGTCGGTCGATCGGGCTGGCTGACAGTGCTCGTTCTCGACAGCGGTGGCTTGTCGCGTCTCGCATCTCGGACCAAGACCTCTGTTTCGCTCATCCGAGCGTTCGTGGAACAGGAACTGTGGCCTCCGGTCGTCCCGGCGATGGTGTTCGTCGAATCGCTGTACGGCGATTCTCGACGAGACGCGAACACCCACCGCTTCCTGAAGACCTGCATCATTGCTGCGAACGTCAGTGAGTCGACGGCGAGACGCGCAGCGGAACTGCGTCGACGCGCGAGCACAGGTTCCGCGGTCGATGCACTGGTCGTCGCCATGGCCGAACCGGGCGGAACCGTGCTCACCGGCGATCGGGCCGACATCGAGGCGCTCGCTGCTCACGCTGACAGGATCGCGGTCCAACTCGTCTGATCCGTCGTCGCCCTGGGCAGAGGCCGTCGTCGCTCACCTTCGTCCGCTCGATGCGATTCACCTGGCCTCGGCTGTGCGCTCCTGTTGGACGACCAGCACGAGCGCTCGTTCGTGCAGCACCAGCTCCGGTGAGCGGCCATGATGGCGACATGGCAGGTGTGCTCGCACTCGACATCCCGCTCTCGGAGCTCGACGAGCTGTTCCCCCAGACGCTCGGACAGCCCGCACCGACCACCGACACCGGCGACGAGACCCTCGATCTGGTCGATGGGTTGGCCGGTGTGCTCTCGCCAGTGGTGGTGGACGCGCAGCTCCACTTCCTTCGGGACTCGGGCATCGCGGCCGCCCTGGACGAGGATCCCGAGACCGGTCTTGCCCGCCCGACGGGGCCCGACGGGCCGTTCGCTCCCTTCGCCCCGATCGGATACCGCGCCGAGGACGGCACCGTGTCGCTGGCGGTGCTCCTGGGAGCCAACTCCGGCGACACCGGGCTGGCGGTCGGTGCCGACGGGCAACCGCTCGATGCCGAGCAGGCCGAGCGAGCGGTCGCGGCGGTCCGCGCCCGGCTCGGTCTCACCGGCGAGCTACGGGTGCTGCCCGTCGCCGATCGCTGACCTCCACTCGCGCGAACCGGACCGGACCGACCACGACCGCCGGTAGCGTCGGTGGGCCGATGTCTCGCCCGATCCGCCTCCGCCGCTGGCAGAAGGAGGCCCTCGACCTCCTCGAACACCATCCCGAGCCCGACTTCCTCGCGGTCGCCACCCCGGGGGCGGGCAAGACCACCTTCGCCCTTGCTGCGGTGGTCCGGCACCTCCACGCCCACCCCCGCCACCAGGTCGTGGTGGTGGCCCCCACCAGTCACCTGAAGCTCCAGTGGGCCCGAGCCGCCGCCCAGCTCGGCATCCACCTCGAGCCGTCGTGGTCGTCCGCCGCCGGTGACCTCCCCTCGGACATGCACGGCGTGGCGGTCACCTATCAGCAGGTCGCCGCCAACCCCGACGTGCTGCGCCGCCACGCGCGGCGCTGCATGGTCGTGCTCGACGAGCTCCACCACGCCGGCGACGAACGAGCCTGGGGCGACGCGACCCGCCACGCCTTCGATGCCGCGTCGCAGCGACTGTCGTTGTCGGGCACTCCGTTTCGCTCCGACACCCACGCCATCCCCTTCGTCCGTTACGTGCAGGACGAGGCCGAGCCGGACTTCGACTACGGCTACCAGGCAGCGCTGACCGATCGTCGGGTGGTCCGGCCCGTCTACTTCCCCACCATCGGCGGGTTCATGGAGTGGAGCGCACCCGACGGGTCGCTCAACGCGGCCAGCTTCGACGACGCCTTGGACCGCACCCGGGCCTCGCAACGGCTGCGGACCGCGCTCAGCCTCGACGGCGAGTGGCTGCCAACGGTGCTGTCCCAGGCCAACGAGCGCCTGGTCGAGCTGCGGACCGTGCAACCCGACGCCGCGGGCCTGGTGATCGCCGCCGACCAGGACCACGCCCGCGGCATCGCCGAGCTGTTGCGCGCCCGTCAGCGGGTCACCGCCATGGTCGTCACCTCCGACGACCCGACCGCGTCGCGGCGCATCGCCGCCTTCGCCGACGGCGATCTGCCGTGGCTGGTCGCGGTGCGGATGGTCTCGGAGGGGGTCGACATCCCTCGCCTGCGTCTCGGCGTGTTCGCCACGACCACCACCACCGAGCTGTTCTTCCGCCAGGTGGTGGGGCGCTTCCTGCGCCACACAGGAGGACCGGCCCGGCGCGAACGGGCGTGGCTGTTCATCCCCGACGAACCTCGCGTTCGCCGGTACGCGGCGACCATCGCCGAGCAGCGCCGGCACAGCCTGCGACGCAGTGGGGAGGATGGCGGGCGGCGCGAGGAGGACGACGAGCCCGAGGCGTTCGACGAGGTGGCCGGCGAGGAGGAGCAGCTGTCGTTGTTCCAGGTGCTCTCGGCCGAGGTGGTCGAGGGTGCCGGAGCGGCATCGGTGTTCGACGACGATCCCGACGCCGAGCACTTCGACGAGGACGACGAGGACACCACGGTGCCGATCGAGCTGCCGCTTCCGCCGCCGCGCGGACACGAGCGGTGGAGCGACGGCGGTGGTCGCCCCCTGGCCGAGGTGAAGCAGGAGCTGCGTGCTGCCAACGCCGAGATGGCCCGCCAGCTGGCTCGCTACACCGGTCTCAGCCACCAGGAGGTCAACGGTCGCCTCAATCGCGAGGTGTCGATCCTGCGGATCGCCGAAGCCAGCGCCGAACAGCTCCAGGCACGGGTGGAACGGGCCGAGAAGTGGCTCGCCAACCTCTGACCGCTACCGAGGGGGCCGCACGAACAGCGCCACCAGCGCCAGCCCCAGCGCCACCGCAGCCAGCACGTTGAGCACCGCCGAGTAGGAGCCGAACCAGTCGACCCCGAGTGACACGATCACGGGACCGACGGCGCTGCACCCGACCCCTGCGGCCATCACCACCCCGCGGATCTGGCC
>JBKGZW010000032.1:0-21005 GCA_046543225.1 Acidimicrobiales bacterium
GGTCGAGTCGATCGAGCACCCCGACGAGCTCGGGGAGCTGCCGTTCACCGAGAAGGACGAGCTGCGCGAGAGCCAGCAACGTGCGCCGCCGTTCGGCCGTCACCGCGCGTGCGATCCGGACGAGATCGCGCGGGTGTACACGACCTCCGGGACGACCGGTCGCCCGACCTTCGTCGGTCTGACCGACGCCGACGTGGAAACCTGGGCAGAAGCGGGCGCCCGCGCGGCCAGCGCGGCGGGGCTCGGTCGGGGGGACGTCGTCGTCGGCGTCCTGGCGGGGGGACCCTTCGCGGGCGCGGTGACCTACGACGGTCACCGGACGGCGGGGGCGACGATCGCACCAGTGGGGCCGGGCAACACCGGGCGGATCATTTCACTCTTCGAGAACGGCTGTGGAACCGCGTTGCTGGGGACTCCCTCCTACGCCGAGTACCTCCAACTGCTGCGCGACGTCTTCGCCGAGTGCGTCCGGGTTCTCGAACCCGGGGGTCGCATCGCGGTCAACGTCGCCAACCTGGGGCGCAAGCCTTACCGCAGTCTCTCCGCGGATGTGACCGGAATCCTTCAGGATGACCTCGGGCTGCTGTTGCGGGGAGAGGTGATCTGGCAGAAGGGCGAAGGAGCGAACGGATCGTGTGCTTGGGGATCGTTTCGCAGCGCCAGCAACCCGGTGCTTCGCGACGTGACAGAGCGTGTGATCATCGCCAGCAAGGGCCGCTTCGACCGAGCTCTCACCGTCAAGGAACGGGAGGCCCGGGGGCTTCCACATGAGAACTCGATCCTCACGGAGGACTTCATGTCCCTCACCCTCGACGTGTGGAATATCCCTGCCGAAAGTGCTCGCAGGGTTGGCCACCCTGCCCCGTTCCCTGTCGAGCTGCCCGAACAGCTGATCCGCCTCCACACCTTCAAGGACGATCTGGTTCTCGACCCGTTCATGGGTAGCGGCTCAACCCTCGTCGCCGCCGCCCATCTCGACCGCCGTTACGTCGGCTACGACACCGACCCCGACTACGTCGAGTTGGCCAGGCACCGGGTGGGCGACGAGGCGACACCTCCGACTCAGGCCCGCCCACCTTCGGCGCAGTCTCAGGTCAAGGTCGTTGAAGCGCCCGACCCAATGATGGATCCCGAGAACTTCCAGCGTCGCGCGGTGGAAGAGGGCAAGGCGGCCCAGAAGCTTGCCAAGGATGTCCTCAAGGACGCTGGGTTCACCATCACCGATGAGAACCGCCGTCTCCCCCGAACCGGGGTCACAGTGAACTTCATCGCGGTCGATGACAACGAGGAGTCCTGGTACTTCGATGTGAGCGGAGCATTCACCTCGCGCAGAGGCGGGTTGCTTCGCACAGATACGGTATGGAAGTCACTCGGACGAGCGCATGCACTGCGCGGCGCCGAGCCGTCCGACTCCCCATTGGTGCTCCTCACCTCGCACCTACCCCGCCGTCCCAGCGAAGGTGACACCGCACTGCGAGCCGCTGGCCCCGAAGCTTTTCACGACGCAATCGACATGCTCGCTCTTGAGGGGCGAGAGCGCTTGAGGCTCTACGCAAAGGGGGGCTTTCGCGGTCAGCCCCTGCCCGGGTTCTGGACCGAGGCCGACCTCGCCCGCACCCGCGATTGAGGCCCGCAGTTCCCGGATGCCCGGCGCCCTGACCGAGATCACCGAGCTGGCGACCGCCCTCGGCACCCTCGCACCCGAGCTCGACCGCGCGCTCGCCGACCGGCCCCACCAGCTCCGCCACGTCCCCGACGACACCTGGGAACAGCTGGTCGCGCGGTACCGCAGCGGCGAGCACCACGACGCGTTCGCGGCCGCGTTCGCCAACGGGCGAGCATTCCTGTGGGCCGACGACGGGTTGCGCCACCGGGTGCCCCTCCTGGTCGAGTGGCGGGGCCCGCACCGACCACCCGGCGACGACGTGGTCCCCGCCGACCTGCGGATCGATCACGTGTTCCAGGTCAGCTGCAAGTACCTGTCCCGCATCACCCAGAACTGCGGCCCGGCCCGGCTGTTCGACCGGCTGCTCGTGGGCGAGGACCGCAGCAGCGGCGACTGGTTCGCCGAGACCGCACCCGCTGAGTACCAGGCGCTCTACGACTCGGTCCGCCCCATGGTCGAGACGCGTCTCCCCGACGCCGTGACCGACCTCGAGCGCTCCGATCGCGACCAGATGAAAGAGGCGCTGCGCGCCCGACGCCTCCCCGACCCCGCCCACGACCGATGGCTCGAGCTGTCCGCCACGGTGGCCACGGAGTCGGCGCAGCGGTGGCGACAACAGCTCGACTCGGACCGCAAGCGGCTTCGCATGCTGTGGCGGCTCTGCCGGATCGGCGACGCTCCCTACTTCGTGCTGGGGAGCGACCGCGCCAGCTCGCTGCGGCTGCGGGTCGCGTCGGCGTGGGACTGGATGCAGGACTTCGAGCTGGTCACCCTGCGGATCGAGGCCCGTGACGCCGGCCAGCCCGAGGTCGCATGGCACGCCGAGGTTCGCGAGCGGTCGACGGCGAGGCCCGTCGACGTGCGCGGCCACGTCGAGATCCGGTGGAGCCACGGCCGGTTCTCCGGGTCGCCCGAGGCCAAGGTCTACCTCGACACACCCCACCTCGAGGTCCCCGGCTACCACCCCTTGGCCTGAGGTTCCCCGGCCACTCCAGGTACGCCGTCCCTCACGATCGACCCGTGCCGGGACCTTCGGCACTACGGGCCGCCACCGCGGGCCCCGCCATCGACGCCCGAGCTGGGCCTGAGAGCCCGTTCGGCGGTGGCGAGCGCGACGCTGGCGGCCACCGCCACCCCGAACACCGCCAGCACGCCACCGATGCTCTCCATCGCGTCGGGAACGAACACGATGGCCACCGCGATGACGACCATCACCATGCCACCGACCAGCTTGAGCGCCCGGCCGTGGCGCTCCTGCAGCTTGGTGGCCCGCATGGTGAACACGGCGGCGGCGAACACCACCAGCTCGTCGAGGAGATAGATCGACAGGTAGACGCCGAGCAGCGAGCCGAACCCGGCACCGGACACGTCGGCCGATCGCATCAGGTCGCTCCAGATGACCGGGAACCCCGCGGTGCAGGGCAACTCGATGAGGGCGATGCCACCGGCGAGGACCACCGTGCCGGCCAGCGCGGCGGGCAGCCCCATGCCCGGGCGCGCCAACCCGCGAACCCGCCGGTAGATGCCGGGCTTGTGCTCGTCGGAGATGGTGAGCGACGGGCCCTTCTTGAACCACAGGAAGTCCTTGATGCTCACCAGCCCGAAGGTGAGGGCGAACGCCGCCACCACGAGGCGGATGCCGTCCATGGCCGACACCAGGCCGAGCGTCGAGTAGACGCCGACGATGAACAGTCCGTAGATGAGGGTGGTGATCACCAGGAACGTGCCGCCGACGGCCACCACTCGCCGGCGCGACCCCGTGTGCAGCACCAGGGCGAGCAGGACCGTGAGGACCCACAGCGAGCAGGGGTTGAACCCGTCGACCAGGGCGATCAGGACGGTGGCCAGGAGCGTAGACCGACCGCTCAGATCCATGTCGCCGACGAGGGGCACGTCGACCACCGACGACGACGACGGCCCCTCCGGCGCCGGGACCTCCTCAGGTGGTCGCACGTCGTCTCGGAGCTCGAGCGCCGCCTCCTCGATCGAACGGCCGATGGCACCGTTGAACCCGGTCCAGGACTGGTTGCCGACCACGATGAAGGGAACGGCATCGGCCCGGACGCCGAGCTCGTCAGCCGCCCGTTCCATGCGGGCACGGTTGGCGGCGTCGAACCACACCTCGAAGGTGCGCAGCTCGACACCCTCCTCTGCTGCGGCGAAGGCGGTCAGGTGTTCGATGGCGTCGCGACAGAACGGACAGCCGTCGCCCCAGTAGACGTCGATGACCACCGCCGCCTGCTCCGCGGGCGGTTCGACCTCCCCGGCGACCGCCGATGACGCCACACCGAGCACCGCCGCGCCGACGACCAGCAGCAGTCCGGTGACCGCGCGGGCTCGCCGACCTGTCATCGCGCCGACGCTACCGGGCCATGCCATCGATCACCCTGTCCGCCCAGCCGAGCGGCACCTGGCATCCTTTCTCGAAGCGATCGGGAGGGTGCAGTGAGCAGCCACGTGCTCGAGGTCGAGGACCTGACCAAGCGATTCGGCGGGCTCGTCGCGGTCGACGGGGTGAGCCTGCACGTCGACCAGGGAGAGACCTACGGCCTGCTCGGGCCCAACGGTGCCGGCAAGTCGACCACCATCTCGATCATCGCCGGTCTGCTCCAGGCGAACAGCGGCACCATCCGCATCGGCGGCGACGTCATGACCACAAGGGCCACCAGCCTGCGGTCCCGCATCGGGCTGGTCCCCCAGGACCTCGCCGTGTACCCCGACCTCACCTGCCGCGAGAACCTGCGCTTCTTCGCCCGCCTCTACGGCATGGGGCGGGCCGACGCCACGCGGCGCATCGACGAGGTGCTCGAGGTCATCGGGTTGACCGACCGGGCCGACGACCGGGCCGACGAGTTCTCGGGCGGCATGAAGCGGCGCCTCAACATCGGCATCGGCCTGCTGCACCGCCCCACCCTGCTCATCCTCGACGAGCCCACCGTCGGGGTCGACCCCCAGTCGCGGAACGCGATCCTCGACTCGGTCGAGCAGCTCTCCGGCGCGGGCCTGTCGGTCCTCTACACCACCCACTACATGGAAGAAGCCGAGCGGCTCTGCCACCGGATCGGCATCATCGACCACGGCCGCCTCATGGCCGAAGGCACCCGCCGCGAGCTCGTCACCTCCGTCGGCGAGCAGGACCGGATCCACATCACCGCCACCGGGCCACTCGACCAGGCCATCGACGCGCTCGACCGCATCGACGGCGTCGCCGAGACGACGATCACCGAGTCCGGATTCACCCTCCTGGCGACCGACGCCGCCCAGGTGGTCGCCCGGGCCATCGAGACGGCCGACGCCAACGACCTGGACGTGACCTCCGTCGAGATCACCCAACCCGACCTCGAAGCGGTGTTCCTGCACCTCACCGGCCGGGCCTTGCGGGACTGAGGACCGCGCGCCGTGCCCACCGCCCTGCTCATCGCCGCCAAGGACCTCCGCCAGCGAACCCGCGACAGGTCCCTGTACCTCCTCGCCTTCCTCGCCCCGCTGGCCCTCGGATTCATCTTCGGCCTCATCCTCGGCGGCGCCGACCCCTCCGACGAACGCATCACCTTCGGCTACGGCGTGGTCGACCTCGACGGCGGAGACCTCGCCAACGGATTCCTGGATCTGCTCGGCGACCTGGAGGACATCGGCCTGGTCGAGGTGACCAGCTTCAGCGACGCCGCTGCGGCCCAGGAGGCCGTGGACGACACCCACGTCTCGGCCGCCTTCGTCCTCCCGACCGGCCTGTCCGACGCTCTCGCGACCCGCAGCGACGCCCAGATCCGGGTGATCGGCAGCGTCGACTCCTCCATCGCCACCGAGGTGGCCGGGTCGATCGCCCGCTCCTTCACCACCAGGGCCAGCACCAGCGGACTCGCCGGAATCACCGCGGCGATGACCGGAGCTGTCTCGACCGAGGACATCGCCACGGTCGCGTCACAGGTGGCCGCGTCGGAACCGCTCGCCCAGATCGAGGTCGACCCGCGTGACGCCGACAGCCTCGACCTCGACACCACCATGGTGGCGGGCATGGCGATCTTCTTCGCCTTCTTCGTCGCGGGGACTGCGGTGACCGGCATCCTCGAAGAGCGCGAGTCCGGCACCCTTCCCCGTCTGCTCATCTCGCCGGCATCACGGGCCGCCATCCTCTTCGGCAAGGCCCTCGCCACGATCATCGTCGGGGTCGTGGCGCTCGTCGCTCTGGTGATCGCCTCGACGCTGATCATGGGAGCCGACTGGGGTCCACCGGCCGGAGTGCTCCCCCTGATCGTCGCCGGGGTCCTCGCCGCCACCGGCATCATGTCGCTGGTCGGAGGGCTGGCCCGCAACGCCGAGCAGGCCGGGAACCTGCAGGCCATCGTCGCCGTCACGATGGCGATGCTCGGTGGAGCCTTCGGGCTCGCAGCCCCCGAACAGGACTCGCTCTGGGGCCGGGTTGCCCTGCTCACCCCGGTTCGGTGGTTCCTCCGCGGGCTCGACGATCTCGCCGCCGGCGGACCCGCCGACGTCGTCCCCGCCACCGTCGCACTGTTGGTGATGGCGGTGGTCACAGGCAGCGCGGCAGCAGCCTTGGCACCCAAGGTGCTCCGGCCATGAGGATCACCGCCATCGTGGCGACCGCGCTCATCCGCTTCATCCGCGACCGCTTCAACCTCTTCTTCGTCTTCGTCTTTCCGCTGGCCATCGTGTTGCTGATCGGCGTGCAGTACGGCGATCCTCCCGCCCCCCGGCTCGGGGTCGTGTCCAGCACCGGTCCCCTGGCCGACGAGCTCGTGGACCGACTCGACGACAACGAACAGCTCGAGGTGGTTCACCACGGCGACCGGGACTCCCTCCTCGCCGCGGTCGACGACGGCCTCGATGCCGGGCTGGTGATCCCGTCCGATCTCGACGACCAGGCTGGTTCCGGCGAACCCACCCGGATCGAGTTCATCTCCTCACCGCTGGGGGTGGGTCCGCAGCTGCAGGCCATCGTGGACGACGCCGTCGCCCGCACCATGGCGCTGCCCACCGCCATCCACGCGGCCGTCGAACGGGGCGCGGACGCCGAGCAGGCGGCGCAGGTCGCCCGCGATCAGCTCGCCATCACCGAGCTGATCACGGTCGAGATCACCACCACCGGTGACCGGCTCTTCCCCGAGGACGTCACCGGCTATGACATCGGTGCCGCTTCGCAGCTCGTGCTGTTCATGTTCCTCACCTCGCTCACCGGATCGGCAGCGATCATCCAGAGTCGCCGGCTGGGGGTGACCACCCGCATGCTGTCGACACCCACCTCGCTGTCCACGGTCATCGGCGGCGAGGGCGTGGCCAGGTTCGCCATCGCGGTCCTCCAGGGCGTCTACATCATGGTCGCAACCGTGGTCCTCTTCGACGTGAACTGGGGGAGCCTCGTCGCCTCGGCCACGATCATCGCCGCCTTCGCGACCGTGGGCGCCGCGGCCGCCATGCTCAGCGGAGCGGTGTTCGACAACGACGAGCAGGCCAGCGGGATCGCCGTGATCACCGGCCTCGGCCTCGCAGCTCTCGGCGGCGCCATGCTGCCCGTCGAGCTGTTCAGCGACACGATGGTGACCATCGCCAAGGTGATCCCGCACTACTGGGCACTCGATGCGTTCGCCGAGGTGGTCCGCCACGGTGGCTCGGTCGCCGACATCGTTCCCCAGCTGGCGATCCTGTTCGGGTTCGCCGCGGCGATCGGGACGGTGGCGGTGTGGCGACTCAGGGTGACCCTCACCGGCTGAGACGGTGGCAGTATGGTTTCCTCCCGGCACGGTGAACGCCGGGCGGCCCGTCGAAGGAGAACTGACCATGTTGGGACGACACCTGCAGACCACGGCAGCGTGCCTGATCGCCGGCGTGATGCTGATCGCAGCCTGCGGCGAGGAATCTGACTCCGGCGGTGTCGGTGTCGATGACCCCGAAGAGGCGGTGCTCGCCGCGTTCGACGCCATCGACACCGACGTGTCCGAGATGACGATCACCTTCGACGGCGACGGCGCCGACCTGGCCGACGCCCTCGAAGCCATGGACGACACGTTCCCCGCGGACGAGCCGGGCACCGACACCATGGTGGAGCTGATGGCCGGCGCCGAGCTGCGGGCATCGGCCAGCGGCGAGAACCTCGCCATGGCGGTGGTCCTCGACGACACCTCGCTCACCGAGATGCGGGTGATCGGCTCGACGCTCTATGGGCGGATCGACCTCGACTCGGCCCTCAGCCTCATCGGCGACATCGATCCCGAGGCCGCCTCCGAGTTCGAGATGATGGTCGGCATGGCCCCGATGATCGCCGCCGAGGACCCTCGCCTCGGGTTCGTGCAGGACCTGCTCGAGGGTCGCTGGATCAGCATGGAGGTCCCCGACGACGCCGAGTCATCGGATCTCTTCGATGACACCTCCGACACCGAGACGCTGGACGAGGAGATGCTCTCGGTGATCGAGGAGGTCCTGTCGGCCAACACCGCCGTGACCCACGTCGGCGACGCTCGGGGCGGCCAGCAGTTCGTGATCGAGGTCGATGTGGCCTCGACCATGGCCGCGCTGGCCCGCAATCCCATGGCCGCCCAAGCACTCGACCTCACCGACTCCAGCACCGACCCCGACGAGCTCGTCGAGGAGATGCAGAGCGAGGGGATGGCCTCCACCTGGGAGTTCGACGTCGTCGTGACCGACGGGGTCATCAGCTCGGTCGGCATGGATCTGGCGACCCTGTCCACCGAGGCACCCGACGGCGCCAGCCTGCCGGTGCTGATCCGGCTCTCGCCCTCACCATCGGCGCCCGAGGCGCCGGACGACCACACGCCGATCCCACCGGAGCTGTTCGAGGAGCTGGCCGGGGACATGATGGGCGATCTCGGTCCCATGGGCGACATGTCGGGGCTCTGACCCCGGCCTCCGGCAGGGCTGGCGGCGAGGTCAGACGCCCTTGGCCATGTTGGCAAAGCGCGTGTAGTGGTCGAGGAACGCGAGCCGGGTGATCCCGGTGGGGCCGTTGCGATGCTTGGCGACGATGATCTCGGCCGTGCCTCGATCGGCGGAGTCGGCGTGGTACACCTCGTCGCGGTAGATGAACATGACGACGTCGGCGTCCTGTTCGATCGAGCCGGACTCGCGCAGGTCGGCCAGCACCGGCCGCTTGTCCTGGCGCATCTCGAGGCCTCGTGAGAGCTGCGACAGCGCCACCACCGGGGTCTCGAGCTCGCGAGCCAGGATCTTGAGCTGACGGCTCATCTCCGACACCTCGACCTGTCGGTTCTCGGCCGAGGACCGTCCGGTCATGAGCTGGAGGTAGTCGACGACGATCATCCCGAGGTCGCCGACCCGGCTCTTGAGGCGCCGGGCTTTGGAGCGGATCTCCATGACGGTGACGTTCGGGTTGTCGTCGATCCAGATGGGGGCCTCGGCCAGGCGACCGGTGGCGTGAGCGATCTTGTTCCAGTCGGCTTCGACGAGCCTGCCGTTGCGGACACGGGACGAGTCGACCCGGGCCTCGGCGCAGACGACGCGCTGGGTGAGCTCGATCTGGCTCATCTCCAGCGAGAAGTACATGACGGGACGGTGGGTGTCGAGGGCCGCGTGGGTCGCCATCCCCAGCGCGAACGCGGTGTTGTGGGTGGGGATCATCGAGCGGCCGGCGAGGTACAACGAGGACGGGGCGTCGACGGTGATGCAGCGGGTCGCCACGGTGGGCACCGCCTCGATGGACACGATCGCACGCACCCCCACCCGGGCACGCTCGGGAGAGGGAGCCTGGGCCAACCTGTCGGCCTTGCGCGGCAGCCGGAACACCGGGTCTGGGGGCGTCCACCGGATCCGATGGGCGGACAGGACCGCGCCGCGGTCGCTCACCTGGGCGGCGGTGACCGGACCAGGACAGTGCCCGAGGGAGCACAACAGCTCGTGCACCTGACCGGCGAGGGTCTGCTCGTCGATGTGCATCTCGACGACGCCGTGCTCGGACACCACCACGCCGTCGGTGTCCATGATCCCCTGCAGCAGGGCCAAGCGCTGCTTCTGTGACCCCCGCAGGTACCGGACTGGGATCTGGCGAGGGGCCCCACCCAACAGTCCCAGCTGACCCAGCTCGGTGGACAGACGTCGACCGCCGCTGCGGTACCCGGCGAGCTCGAACTGACCCGAGAAGAACTCGAGGTCGGGGTGGTGGAGGTCGCCGGCGACGTCGCGGGGAAGCCCGGTGCTGAGCCAGCACCCGAGCACGTACGGGTCGACCGGCAGCTCGAGCTCGGGGCCCTGGAGCGGCTGGGCGACCGGAACGACCCACCGACCGGCGCCATCGCCGGCACCGGCGTCCACCAGCTGGCTCGTGGTGATCACGACCCGCTGACCCGAAGGGTCCTCGACCTCCCACTGGTGCTCGGCGTCGGCGACCAGGACCGAGTCGTCGTCGAATCGGACCTCGTAGCAGTCGTGGTCGGTGAACACCGGAGAGCAGTAGGTGACCGTGGTGGGGACGCCCGACTCGTCGAAGACCCGGTCGCCGACGTCGAGGGCGCCCATCGTGGTCCACCCCTGGGGTGTGGGGATGTCGGTGTCGAGCGCCAGCGCCTTTCCCATGGCGGGGCGAGCACCGACGACATAGAGCGCACTGGGCTGCAGCCCCGAGAGCAGGTCGTCGAGATCGTGATAGCCACTGGGCAGCCCGGTGATGGCGTCGCCCCGCTCGTACAGCAACTCGAGTCGGTCGAGGTGCTCGCTCAACAGATCGCGGATGGGGGCGAGGGTGTCGGTGACCCGGCGCTGGGCGACGTCGAACACCAACGACTCGGCGAGGTCGACCACCTTGGTGACGTCTTCGGGGATCTCGTAGCCGAGCTCGGCGATCTCGCCGGCGACCCCGATCAGGCGACGCAGCAACGCCAGCTCCTCGATGATGCGGGCGTAGCGGCTGGCGTTGGACACCGCCGGGGTGGCCGCTTGCATCGACAACAGCTTGGACGACCCACCCACCGCGTCGAGCAGCTCGACGCGCTGGAGCTCGGCGGCCACCGTGACCACATCGACTGGTTCTCCCGCCGAGTAGAGCCCGGTGATGGCCTCGAAGATGTGACCGTGCGAGGGCTTGTAGAAGTCGCCCACGTGGACCGACTCGACGGCATCGGCGATCGCCTCGCGTGAGAGCAGCATCGCTCCCAGCAAGGACTCCTCGACCTCGAGGTTGTGCGGTGGGGTCCGGCTGCTCGTGCGTCGGACAGGGGCTTCGTCAGGCATCGCCATGGGAACGCCATCCTCGGTGATGGAGGTTGTGGATCGCTAGACCCGATAGCCGGTGGACAACGCTGGTCGTCCTGTGGACGACCATGCTCATCTTGTGGGCGGCGGCACCCGCATCGGTGGATGGTGCAGCGCCACCGTGGGCGCTACGCCGGATGGACGCGCCCGACCAGTCCCCACGAGGGACGTCACCCTGGGGATGGCCCGGCGCCGCTGTGGACATCTCCGGTCGATCTGTGGATGACCGGAGCAGGTGCTATTCGGGAGCGACCTCGACCGTGATCGGGAACTCCACCTCGGAGTGGAGCTTGGCCACCACCGTGTGGGTACCGAGGGTCTTGATCGGCTCGTCGAGGTGCAGCTTCCGGCGGTCGAGGTCGATGCCGGTCTGGGCGGTGACCGCGTCGGCGACATCGCTCGTGGTGACCGAGCCGAACAGCTTGCCCTCGGAGCCGGACTTGGCCGAGATGTAGATGACCGTCGGAACGAGGGTGCTGGCCACCTCCTGGGCCGCGGCTCGGTCGGCGGCGTCCTTGATGTCGCGGGAGCGGCGCATCGTGGAAGCCTGGGCATCGGCCCCCTTGGTGGCCTTGAGTGCCAGGCCCTTGGGGAGCAGGAAGTTGCGGGCATAGCCGTCGGCGACCTCGCAGATGTCGCCCTTGAAGCCCACACCGTCGAGATCGGAGCGCAGGATCACCTTCACTCGTCGTCACCTCCGGTGCGCTCGTCGACGACCTCGGGTGCCCCGGCGGTCTCGACGGCATCGGTGGTCTCGTCGAACTCCTCGTCGCCGGCCGAACCGGGCGGGGGCGCAGAGGGACGCGGCGGCGGACCATCGGCTCGTCCGCCACGTTCGCCGCGGTCGCCCCTGCCGCCGCGCTGGGTGGTGACCCTGCTGGTGTAGGGCAACAGGGCCATCTCGCGGGCGTTCTTGATGGCCCGGGCGACCTCACGCTGTTGCTGCGCGTCGTTGCCGGTGACCCGGCGGGCGCGGATCTTGGCTCGATCGGACTGGAACCGACGCAACAGGTTGACGTCCTTGTAGTCGACGTACTGGACGCGCTCCTGGGTGAGCAGGCTCACCTTCTTCTTGCTGCGCCGTGCGTTGTCCTTGTTCTTGCCCCGCTTCGGGGACGACTTCGCCATCAGAACGGCTCCTCATCGCTGTCGTAGGCGGGCGCCTCGTTGGGCACCGGGCGCGACCCGGCGTCGCCACCACGGTTAGCACCGTCGCCCTTCTTGTCGTTCTTGGTCACGACCGCTGTCGCCCACTTGAGACTGGGGGCGACCTCGTCGGCGATGATCTCCACCTTGGAGCGCTTGTCGCCGTCGGGGGTCTCCCACGACCGCTGCTGGAGCATGCCGTAGATGATGACCCGGGATCCTTTCTGAACGGACTCAGCCACGTTCTCGGCCAGGTCCCGGAAGCAGGTGACGTCGAAGAACGACACTTCGTCCTCGCCGTCCTGCTTGCGGCGGTTCCACGCCAGACCGAAGCTGGCGACGGCCATGCCACCAGGGGTGAAGCGCAGTTCGGGGTCACGGGTGATGTTTCCCACCACCGTCAGGGTGTTGTCGAATGCCATCGGAGGTCTCCGTTCTCTTACCCGGCGCTCGCCGGGGCGGCTTCGCCGCCGAGCAACCCACGACGGGTCGCCTCGTTGTCGGGAAGCCGAAGGATCTTGTGGCGGATGGTCTCGTCCGCGAGACGGAGGAAGCGGTCGATGTCATCGAGGTTCTGGGCCTCGGTGACGATCTCGAGCACGACGTAGAACCCCTCGTGCTGGTGGTTGATCTCGTAGGCGAAGCGCCGGACGCCCCACTTGTCGGTGGTGGCCACCGTGCCGCCGCTCGCGGCGGCGAGCTCGCCGACCCGGTTGATCACGCCTTGGATCGTGGACTCCTCGAGCTGGGCGTCGAGGATGATCATGAGTTCGTACGCTCTCATCTGGAGCGCATCACCTCCCTGTGGACCCGGCTGCACCGGGGCTCCGCACGGTGCGGAGCAGGGCCATCGATTGACCGGACGATGCTAGCCGAACCCGGCGCCGATGACCTCATCACCATGGTGCACAGGGGGTGAGACACCGAAGCCGCGGGCGCGCTACTCGTCGGCCAGGTAGGCCTGGTGGACGATCACCCGCCCCTCGGCGGTGCCGTTGCCGGGGGTCCCCGACGGCGTCACCCAGTCGGCAATGCCCCGGACGTCGCCGCGCCAGCCGACATAGGTCGGCGTGCCGACCCCCCAGGTGAGCGGTACGTGCTCGTTGGCCACGAGGTTGATCTGCTCGGTCGCCTCGTACCGGGCCTCGAAGTCGACCTCGCTCCGCAACTGGTCGATCGCCTCGTCGATGTCGGGATGGCTGAAGTTGGTGTAGTTGCCGGGAGTGGACTCGGGCGGCCCGAAGAAGTTCTGGAAGGTGGTGAGTGGATCACCGAGGGTCGCGCCGGCTCGCCAGCAGTTCACCTGGTAGTCGCCCGACCACGGCGGATCGTCGTCGGCACTGCCGACGGCGTTGGAGACCAGCGTCGGCTGCTCGACCGACTCGAGGTGGACCTCGACCCCTGCCTCGCCCCACAAGCTCTGGAGGAGCTGACCGATCTCGACCAGGCTCGGATCGGGCGGACAGCTGTAGGTGATCTCGATCGGATCACCCGGAGCCCTGCCATCGGAGCGGTCCGGATCGGAGCGGTACTCCTCGATCAGCTCCTGGGCCGTCTCCAGGTCGCGCCCGTCGGCACCCGGATAGGCCGCCGATGCCGTCTCGGAGAACCAGGGACTGTCGACCGAGAAGAACGTGGTGGTGATGGGCACGAGCTCTTCGTCACCCAACACCACCGCAACGGCCTCGGCATCGCCGGCATAGGCGAGCGCCCGACGGATGCGCACATCGTCGACCGGTGGCACGAGGGTGTTGAAGATCGACGCGCCCGACGTGTTGCCGACGAAGAGGTTCCCTCCGAACCCGCCCTCGTCGACCATGTTCATGACCGCCTTGATCGAGCTGCCCCGCAACGTGCTGATCACCTGCACCGAGTCGGCGGCGAGGCTCTGCACGCGGCTGTCCTCGTCCGGGATGGGGCGGAACTCCACCTCGTCGAGGTAGGGAAGCTGGTTGCCGTCCGGATCGGTACGCCAGTAGTCGTCGTTGCGCTCCGCCGCGAACCGGTCGTCGCGTCGCCACTCGACGAAGCGGAACGGACCGGTCCCGACCGGGTGTTCGCCCAACCCCTCGGCGCCCCGCTCCTCGTAGGCGGACGGCGAGACCGGCCACCCCACCGCGGTCCGCAGCACGTCGGGGAACCCGGCGTTGGTGTCGGCCAGACGCCACACGACGGTGAGATCGTCGACGACCTCGACCTCTTCGATCCCGGCTGACTCGACCGAGCCGTAGGTCACCGCCGAGGGATCGGCGTGCAAGGTGTCGAAGTTCCACTTGATCGCCTCGGCATCCAGCGCAGAGCCGTCGTGGAACACCACCCCGTCGCGCAGCGTCATGGTCCACTCGGTGAGATCGTCGTTCGGTTCGAGCGACTCGGCGAGGTTGGGTTCGAGGGTGCCGTCCTCGGTGAGCACCATGAGCGGGTCGTAGATGCTCATCGCCACGCTGACCCCCGACGTGGCGAACTGTCCGGTCCCCGGCAACCAGTTGCCGGTCTCGCCTTCGAGGCCGATCACGATGCGACCGCCATAGGACGGTTCATCGTCGGCCTCGGACCCTGAACCATCGTCGCCGTCCTCGGGCGACGTGGTGGTGGTGGTCTCCTGCTCCGTCGCGCCGGTGTCGCCATCGGTGTCGTCTCCGGCGCACGCGGAGGCGAACACGATGCAAGCGGCGACGGCGGCGAGCAGCCGCCGCACAACAGTGGTGCGAACCATCTCGATCCCCCCGAGGTGTCCATCCGATCGTTGCGCCGACCATAGTCCCGACACCGCCGACCGTGCTCGCGTCGCCGCGGGTCACCGTGGAACCGTCTCCACCTCGTCGGGTGGCGGACCGGAGTCGCGGGCCAGGGGGAGGGTGTCGGGATCGAGTCGTGCGCCGTCGGTGAGGCCGAACTCGTCGAGCTGTCCCTGCTCGACCTCCAGCGCCCAACGGTAGGGGCCCTCGGGCGGGTAGTCGGGGCAGTCGACCGCCTCCGGGCACGGCTCCATGTCCGCGGTCGACACGACCCCGCCGTCCTGGTCGATGAACGCGATCGTGAGCGGGAGCACGGTGTTGCCCATCCAGAACGATCTCCTGACGGTTCCGGGGAACGAGAAGAGCATGCCGTCATAGCCCGCCAGGTCGGTCACCTCCATGAGCCCGTGTGACCGGAGCTCGGCGGTGTCCGCGATGAGCACACACCGCCGGGAGGCAGATCCATCGGCGGAGACCACGGTGATCTCCGCCGCGCTGAACCGCTCGAAGGTGTCGGTCGGTGACGGACAGGCGGGTGATGCCGCGGGCGGCAGCTCGTCGAGGTGTTCGTCGACCAGTTCGGGGCGCTCGCCCGTCGGGACGCAGCCGGCCAGCGCGAGGAACCCCAACAGGACGACGGCGAGGTGGAACGAAAGGAGCGACCGGTAGCGACTCACCCGGAGATGGTGCCACCTCCGTAGAGCCCGAGCGCGTCGGCTTCCTCGGCGGAGAGATGGTAGCTCTCGCCGTCGGAGGGGAACGCCCGGGAGCGCACGTCGCCGGCGAAGGCGGCGAGCCCGGCGACGCCCTGGGCCTTGAGGTCGGCGTAGCGTCGCACGAACTTCGGCGTAACCCGGTCCTCGATGCCCAACACGTCGTGGAAGACCAGCACCTGGCCGTCGCAGTCGGGACCGGCGCCGATGCCGATGGTGGGCACGTCGACCGAGTCGGTGACCATCCTGGCGACCGAGTCGGGGATGCCCTCGAGCACGATGGCGAAGCACCCGGCCGCCGCCAACGCCTTGGCGTCGGAGACCAACATGAGCGCGGCTTCGCTGGTCTTGCCCTGCACCTTGAACCCGCCCATCTGGTGCATCGACTGGGGGGTGAGGCCGAGGTGGCCCATGACCGGGATCTCGGCGTCGGCGATGGCCTCGATGTGGGGCACGCGCCTGCGACCGCCCTCCAGCTTGACCGCCTGGGCTCCGGCCCGCACCAAGGCGGCCGCGTTGCGAACGGTGTCGTGGACATCGAGGTGGTAGCTCATCCACGGCAGGTCGGCCACGACCAGTGGCGCCGGCCGGGCCCGGGCCACGGCGCCCACGTGGTGGACCATGTCGTCGACGGTGACCGAAAGGGTGTCGTCGTAGCCGAGCACGACCATGGCGACCGAATCTCCGACGAGGATGAGGTCGACGCCCGCCTCGTCGGCCATGCGCGCCGACGGCGCGTCGTAGGCGGTGACCATCACCAACGGATCGGCGCCGCCGCGAACCTTGCGTCGACGCACCTGGGGAGCGGTGAGTGCGCTCATGCGAGCCTCCTTGTCCCGTCCAACGCCCGTGCGGCTGTCGGCGGTACCTGCAATGTTAGCCGTCACCATCCACCGTGGTCGAGGTCGAGGTGGTGGACGTGGTGGTGGTCGTGGTGGTGGGGGTGGGGATCTCGTCGGGAGGCGATCCGTCGTCGGGGTCGGTCGTCGAGGTCGTGGTCGTCACGTCCTCGTCGTCGTCTCCATCCTCGTCGTCCTCGTCGTCATCGTCGTCGCCGTCATCGTCCACGGTGGTCGACGGACACAGCTCGATCGGGGTGTCGGGGTCGGTGGTGTCGGTCGCATCGACCGGGCACCGCAACTCGGTGGTCGAGGTGGTGGTGGGCGGCACCGACACGTCGGGGAACGGGCATGGTTCGGACCCCTCGGTGGCAGCGGTCATGTAGGCGCTCCAGATCTGAGCGGGGAACGAGCCGCCGGTCACCGAGATCCCACGGAAGTTGCTCATGGTGCGCGGGTTGCCGGCATCGTCCGCAGTCGGATGGCCCATCCACACCGCGGTGCTCAACCGGCACGTGTAGCCGACGAACCAGGCGTCGCGGTTGTTGGTCGTGGTCCCGGTCTTACCGGCCACGAACTGCCCGGGGACCGCCGCGTTGCGACCGGTGCCGCCCTCGACCACCTGGGTCAGCGCGTAGGTGACCTGGTCGGCGACCTCGGGGTCGAGCACCCGTGTGCCGGCCCGATCGGGTCGCCAGACGATGCGGCCCGACGCGTCGGTGACCTCCACCACCATGGCCGGTGGAGTGTGACGGCCCTGGTCGCGGAAGCTGGAGTAGGCCGAGGCCATGTCGAACACCGACACCTCACCCGCCCCGAGCACCACCGACGGCACGTCGGGCACCTCGTGGGTGATCCCGAGGCCCCGGGCCAGTTCGTTGACCCGCGCCGGCCCGAGCTCGAGCATCAGGTGGGCGAACCCGGTGTTGGACGACACCCGGGTGGCATCGACCAGGCTCCAACGCCCGACCGGCGAGCCGCCGCCGGTCACCCGCCAATCACCGCCGTCGTCGGCCCCCTCGAACACCGCCTGCGATGGCGCGGGCACCGTGTCGCCGAGTCCCCACCCGTCGACCAGCGCCTGGGCCAGCGCGAAGGGCTTGTAGGCCGAACCCGGTCCCCGACCCGAACCTCCGCCGTCGCGGCCCATGGCCAGGTTGACCTGCGACTCCGCGAAGTCGGTGCCACCGACCATCGCCACCACCTGGTTCTGGTCGTCGAGGGTCACCACCGCGGCCTCGGGGTCGTCGGGGTTCGCCGGATCCAACACATCGGTCACCGACCGATGAGCGGCCTCCTGCAGTCCCGGGTCGAGCGTGGTGTAGATCCGCAGCCCACCCCCGTAGACCGTGGCCGCGCCGAGCTCGTCGATGAGCTGCTGGCGCACCTGGTCGACGAAGTACTCGGTGCCGTACTCCGAGCCCCGCACGTTGCCGAGCCCCTCGCGACTCGACCGCGGCAGGGTGATCTCGTCGAGGGGCACCGCGTTGGCAGCGTCCATCTCGGCCTGGGTGATGTGGCCGTCGGCGACCATGCGCACCAGGGCGTTGTTCCGGCGGCGTTCGGCCTCGGTGAGGTCGCGCGAGGGATCTGCGGTCTCGGGGGCCCGGATCAGTCCGGCCATGAACGCGGCCTCGGGAAGGGCGAGGTCCTCGACGGACTTGTCGAAGTACGCTCGTGACGCGGCTTCGACCCCGTATGCGCCCCGGCCGAAGTAGATCGTGTTGAGATACCGCTCGAGGATCTCCTCCTTGCCCACATCGCGCTCGAGCCGGATGGCGAGTGCCGCCTCGCGGATCTTGCGCAACAGGGTGCGGTCGTCGGTGAGGTACACGTTCTTGACGTACTGCTGGGTGACCGTCGAACCGCCCTGGGCGAGGGTCTGGTGGCGCAGGTCGGTCCACAACGCCCGGGCGATGCTGACCACGTCGACGCCACTGTGGTCGAAGAAGGTGCGGTCCTCCTGGGCGAGCACGGCGTCGATGAGCACGTCGGGCACCTGATCGAGCGACACCGAGGTGCGGTTCTGGTGGCCGCTCAGCTCGGCGATGGCGTTGTCGGCTCCGCAGGCCTCGGTCACGTCACCAGCACAGACATAGGAGGTCTCGAGCAGCACCTCGGCCTCGGGCAGCTCGATCTGGGACACCACCCAGCCCGCGCCCGCGATCCCACCGACCGCGGCGAGGCCGAGCAGGAAGAAGAACCGTCGCCAGCGCCAGAAGACGCTCCGGCGCTTGGAACCCTTGGCGCGGCTCCGACCGGGGAGCCGGTCGAGGATCAACCGGCGCGCCCCAGCAGGAAGGTGCGAGCCAGGTGGTTCCACCAACAGCCGGGGCAGACCTCGACGACGTAGCAGGTGAACGAGCCGCCCCGACGGGCCTTGCGGGCGAAGGCCGCCAGCTCGGAGCGGGTGGTGATGCAGCGGCCGTGGGCGGGAAGGCGCGGTCCGAACACATAGGACACCAGCACGACGTTCACGTCCGCGCAGATGGGACACACCAGCGACGTGGGTTCGGCCACCTGCTCAGCGGCACGACGCAGCTCGGGGTGGGCATCGCACACCTCGTGGCGGGCCAACCGCCCCCGGCGGTACGAGTCGATCACCGACTGGCGCGCCAGTCGGTAGTCGATCGTGCCCTGGTGGTCGGCACCAGGAACGGCTTGGGGCGAGAAACCCATGAGCAACGAGGCTACCGAGGCGGCGACCGTCGGCGCGTGCGGGGCGTGCCGGACGTGGGTGACCCGACCCTCGCCATCCACGTCACAGCCCGCCGGTCACGGCACACTGACACCAACCGCAGCACCGCCCTCAGCCCAGCAGCAGCCACCTCCACCTCCACCTGGAGCGTCGATGAGCACCTCTCCGACCGGACCTCAGCACCCCCGCACCTTCCCCATCGGGACCGAGCTCCCCAAAGATCGCGTCGTCTACGGGCCCGACATCCTCGACGAGACCGACCTGCGCCTGCTGGGCGACCTGTCCGGCAAGCGGATCCTTCAGCTCGGCTCCCACGAGGGCCACACCGCCATCGCGCTGCAGCACCGGGGGGCCAGGGTCATCGTGGTCGAGCCGTCGGCCGAACGGGTCGCCGCGTCCCGGTGGGCCTTCGAGCGGGCCGACACCAAGATCGAGCTGCTCAACAACGACCTCGCCGACCTGGCAGCGGTGCGGGCCGACTCGATCGATCTGGCGGTCAGCATCTATTCCCTTGCCGGTGTCGACGACCTCTCCCGGGTGTTCCGGCAGGTGCACCGGGTGTTGCGACAGGACGCCCACCTCGTGTTCTCGCTGCCCCACCCCGCGTTCTCGATGATCGACCCCACGAGCGACGAACCGTTGCGGATCCGACGCGCCTACTGGGACCGGACCCCCCGAACCTGGGAGCGCGGCGAGCACTCGGGTCGCGACCACACCCACACCATCACCGACCTGTTCACCAACCTGGCCAGGACCAACTTCCGCGTCGACGCGCTGCTCGAACCCGAACCCGCTCCATCTGGCCATCGGTCGGTGCTGTGGAGCGAGACGATGCGGTGGGTGCCCGCCACCTTGATCGTGCGGGCACGCAAGCAGGGGATCTGAACGAACGGCGCCCGGCCAGGGCGCCACCTGAGGGGGAACCACATGCGAGCCACCGTGCTGAACGGTCCCGGTGACGTCACCGTCGAGAACGTCGACGAGCCGACCCTGCCCGATGCGGCGTCGATCATCGTGGGGGTGAGCCACACCGCCATCTGCGGTTCGGACCTCCACCTCTATCACGGGATCCACGGCAGCCCCGGCATCCACCTCGGCCACGAGTTCATCGGCGAGGTGGTCGAGGCCGGAGCCGACGTCCGCCGCTTCCAGGTCGGCGATCGGGTGCTCGTCTCGGGGGTCATCGGGTGCGGGCAGTGCACCCAGTGCCGGGGCCACAACCCGGTGCGCTGCGCCGCCGGCTTCCCGCGCGTGTTCGGCAACGGCCTCGACCTCCCCGGCGGCCAGGCCGAGCTCGTCGCGGTCCCCGCGGCCGACACGTCGTGCCACCTGATCCCCGAGTCGATCAGTGCCGAGGCGGCGGTCCTGCTCACCGACATCCTCCCCACCGGCTACTACGGCGCCGCCAACGCCGATGTCCGCCCCGGCGACACGGTGGCGGTCATCGGGCTCGGCCCCGTCGGGATCTTCGCGCTGCAGAGCGCGCAGGTGATGGGCGCCGCACGGGTGATCGCCATCGACACCGTGCCCGAACGACTCGCCCACGCCGAACGGCTCGGCGCCATCTCCGTCGACGCCACCGACGGCACGCCGGCGGCGGTCCTCGAGGCGACCGACGGTCGGGGCGCCGACGCCACGATCGAAGCGGTCGGCATCGACCAGACCATCACCGACGCCATCTACTCCACGCGCGCGGGCGGCACCGTGTCGGTCATCGGTGCCAACCTCGGCATGGAGTTCGCCTTCCCGATGGGACTCGCCTTCCTGCGCGACCTCACCTTCCGCATCGGGATCTGCCCGGTGCAGAGCACCTGGTCCGAGCTCATCCCGCTGGTCGCCGCCGGTCGCATCCAGCCCGAGCACGTGGTCACCCACCGCATGGGCCTGTCCGAAGCAACCGAGGCCTATCGACTGTTCGACGCCCGGGAGGACGGCGTGCTCAAGGTGATGCTCGACCCGTCGCGCTGA
>JBKGZW010000209.1:0-4555 GCA_046543225.1 Acidimicrobiales bacterium
GCGCCGTCGACCTGGTGGCCGCCGCCGGTCGCCGACACCGGGCAGACTGCACCCATGGCCAAGAGCATCTACGTGGCGTCGCTCGAGGAGCACTCGGGGAAGTCGCTCGTCGCGCTGGGCCTGGTGGATGCGCTCACCCGGCGGGTCGAGTCCACCGGGATCTTCCGTCCGGTCACCCGATCTCGGGCCGGCGACGACCACGTCGTCGAGCTGCTCCTGACCCGCGATGGCGTCGACCAGGACCACGACGAGTGCGTCGCCGTCACCTACGAGGACGTCCACGCCGACCCCGACGCCGCGCTGGCCACGATCGTCGAGCGGTACCGCACCATCGACCGTGACCACGAGACCGTCGTCATCGTCGGCTCCGACTACACCGACATCGCCTCTCCCACCGAGCTGTCGTTCAACGCCCGGGTCGCGGCCAACCTCGGTGCTCCCGTGCTGCTCGTGGCCAGCGGGTTCGAGCGGACCCCCGACGACGTCGCCCAGGTGGTCGACCTGGCCATCGCCGAGATCAGCCAGGGCCACGCCACCACCATCGGGGTCCTCGCCAACCGCTGCGATCCCGAACAGCTCGATGCCATGTGCGACCGCCTCACCACGTCCGACCGTCCCGCGTGGGCCCTCCCCGAGATCCCGCTGCTGTCCGCGCCCACCGTGGCCGAGGTGATGGCCGCCCTCGACGGCGAACTACTGCTCGGCGACGAGGCACTCCTCGGTCGCGAGGCCGAGCACATGCTCGTGTCCGGCATGAACATCGAGCACGTGCTCGAACGGCTGCGGGACGGCCAGCTCTGCATCGCCGCCAGCGACCGCCCCGAGGCGCTCATCACCCTCGCCACCGCCCACGCGGCCCACAGCTTCCCGTCCCTCGCCGCGATCGTGCTCAACGGCGGCTACCAGCCGTCCGCGTCGGTGATCGAACTGGTACGAGGCCTGGGCCGGAGCCTGCCGGTGGTCCTCACACCCCACAACACCTATGACACGGCGCGCATCGTGGCCTCCACACGCGGTGTGCTCGGGCGTGGCACCCAGCGCAAGATCGACACCGCGCTCGAGGTGTTCGAGCGCCACATCGATCCCGACGACCTGCTCGCCCGCCTCGACGTTCCCCGCACCGAGGTCGTCACCCCGCTCATGTTCGAGTCGATGCTGGTCGAGCGGGCGCGGTCGGATCCCCAGCGGATCGTGCTGGCCGAAGGCAGCGACGAGCGCATCCTGCGGGCCGCGTCCACGCTGCTGTCGCGACAGGCCGCCGAGCTGATCCTGCTCGGGGTGGAGTCGGACCTGGTGGCCCGGGCGGCCGGGCTCGGGCTCGACATCGGCGACGCGCTCATCATCGACCCCACCACGTCGGATCTGGTCGAACCCTTCGCTGCCGAGTACGCCCGGCTCCGCGCCCACCGTGGGGTCACCCCCGACCGCGCCCGGGAGATCGTCCGCGACGTGTCCTACTTCGGGACCCTGATGGTCCACCTCGGCGAGGCCGACGGCATGGTCTCGGGCGCGGCCCACACCACCGCGCACACCATCACCCCCGCGTTCGAGGTCATCAAGACCACCGAGGGCACCTCGGTGGTGTCCTCGGTCTTCTTCATGTGCCTCGAGGATCGAGTGCTGGTGTACGGGGACTGCGCGGTGATCCGCGACCCGACGGCAGAACAGCTCGCCGACATCGCCATCTCGTCTGCGGGCACGGCGTCGCAGTTCGGCATCGAGCCCAGGGTGGCGATGCTGTCGTACTCCACCGGCGAGTCCAGCTCAGGTGCCGATGTCGACAAGGTCCGCATCGCCACCGAGCTCGTCGAGTCGCGGCGCCCCGACCTCTCGGTCGTCGGCCCGATCCAGTACGACGCCGCGGTCGACGCGTCGGTCGCGCAGGCCAAGCTCCCGGACTCCTCGGTCGCGGGCCGGGCGACGGTGTTCGTGTTCCCCGACCTCAACACCGGCAACAACACCTACAAGGCCGTGCAACGCACCGCCGGAGCGGTCGCCGTTGGGCCGGTCCTGCAGGGGCTCAACAAGCCGGTGAACGACCTGTCACGGGGCGCCACCGTGCGCGACATCGTCAACACCGTCGCCATCACCGCGGTCCAGGCCCAGGCCGCCGACGACCGTGCACCGGGGCAGCCGTGAGCGAGACGGTGCTGGTCCTCAACTCCGGCTCGTCGTCGATCAAGTACCAGCTCGTCGACAGCCGGGCCGAGGCGGCGATCGCCGGCGGCGTCGTGGAGCGAATCGGCGAGGAGGAGTCGCGTCTCGAGCACACCCACGGCGACACGACCACCGAGCAGGTCGAACCGGTCGCCGACCACCGCGACGGCATGGACCGCCTCCTGGCCGCCTTCGACCAGGTCGGGCCTCGGCTCCGCGATGCCGGGGTGGTGGCGGTCGGCCATCGGGTGGTCATGGGTGGTCGCGACTTCGACGGTCCCACCCTGATCGACGACGGGGTCATCGCCACCATCGACCGGCTCTCACCGCTCGCGCCGTTGCACAACCCCCCGAACCTCACCGCCATCAGGGTGGGGACCGAGCTGCTCCCCGACATCCCCCACGTGGCGGTGTTCGACACCGCGTTCTTCCACCACCTCCCCGCGGCGGCAGCCACCTATGCCATCGACCGCGAGATCGCCGACGCGCACCACATCCGGCGCTTCGGCTTCCACGGCACGTCCCACCAGTACGTATCGGCCCGGACCGCCGAGGTCCTGGGGCGCGACCGGTCGGGACTGCGCCAGATCGTCCTGCACCTCGGCAACGGGGCGTCGGCATCGGCGGTGGTCGGCGGGGCAGCGGTCGAGACCTCGATGGGGATGACCCCGCTCGAGGGGCTGGTCATGGGTACCCGCAGCGGCGACATCGACCCCGCGGTGGTGCTGCACCTGGCCCGCAACGCCGCCATGGACATCGGCGAGCTCGACGATCTGCTCAACCAGCGCTCGGGGCTGCTCGGCCTCACCGGCCGCAAGGACATGCGCGAGGTCCACGAGCTCATCGTCCAGGGCGATCCCGCCGCTCGACTCGGCCTCGACGTCTATGTCCACCGCCTCAAGAAGTACATCGGCGCCTACGCCGCGATCATGGGCGGACTCGACACCCTCACCTTCACCGCCGGCGTCGGCGAGCACGACGCCGTCGTGCGGGCCGAGTCGACCGCGGGGCTCGGCCACCTCGGCATCGAGATCGACCCGGGTCGCAACGAGCGCCCGTCCCACGAGGCCCGGCTCATCTCCACGGACGGCTCGGCGGTGGCGGTGATGGTCGTCCCGACCGACGAGGAGCTGGCCATCGCCCGCCAGGTGCTGGCGATCCTCTGAGACTGAGCCGGAGCGCGTTTCCCCTTGACCGCATGCGGGTAGCCGGGGTGGTGTCCCAACGATCGGGAGGTGTGCGCCATGGCTGTCTGTGAGGTCTGCGGCAACGACTACGACAAGGCCTTCGAGGTCCACGCGGCCGGAGCGGTCCACGTCTTCGACAGCTTCGAGTGCGCCATCCACCGAATGGCCCCGGTCTGCGAGCACTGCGCGTGCAAGGTGATCGGGCACGGCATCGAGGTCGACGGCCGGTTCTTCTGTTGCGCGAACTGCGCCAGAGCGGCGACCGGCACCGACAAGGTGAGCGACCGCGTCGCGTCCTGACGTGGTGGGCGGCCGTCCCCGTCGTCGAGGCGTCTGAGCCGTGAAGCTCTGCCTCACCGGTGACGTCATGTGCGGTCGGGGTGTCGACCAGATCCTCGCCCATCCGGGTGATCCCAGCATCGACGAACAGTGGTTGCGGTCGGCGGTCGCCTACGTGGAACTGGCCGAGGAACGGTCGGGTCCCATCCCGCGCGGCGTGCCGCCCCGCTACGTGTGGGGAGACCTCCTCCCCGAGATCGACGCCAGCGCCGTCGATGCGTTCGTGGTCAACCTCGAGACCGCCGTGACCGACAGGGGTGTGCCGTGGCCGGGGAAGGGCATCCAGTACCGGATGCACCCGGCCAACGTGGATGTCCTGTCGGCCGCGGGGATCGATGTGGCGGTGCTGGCCAACAACCACGTGCTCGACTGGTCGGTCCCCGGCCTGGAACAGACCCTCGACACCCTCCGAGGGGCCGGTCTCGCGACCGCGGGAGCGGGACGCACCGGCCACGAGGCGTGGACGCCCGCCGTCGTCGACCGGCCGTCGGGCGTCCGGGCGCTCGTCGTCGCCGCGGGGACGGCCTCGAGCGGGATCCCCCCGGACTGGGATGCCGGACCCGGTCGTCCCGGGGTCGCGATGCTGGCCGATCTCTCCGACGCCCAGGTGGAGCGCATCGCCGGTCTGGTCCGGGAGTGGGCGCGTCCCGGTGACGTGGTCGTGGCGTCGCTGCACTGGGGCGGGAACTGGGGTCACCGGATCCCGCCCGAGCACCGGCGCTTCGCCCACTCCCTGATCGAGCGTGCCGGGGTCCACGTGGTGCACGGGCACTCGTCGCACCACCCGCTCGGCATCGAGGTCCATCGGAGTCGGCTCATCCTCTACGGCTGCGGTGACCTGCTCACCGACTACGAGGGGATCAGCGGTCACG
>JBKGZW010000210.1:0-4554 GCA_046543225.1 Acidimicrobiales bacterium
GTCGAGGACCGCTCGATCCCACCGGCTGGGAACGGGTCCGGGGGATCGTCGCGTCGGCCGCGGGCGACGTCGTGTCCAGCCCGCAGAGCGAGTGGATGCGCGGCACCAGCTCGGATCGAACCCGGTCCATGGCTTCGGAGACGCTTCCGACGTTGGCCGGCTTGGGGACATAGTCGTTCGCCCCCCGCATGAGCGCTTCGAGGGTGATCGCCGTCCCCTGCTCGGTGAGCGTGCTGAACATGATCACCGGAAGCCTGGGGCGAAGCTCCCGAAGCGCGGTCAGGGTCTCGATGCCGTCCATCTCCGGCATCTCCACATCGAGGATCACCAGATCGGGATCGAGCTGAGGGAGCTTGGCCAGCGCGAGACGGCCGTTGCGCGCCGTTCCCACCACCTCGATCGTCCTCACCCCGCCCAACACGTCCGAGACCAGTCGTCGGATGACGACCGCGTCGTCGACGATCAACACCCGGGCACGCCGCTCCCCGCTCACGCGTCGGCCAACTCGGGCGTGACGGTCCGGGATGCACTGCTGGTGTGCCCGAGCAACGAGGCGACGTCGAGCACGTCGGTCACGTGCCCGCCGACCACCGCCACCACCGACCTCGAGGAGCTCGATCCGGCATCTGAGAGCGGAACGATCCGCTCCTCGACGATGTCGACGATGTGATCGACGACGAGTCCGACCTGAGCACCGGACCCGCTCCAGACGACGACATCCATCAGGCCCGCTGCTCCGGCGTTGAGGTCCGGTCCCCTCCCGAACCCGGCCGTCGCCGACAACGAGACCAGGGGCAGCAGTTCCCCGCGATACTGCACGAGCGGGCCTCTCGAGCTCATCTCGATCGCGGATCGATCGATCTGTTCCAGGCGGGCGACCGTGGACAGCGCCACCGCTCCACGGTGCTCACCATCCAGCCCGACGACCAGCACCTTGTCGCGATCGTCCTCGTCGCTACCGGGCCCGGCAGCCTCGTCGGCGCCTGCAGCGGCCTGGGGGTGGTCATCCACCACGTTCGCCGCCTGAGCCACGCCCAACACGTCGAGGATGAGCGCAACGCTGCCATCGCCCATGATCGTCGCCCCGGCGAAGGTGGGGATGTCCTTCACCTGGTTCCCCAACGGCTTGACCACGATCTCCTGGGTGTCGGTGATCTCGTCCACGACCAGGCCGAAGCTGCGGCCGTCGGCGTGGAGCACAACCAGGTTCACGGTCTGGCGGCCATCGAGCGGTGCCTCGCTCATTCCCAGCTCGGTCGCGAGGTCGATGATCGGCAAGAGACGACCTCGGAGGCGGTGGACAGGAGCTCCATGGATCCACTCGATCTCGCTCGCCACCCGATCGGCGTCGATGCGGACCAACTCCAGGAGGTTCACCTGCGGGATCGCGTAGTGACTGTCGCCGCAGCCCACCACCAACGCGGGAATGATCGCCAGGGTCAACGGGATCTTGATCCGAAACGTGGTGCCCCACCCAGGCTCGGTCGTCACATCGAGCACTCCGCCGATGCGTTCGATGTTGGTCTTCACCACGTCCATCCCGACACCCCGGCCCGACACGTTGGTGACCGCGGAGGCGGTTGACAGCCCGGGCAGAAAGATCAGGTTGACCAGGTCCCGGGTCGACATCGCTGCGGCCTGCTCGCTCGAGATGAGACCCCGCTCGATGGCCTTGTCCCTGATCCGACCGCCATCGATGCCGGCGCCGTCGTCGGCGATCTCGATGATGACCTGGCCACCCTCGTGGCACGCACTCAGCGTGAGTCGTCCCTCGGTCGGCTTGCCCGCCGCTTCGCGGGCTGCAGGCTCCTCGATGCCATGGTCCACCGAGTTGCGGACGAGGTGAGTGAGAGGGTCCTTGATCGCCTCCACGATCGTCTTGTCGAGCTCGGTCTCGGCACCCTCCATCTCGATGCGCACCTGCTTGGACAACGAACGGGCCAGGTCGCGCACCACTCGGGGGAAGCGGTTCCACACGCTTCCGATGGGCTGCATCCGGGTGCGCATCACGCCTTCCTGCAGCTCGGTGGTGATGAGGTTCAGTCGCTGCGCCGGGGCGGCGAAGGCCTCGTTCTCGTCCTCGGTGGTGAGCTGGAGGATCTGGTTGCGGGCCAGGACGAGCTCACCCACCAGATTCATGAGATCGTCCAGCAGCCTGACATCGACCCGGATGGTCGAATCGGCGGCCGCGCGACCCGCCCGGTCCTCGGCCTGGGCGGAGAGCGCGGTGTCGACGGCTGCCTCGTCGACGACCCCGTGACCCACAAGGATCTCCCCCAGCGGCCGCTCGTCTCCCAATGCCTGCTCGGTGACGGCCAGCTCCACCTCCTCGGTGCTGGCGAGGTCCTGATCGACCAACAGGTCGCCGAGACGGGGAGGCGACGACGGTGGTGGCTCCGCATCCTGGAGGCGGGTCAGTTCAGCGACGAGCGCTGGGTGATCGTCGTCACCGTCGGTACCGGTCATCTCGATCGTGGACAACATGGCTCGCACGGCGTCGACCGTCGCCAACAGCGCGCTCACGATCTCGTCGGTCAAGCTCACCTGCTCCTCGCGGAGCAGGCTCAGGAGGTTCTCCGCGGCATGGCTCACCGATTCGAGGTGACCGAACCCGAGGAACCCACAGGTTCCCTTGATCGTGTGGACCGTTCGAAAGATCGAGCCCAACACCTCGATCGAGGGCGACTGTTCCAGTGCAAGCAGGTCGTGGTCGAGCTGGTCGAGCCCCTCGCGGGCCTCGACGAGGAACTCGCCGACCACCTCGTCCACCATGCCGTCATCCATGTCGGTCACGCTGATCCTTCTCCGGTGTCGTCCCTGATCCAGCAGTCGTCGAGCTGCGTCGATCGGGTGTGGGGATCGGTCGACCATTCGATCTGATGAGCGTTCGTGGCCACCTGCTCGAACTCGGGTCTCAGGACCTGGTTGTAGTGTCACCGGCGTCGAGACCACTGGAGGAGCGCACCGATGACCCGCATGCCCGCCGTCTGTCTGACCGCTGTCCCCGGCAAGAAGCAACGAGCCATCGAGGTGGCCCAGGAGGCCGAGCGTCGGGGGTTCAGCGGGATCTATGCCGCCAGCTTCGGCGACGCCATGGGCCTCTGCCAGGCACTGGCGCAGGCGACATCCACGATCGACCTCGCCACCGCGATCCAACCGATCTACATGCGGGTGCCCGCCGAGCTGGCCACCCACGCCGGCACCATCCACGAGCTCTCCGGCGGACGGTTCCGCCTCGGTCTGGGCGTGAGCCACGAGCCTGCACTGGCCCGCATGGGCATCGAGACCGGCAGGCCGCTCGCGGACATGCGCAACTATGTCGAGGGCATCAGGGCCGCCGAACGCCAAGCGGGCGAGCTGCCACCGATCGTGCTCGCCGCGCTGCGGGACAGGATGCTCGACCTGGCGGTCGAGATCGCCGACGGGGCGATCTGGGCCAACGGGTCGCTCAGCCACATGGCCCACTCCCTGGCCCGCATCCCCACCGAGCGACGCGACGCCGGCTTCTTCGTGGGCAACATGGTGCCGACCGTGATCGACGACGACATCGACGCCGCCCGGGCCGTGAACCGCAAGACCATGACCATGTACGTGAGGCTGCCCAACTACCGCAACTACTGGAAGGCAGCCGGCTACGTCGAGGAGATGGAAGCCATCGAGGCGGCCCTCGAGCGGCGCGACCGCGATGCCATCCCTGGCCTCATGTCCGACCGCTGGCTCGACGACTGCACCATCTCGGGTCCCGTCGCCCACGTGCGCGAGCGGGTCGAGGCGTGGTTCGACGCGGGTGTCACCACCCCGGTGCTGGTGCCGTCGTCGACCTCGGGGGGCCAGTTCGTGGCCTTCGAAGAGGTGTTCGCGGCCTACTCCTGACCCAGACGCTCGGTCAGTCGTAGATGGCGGCGATCCACCAGCTGCCGCCTTCGAGCACCAGCAGCCGGGCGACGCCGTCGTCGGTCACCATCTGGAACCGAGCCCGCCGTCGACGCGACCCAGGATCCCACCAGCGCTCGTCGACCGGCCACGGCCCCGCCCACGCCACGACCTCGGCCGGTGTGCCGCCGACCACCACCTGTCGGGGCACCGCCGTGGGCGTGCCCCGTCCATCGACCCCCACCCGGCGGCCGTGGTGGTCGAGCACCTCGACCACCACGGGTTCGCCCATCACGGTCGACGGCGACGGTGACGGCAACCGCCCCGGCCACGGGGCCACGGCGCCGGTGGAGTCACCGGCGGTGCCGACCGCGCGCCGCTCGGTCAGATCGACCGCCCCGACGGGCACCAACACCACCTGGCTCGACGGATCGCGACCACCGCGCAGCTCGGGGACCACCACCGCACCCGAGCCCAACGTCGCCTGCAACCGGGCGAGGGTGCGCGCTGCCCGTTCGGTGGCCGCCGACTGCCCTCCCCAGAACCCGAGCTGGCGACCCGATGCCACCCGGACCTCGTCGGGCACCAAGGCCAGACGGGCGATGCCGCCGGTGGGGCGGGTGACCGCGGACCCCGACAACCAGCCATCGAGCTGCCACCGGACCCGGTCGGCGATCGCGC
>JBKGZW010000211.1:0-4552 GCA_046543225.1 Acidimicrobiales bacterium
CGGCATCGACCCCCACCGGTTGTGCCTCGAGATCACCGAGCACAGCATCATGCGTGACCCGCCGGGGGTGGCGACCGCGCTGCAACCTCTGCGCAACCAGGGGGTGGCCATCGCCATCGACGACTTCGGCACCGGCTACTCGTCGCTCGCTTACCTCGCCCGGTTCCAGCCCGAGTTCTTGAAGATCGACCGGTCGTTCACCGCCGAGGCGGTCGACCGTCACGACCAGCGGTCGATCATCGAGGCGGTGCTGCACCTGTCCGAGTCCCTCGGGATCACCAGCATCGCCGAGGGCATCGAGACCGAGGAACAGGCCGATCTGCTGCTCGATCTGGGCTGCACACTGGGGCAGGGCTGGTTCTTCGCCCGTCCCACCGACATCGACACCGCCTTCGAGCAGGCGCCCCGCTGACCGGTCGATCGCCCCGAGTCGCGATCGGCCGTGCATTTCGGGCAGGCTTGGTGCGTGGAACACCGAGACATCGTGGTGATCGGCGCCGGGCCGGCAGGATCTGCCGCGGCCATCAGGGCCGCACGTGGCGGTGCCTCGGTGGCGGTCTTCGAGAAGGGTGCCTACGGGCGCGACAAGGTCTGTGGTGACGGGCTCACCCCCCGTGCCGTCGGCGCGCTGCACGAGCTGAAGGTCGAACCCGAGGGCGCTCACCGGATCGACGGTCTGCGGATGATCGCCGGCCGCACCACTCGTGAGCTGGCGTGGCCGGCCTCGTCGCGATTCCCCGCCCACGGGGCGGTGATGCCGCGACGCGCGCTCGATGCCCACCTGGCCGATGCCGCCGTCGAGGCGGGCGCGGAGATCCACTGGTCGACCGCCGCCTCACCCGTGGTCGACGACCACGGTCGGGTCTGGGGCGTCGAGGCCGCGGGGCGACAGTGGTCGGCGGACCTGGTGATCCTCGCCGCCGGTGCCCCCGGTGCCGCGGCGCGGACGCTGGGTGCCGGCCGGGCACAGGATGAACCGTTCGGACTCGCCATCCGCACCTACGTGCCCTCGCCGCGCCACGCGGAGCGACACCTCGAAGCGTGCCTGACCCTCACCGACACCCACGGGGTGGCCGTCCCCGGTTACGGGTGGATGTTCCCCGCCGGTGACGGCACGGTGAACGTCGGGGTGGGAGCGCTGTCGACCATGAAGGGCTTCACCCGCCTCAACCTCAACCGGTTGCTCGACTCGTACCTGGCTTCGGTCCGCGAACCGTGGGAGCTCGGCGAGCCGCTGGAGCGTCCCCGCGCCTGGCGTCTCCCGATGGCGACCCAGCGTCGCCACGGTCCCGGCTGGGTCGCCATCGGCGATGCGGCAGGACTGGTGAACCCGATGAACGGCGAAGGGATCGACTACGGCCTCGAATCGGGGATCCTGGCTGCCGACCTGTTCCTCCACGATCCGGGCACCGCGCCCGATCGCTACGACCACGAGATCAGCGACCGGTTCGACGCGTTCCTGCGCACCGGTCGCCGGTTCAGCTTCCTGATCGGCCATCCTCGGATCCTCCGTGCCGGGCTTCGGGTCGCGGTCGGCAGCCAACTCACCGCCGACATCACCCTGGCGGTGATGGGCAACCTGGTCGACTCCGACAGCCCGGGGGCATCGGGCCGCGTCCTTCGGGTCGCCGACCGAGCGCTGGCCGCAGCCGATCCACTGCTGCGACGCACCCGGGCGCGGCGCTGATCGCCGCTACTCGCTGTCGAGGTAGTCGCGCAGCTTCTGGCTGCGATGGGGGTGGCGCAGCTTGGCGAGGGTCTTGGACTCGATCTGGCGGATGCGTTCGCGGGTGACTCCGAACTCGCGGCCCACCTCCTCGAGCGTGCGCGCCTGGCCGTCCTCGAGGCCGAACCGCAGGCGGACGACCTGCTTCTCGCGCTCGCTGAGATCGTCGAGCGCGGCGAGGACAGCCTCGTTGAGCATCCGCTTGGCCGCCATCTCGGCCGGGGCCTCGGCCTGAAGATCCTCGATGAAGTCGGCCAGGTTGGAGTCGTCCTCCTCGCCGACCGGTGAGTCGAGCGACAACGGGTCCTGGGAGATGCGGAGGATCTCCCGCACCCGCTGGGGGGTCATGTCGACCTTCTCGGCCAGCTCGTCGACGGTGGGCTCACGCTCGATCTCCTGGAGCATCTGGCGCTGCACCCGCACCACCTTGTTGATGGATTCGACCATGTGCACGGGGATGCGGATGGTGCGGGCCTGGTCGGCGATGGCCCGGGTGATGGCCTGACGGATCCACCAGGTGGCGTAGGTGGAGAACTTGAAGCCCTTGGTGTAGTCGAACTTCTCGACCGCCCGCATGAGCCCGAGGTTGCCCTCCTGGATGAGATCGAGCAGCAGCATCCCCCGACCGACGTAGCGCTTGGCGATCGACACCACGAGACGCAGGTTGGCCTGGGTGAGCGCTTCGCGGGCAGCGTCGCCGTCCTTGACGGTGCGCAGCAACCGACGGCGCTCGGCGGCGGACAGTGGCACGGTGGTCGTGCCGTCCTCGACGGCAGCGAGCTTCTCGCGAGCGAGGAGGCCGGCTTCGATGCGCTTGGCGAGCGCGACCTCTTCGGGGCCGGTGAGCAGCGGGACCCGGCCGATCTCTTTGAGATAGAGCCGGACCGAGTCGGAGCTGCCACCTGCGCTGTCGGAGGGGACCGGGATGCGCAGCGGGCGCTGGGCGACGCGTGTGGCCACCGCGGTGGCGGGCTCCAGGTCTCGTTCCTCGTGGTCGGGCCGGTCGGCGTCGGGGGTCGCTGGAGCCGAGCCCGATGCCTGGTCGGTGGTGCCGTTGTCGCCGACGGCGTGGGCCGGCACGCCGCTGAGCGGTTCGTCGGGGTCGAGCTCGTCGACGCTCTCGTCGATGGTGATGCCCACCCCTCGAAAGTATCCACGGATGCGAGTGATGTTGTCGGGCGTCGGGTCGACGTCCTTGAACACCATCATCACTTCGTCGCTGGTGAGCATCCCGCGGGACCGGCCCCGCTCTGTCAATCGCTGCAGATCGTCCGGGGGGACCTCGGCCCACGGGGAGCCCACTTGCGTACGATCGTTCATCACTCCCCTATGGCCCGTTGCCGATGCCAGGCTAGCAACCGATCCAGCGGCGTCCGGTCCGCGTGAGGGTCCCGCAGCTCCATGAGACGCTCCTTGAGCCACTGAAGGGTCGGGGCGTAGTCGGCCACGTCGTCGGCCTGACGAGCATCGGACTCGACCTCGGCGATGGCCCGCCGGGTGGCCTCCTCGACCAGTCGGGTGGCGACGTCGGCGGCATCGGCTTCGGACTCCTGGACCGCGAGCTGCTGGAGCAGATCGGCGGTGGCGGGGTCGGCCTCGGCGATGAGGTCCCGAAGCTCGCCACCGCTGGTGAGCGCCTGGTAGGCGGCGAGGTGGAGCTCGTCGTCGAAGAGGCACTCGTCGAGCAGCTCGGTGATCTCGTCGGGTCGGTGGGTGAGCACCCGCAACGATTCCAACGAGGGGGTGTTGCGCTGGGGACGGGAGCTGAGCGCCGGGCGGTTCCCCTCACCCCCGGCCGCCTGGTGCTGTGGCCTCCGGGGACGTCGCCCGCCTCGCAACTGCTCGCGCAACCGGTCGACCTCGATCCGGCACCGATCGGCGATGGTCATCAGGTACTGGTCGCGCACCAGGTCGCTGGGGTGCTCGGACACCACGTCGAGTGCGGCCTCCGCCGCCCTGGCCCGACCTTCGGGTGCGGAGAGGTCGGCGCTGGACAGGACGCGCTCGAGCCGGAACCCGAGGAACGAGCGGGCGTCGGCCACCGTGGCCCGCAACGCGTCGGGGTCGCTGCGGCCGAGCTCGCCGGGGTCGACCCCCGGCGGCAGCGCGGCGACGGCGACGTCGACGTCGAATCGCTGCTCCCACTCGTAGAAGCGCTCGGCGGCGGCCTGGCCGGCGGCGTCGGCGTCGAAGGCCAGCACCACCCGCCGGGCGAACTTGCGCAGCACCTGGACGTGGCTCTCGGTGAGGGCGGTACCGCAAGTGGCGACCGCCCGGCTGACGCCGGCCTCGGCGAAGGCGATGACGTCGGTGTAGCCCTCACAGATCACGGCCTCGTCGGCGGCGACCATGTCGGACTTCGCCCAGTTCAGGCCGTAGAGCACCCGGCTCTTGGCGTAGATGGGCGACTCGTGGGAGTTGATGTACTTGGCCCCCTCGGCGCCGGGGAGGATGCGTCCACCGAAGGCGACGGGGTCACCGCTGGCATCGAAGATGGGGAACAGCACCCGGGCACGGAACGCGTCCTGTTGCCGGCCGCGCCGGTTCACGAACCCCAGTCCGGCATCGCGGAAGACCTTGTCGGGGACGCGCAGCGCGGATGCGAGCTGGTCCCAGTCGTCGGGTGCCCAGCCGAGCCGGTAGCGCTCGACCGTGTCCTTGGTGAACCCTCTCGACCGCAGGTAGGAGCGGGCCGCGCCGGCATCGGGTGCGGTCATGAGGCGGTCGTGGTACCACTCGACCGCCTGGCTCATCACCTCGATCAGCTTCGAGCGGTACTTGCGGTGCTCGGACTCGTTCTCGTCGGTGTAGCGGAGCGTGATGCCG
>JBKGZW010000212.1:0-4551 GCA_046543225.1 Acidimicrobiales bacterium
CGCCGAGCACCTCGATCGAGAACAGGGCCATGGTGCCTATGGCGTCGCAGCCGCCGTCCTGAGAGGCTTGAAGCAGCCCCCAAGCGGGCGAACGACAGGAACGCCGATGAATCGGCTACAGCAGGCGCCAACCACGTGCGGACCGAGATCAGGTTTGTCTCGTGCCGCCGCGCTGGTCGTGGTGCTGGCGTTGCTGGCCGTGCTCAGCGCACCGGCGGGAGCTTCAACGGCGCAGTTGCCCGCCCAGTCCGGGTCGGGCGAACCGCCAGCGCTCGACGGTGAGGCACCCGATCGCCCCGAGTTCGTCGAGGGCGAGCTGCTGGTGCGGTTCCAGCCGGGAACCCCCGCGAACGCTCGTGCCGCGGTGCGAGCCCGTCAGGGCCTGGACAAGGTCGAGGATCTCCCCCTGCCCGGCCTGGAGCTGGTGCGCACGTCCCGCCCTGGCGCGCTGCCCGAGCAGGCGGCGGAGATCGCTCGCGAGCGATCGGTCCTCCACTCCGAGCCCAACCGGTTGTGGTATCCGGCCCGTCAAGAGCCGGTGGGGCCCGACGACCCCGAGTTCGGCTCCCTGTGGGGGCTGCGCAACACCGGCCAGACCGGCGGCACCACCGGCGCCGACATCGACGCCACCAGCGCCTGGTCGGTCGCCTCGGGCAGCGACCAGGTCGTGGTCGGTGTGATCGACTCCGGCACCATGGTCGACCACCCCGACCTGGTCGAGAACATCTGGCTCAACACCGGTGAGCTGCCCCTGCCCCAGAATGCCGAGGGGGTGGCCTACGACGACCATGACGCCAACGGCGACGGTGTCGTCAGCGTCGCCGACTACGCCGAGGACCCCCGTGTCCTGCACCCCGACTGCAGCGCCGGTGATCCCCCGGTGCCGTCGGATCTGATGTGTGCCTTCGCCGACGGTGTCGACCACGACGCCAACGGCTTCGTCGACGACATCTTCGGGTGGGACTTCTTCAACGACGACAACGGTGTCTATGACGAGCTCGACGGCGACTTCCACGGCACCCACGTGTCGGGCACGATCGCCGCGGTGTCGGGCAACGGCATCGACGTGGTGGGTGTGAGCCAAGCTCGGATCATGCCGTTGAAGTTCATAGGTCCCCGCGGAGGCACTACCGACGGGGCGGTCAAGGCGCTCGACTACGCCATCTCCAACGGTGCCGACCTGACCAACAACTCGTGGGCCGGGGGCGGATTCAGCCAGGCGTTGAAGGACAAGATCGAGGAGTCCAACACCGCGGACATGCTCTTCGTCGCGGCAGCGGCCAACGCGGGGGCGAACATCGACAGCTCGCCGAGCTACCCGTCGAGCTACGACAACGACAACATCGTGTCGGTGGCGGCCACCGACCACAACGATGATCTGGCCAGCTTCTCGAACTACGGCGCGACGAGTGTCGACCTGGGCGCACCGGGTGCCTCGATCCTGTCGACGGTGCCGAGCCTCGCCAAGGCGATCCTGGTCGGCCCCGACACCGGGGCGGCGGTCGACCACCGCATCGCCTACCACTCCTTCGGCCTCGAGGGTGTGGTCGACAGTGCCCACCGCGAGGACCTCCTCACCCAGGCGTTGGGTGTCTGGATGGGCCTCGAGCCCGACGCGCCGATCCTGCTGGTCGACGACGACAACGGCGCCACCTTCGAGACCGCCTACCAGGATGCGTTGAGCGCGGCGGGCTTCACCGACATCACCACCCACACCGTTGCCCAGAGCACCGACTCGTGCATCGACGGCCCGAGCGCTGAGGACATGGCCAGCTACGACGCGGTGGTCTGGTCTACTCCTGCGCACGTGCGCGATGCGCCTGCGAGTGCCCAGTGCACGCTGAGCGACACCGACCAGACCGGACTGGAGACCCACCTCGACGGCGGCGGCAACCTCGCCCTCTTCGGTGTCGACATCGGCGCTGAGCTCACCGCCGATGGGACCGCGACCAACGCCTTCTACCGGGACGTGCTGCGCAGCGACTACATCGCCGACTACGACTTCAACCTCGAGCTCAGGGCCGTTGCCAGCTCCCCCTATGCCAGCCTTCCCAACCCGACGCTCATGTCGGGCACCGAGGGTGCCGGCCAGACCCTTGCCGACGCGGTCGCTCCGCTGGAGGGCGCGGTCGTCGGCCTGCGGGGATCTCCCACCGCCTGGTACAGGGGCACCTCGATGGCCGCTCCCCACGTCGCTGGTGCGGCCGCCCAGGTGTACGCCTCCTACCCCGAGGCCACCCACCTCCAGGTCCGCGATCGCCTGATGGATCACGGCGATCCGACCCCGTCGCTCGCCACGACGACGGTGTCGGGGAACCGCCTCAACCTCGCCGCCGCGCTGGACACCGATGGTGCCCCTGTCCTGACCCAGGTGGGCGCGACTCCCGAGTCGTTCGATCCCACCGTGGGCGAGGTGGCCACGCTCACCTGGACCCAGAACGAGCCGGGGCATGGACAGATCGAGGTGATCCCCGACGGCGAGACCGAGCCGATCCGGACCGAGGAGCTCGCGCCGCGTGCCGCGGGCACATGGACCTGGGAGTGGGACGGCATCGGTGCCCTCGAGGTCGTCGACCAGGGCTCCTATGCGCTCTCGGTGTCGGTCGCCGATGTGACAGGCGCAGTGTCAGGGGAGGAGGCGGCCGTGGAGGTCGGTGAGAGCACTCCACCACCACCACCACCGTCGCCACCACCGCCGTCATCGTCGCCACCACCATCTGGGGCCGCTACCGACACCGAGGAGTCCTCCGACACCGGCGAGTCGTCGACCGAACCGGTGTTGTCTCAGCTCGCGCCGGTCGCCGCAGAGCGGACCGGTGCGGGCACCATCCACCGGCTGTATGTGTCGGTGTTCGGTCGGGTCCCCGACGCCGGCGGTCTCCAGTACTGGATCGACGCTCACCAAGCGGGCATGCCGCTCCTCCACATCGTCCGGCACTTCGCCGCTTCGCCTGAGTTCGAGACGATGTTCGGACTCGACGACGACTCGTCGTTCCTCAGCGCGCTCTACCAGCACGTGCTCGGCCGTGCCCCCGACGCCGGTGGGCTGGCCTACTGGCTGAAGGTCCTTTCCACCGGCCAGGTGTCGAGGGCCCATGTGATCCTGCTGTTTGCCGATTCGAACGAGCTCATCAACCGGATCGAAGCGGCGCTCCCCTAGCGCGGACGCCCAGCGCGGGGCTCAGCGTGCCGCGAGCATCAGGGGGTGCTCTCGGGCACCGGCGGCATGGTCGTGAGCGGGACCGGCTCGGCGGGAACGACCTCCGAGCCGGTCTCGGGGGTGGCGGTGGCATAGGACCCCAGGGGGATGAACCACTCCTGGAGCAGCTCATCGGCCGAGTCGAGGTCGCGCAACGAGTCGAGGATCTGGGCGGTGATCGAGCTCGCCGGGCTCAGGTACCAGCGGCCGTCGACCCGGTCGAGCACCATCTCCTCGGGCATGCCGCCCAAGCCCATCAGGGAGAGCATCGACATCGGGGCGCCCGCCTCGTCGGGGCAATAGGTGGTCACCCCGTCGTCGTGGCTGTAGCCGGGTGGCATCTCCAGCTCCGCCTCCGGTGGGGGCTCCATCCCCGGTGGTGGCTCCATCCCCGGGCCCGGCCCCTCGGGGTGCTCGGTCGAGGACTCGTAGCAGCCGTCGACCAGGCGCGTGGTGTGGACCTGGGTGCCGGAGGGACCGTCGAAGCTGGTGGTGAGGGTGTAGGCGGTGATCGTGACCCTCGCCCGGTCGCCCTGCTGGTCGATCTCGTGCTCGACCCCCTCGAGCTCGCCGACCCCCACGGACGCCGCCGGGTCGGCGGCGTCGAGCAGCAGCGGCGCATAGCGGTACAGGGCCGCGCCCTCGTCGGGGTTGACCAGCGATATCAGCTCGGCGACATCGAGCGACGACGCCGCGACCACGAGCTGGTCCACCGCGGCCTCGGGGTTGTCGGCGCCAGTCGGGACGATCGTCGGCTCGGCCGGCATCGGGCCCACCCCCTCCTCGAGCCGCGCGTGCTCGCCCACGCTGTGGAACACGCTGACGTACCAGCGACCGTCGTCGCGCATCGTGGCGATGGTGAGATCGACGGCCTCGGTGGCGGGTTCGGGCTGCGGATCATCCAGCGCCCCCCGAAGCCCGAGCAGGGTCCTGAGCGCGGACCCGAGCGGCAGCTCGTCGAGGTCGACCCCGGCGACGAGCGTGGCCGTGGTGTGCACGTTGGCCAGGTCGTCGTCGACCGGGGTGACCGCCATCGACAGATCGTTCACCTGCAGGTCGAGCCCCTGGATCGACGAACGGTCGAGGTCGTCGTCGAGCACGCCGAGGCGGATCAGCTCGTCGATGGCGTCGAAGACCGGGCCGGCCAGCGACTCCTGCTCGCCCGGCACCAACAGGTCCGCAACCGCGTCGAGATCCTCGGCCTCGATCGCCTCGACCAGCGCCTCGACCACCGCCTCGGGGGACTCGCCTCCGTCGGCGGTGGCGGTGTTGGTGAGCGCGGTGACGACGAAGGCTCCCGCCGCCACCACCAGGGCCGCGATCGCCGCACCCGTGACCAGGCGCAGGCTGCG
>JBKGZW010000213.1:0-4550 GCA_046543225.1 Acidimicrobiales bacterium
CAGCAGCTCTCGGGCGCGGTGATGGCCAAGGGCGTCGAGGACACCGCCTTCTACGACCACGTCCCGCTGGCCTCGCTGAACGAGGTCGGCTCCGATCCGGCCACCTTCGCCGTCGACCCGGACTCGTTCCACCAGGCCATGGCCGAGGCGGTCACCGACCGACCCGCGTCGATGCTCGCCCTGTCCACCCACGACACCAAACGCTCCGAGGACGTCCGGGCCCGGTTGGCCCTGCTGTCGGAGATCCCCGGCGCGTGGAGCGAGGCCGTCCATCGGTGGCACGACCTGGTCGACCCGCACCGGGCGGTGGGCGAGGGCGTCGACGGATGGCCCGACCCCCGCATGGAGCACCTGCTGTTCCAGACCCTCGTCGGCGCACACCCGTTGCCGGCGAGCCGGGCGAGCGAGTACATGGCCAAGGCCGTGCGGGAGGCCAAGCGCAACACCTCCTGGACCGAACCGAACACCGGCTATGACGAGGCGGTCGACGCGTTCGTGGCCGCGGTGTGCGACGACCCCTCCTTTCGGGCCGACCTCGACGCGTTCGTCGAGCCGCTGCTGGTGCCGGGCTGGACGAACGCGCTGGCCCAGAAGCTGGTGCAGCTCACCGCCCCGGGGGTCCCCGACCTCTATCAGGGCACCGAGCTGTGGGATCTCAGCCTGGTCGATCCCGACAACCGCCGGCCGGTCGACTTCGCTCACCGCCGCTCGATGCTCGCCGAGCTGGAGTCGCTCCCGGTCGAGGAGGTCTGGCGCCGGGTGGCGAGCGGTCTGCCCAAGCTGTTGGTGGTCGCCCGCACCCTCGCGCTGCGTCGGGCCCATCCCGGCTGGTTCGCCGACGGAACCTACGAACCGCTGTCCGCCGCGGGCGCGGCAACCGCCCACCTCGTCGCCTACCGCCGGGGAGAGCGGGCGATCACCGTGGTACCCCGGCTCCCCGTGGGGCTCCTCGCCGGCGGCGGGTGGCGCGACACGGTGCTGCAGCTGCCCTCCGGTGCGTGGCACGATGCCTTCACGGAGACCGAGTGGGAGGGCGGCGACGTGCCGGTGGCGGCGCTGTTGGAGCGGTTTCCGGTCGCCTTGTTGCACGAGGGGGGACAGTGAAGGCGAACCGCCCGATCCGCGAGGAGGAGCGTTGACCGAACTGCAGGTGTGGGCGCCTCGGGCCCGAGGCTCGGTCGAGGTCGAGCTGGGCAACGGCGACCGTCGGGTGAAGATGACCCCCGACGAGCGAGGCTGGTACCGCGCCGAGGTGCCCGGGCTCCACGCCGGCGGTGACTACGGCTTCGTCCTCGACGACCGTGGCCCGTTCCCCGATCCGCGGTCGGCCTTCCAACCCAACGGGGTTCACGGGCTCAGTCGGGTGGTCGATCACGGTGCGTTCGAGTGGACCGACCACGACTGGCCGGGTGCCGATCCCCGCGACGGCATCATCTACGAGCTGCACGTCGGCACCTTCAGCCCGCGCGGCGACTTCGACGGGGTGATCGAACGTCTCGACCACGTCGTCGACCTCGGCGCCACCACGGTCGAGCTCATGCCGGTGTGCGAGTTCCCCGGTCGACGCAACTGGGGCTACGACGGCGTGTCGCTGTACGCGCCCCATCACGCCTATGGCGGGCCCGACGCCCTCAAGCGGCTGGTCGACGCCTGTCACCAGCGGGGCCTGGCGGTGGTCCTCGACGTCGTCTACAACCACCTCGGTCCCGAGGGGAACTACCTCGGCCATTTCGGTCCCTACTTCACCGACTTCTACTCCACGCCGTGGGGTCAGGCGATCAACTACGACCGGGCCGACAGCGACGAGGTCCGCCGCTTCGCCATCGACAACGCCCTGATGTGGCTGCGCGACCACCACTTCGACGGGCTCCGGCTCGACGCGGTGCACGCCATCATCGACACCTCCGCGGTGCACCTGCTCGAGCAGATGGCGGTCGAGGTGGAGCACCTGGCTGACGAGGTCGGTCGGCCCCTGACCCTCATCGCCGAGAGCGACCAGAACGATCCTCGGCTGTGCCGGCCCCGCCACCTCGGTGGGTACGGCCTCGCCGCCCAGTGGAGCGACGACTTCCACCACGCGCTCCACGTCGTGCTCACCGGCGAGCACGACGGCTACTACCGCGACTTCGACGGGGTGGCCCACCTCGCCGAGGCGATCGAGCGGGGCTGGGTGTACACCGGCGACTACTCGCCCCACCGGAGACGCCGGCACGGACGCGAACCCGACGGCATCGATGGCCGCAACCTGTTGGCCTATGCCCAGAACCACGACCAGATCGGCAACCGCGCCGTCGGCGACCGCCTCTCGGCGCTGGTCGGCGACGGCGGTCAACGCATCGCGGCCGCGCTGGTGCTCACCTCACCGTTCGTCCCCCTGCTGTTCCAGGGCGAGGAGTGGGGGAGCGAGTCGCCGTTCCAGTACTTCACCGACCACCAGGACCGCGAGCTCGGGCGGGCGGTGGCCCAGGGGCGTCGCAGCGAGTTCGCCGCCTTCGGCTGGGAACCCGACGACGTGCCCGACCCCCAGGACGCCGAGACCTTCGAGCGGTCACGGCTCGACTGGTCCGAGACCGGTCGATCGCGCAACGCGGCCATGCTCGACTGGTACCGATCGCTGATCGAGCTGCGCTCCAGCGAGCCCGGGTTGCTGACGGGCGAGCTGAGCTGCGCGGTCGCCCACGGCGACGACGAGTCGTGGTTGCGGGTCGACCGCGACGGCTTCGCGGTCGTGGTCAACCTCGCCGACCACACCCAGACGGTGCCCTGTCCCACCGGCAAGGTGCTCCTTGCCTCCACCGACCTGGCCTCCACCAGCACCGACGGCGAGGGGTTGGCCCTGCCACCCGAATCGGTCGCCGTGGTCTCGGTGGGGGCCATCGACCATCTCCACTGACCGTTCGTCCCGAAGGAGCCCGTCCTCATGACCCTCGACCGGTACCGACCCTTCGACGCGCTCGCCTTCGACCGGCCACGCGACGGCGTGTTGCGCATCGTGATCGACACGCCGGGCCGGTTGAACTCGGTCGATGCTGCCAAGCACCGCGCGCTGGCCGACGTGTGGCCCGTCATCGACGAGGACCCTGCCACCCGAGTCGTGCTGGTCCGCGGAGCGGACGGCAACTTCTCCGCCGGCGGCGATCTCGACATGGTCGACGACATCATCGCCGACGAAGCCGTCCGGGCTCGGACGATGCGCGAGGCGCGCGACCTGGTGCTCAACCTGGTGGACCTCTCCAAGCCGGTGGTGTCGGCCATCGACGGGGTGGCGGTGGGTGCCGGCCTGGCGGTGGCGCTGCTGGCCGACATCTCGGTCGCTGCCCGCTCGGCCCGGATCGTCGACGGTCACACCCGCTTGGGGGTGGCGGCGGGCGACCACGCTGCGCTGGTGTGGCCGTTGCTGTGCGGGATGGCCAAGGCCAAGTACCTCCTGCTCACCTGCGATCCGGTGTCGGGCGAGGACGCCGAACGCATGGGCCTGGTGTCGCTGGTCGCCGACGACGACCAGGTGCACGACACCGCCATGGGCGTCGCCGAACGGTTGGCGGCGGGGAGCCCGGCGGCGCTTGCGGCGACCAAGGCGAGCCTCAACCTGTGGCTGCGCCAGGCCGTCCCCGCGTTCGAGGCGTCGCTCGCCCACGAGTTCCTCGGCTTCACCTCGGCCGACGCGCGGGAGGGGTTGACCGCGCTCCGTGAGCGGCGTTCCCCGGCCTTTCCCACGGTCGGTGAGCAGGGTAGGTCATAGGTCCTGGGCCGCTCGGATCATTGTGTTCCGAGCTCTCAAGCAGGGCTGGTCCGTGCCCGATCTCTAGAGCAGAGACCCCGGAAAGGTACGAGCCGATGACCACGATCCGAGCGACATGTGCAACCTGCGGTGATGTCGAGCTGACCACGACCGACGTGTCGGTCATGATCAGCCAGGGCTCGGGGGATGGCACCTACGCGTTCCGTTGCCCGCTGTGTGATTCGGTGGTGGTCAAGGACTGCCCCAGCCACACGATCGATCTGTTGGTCTCGGCCGGCGTCCACTACTCGATGGTGGCCCGCCCCGACGAGCCGACGCCCGATCCCACCGCACCGACCTTCACCCACGACGATCTCCTCGAGTTCCACTCGTTCCTGGCCAACGATGCCCAGGTGGCGGGTGCCCTGGAGGCGCTGCGGGGTTGATCCCCCGCTGAGGAGGGCCACGCTCGGCCGACCAGCACCTGGTCGCCCCGGCGTGGCCTTCGTCGCGTCCGGCGGGAGATCGAGGCGTAGGCCGTTCGACCCAAGAAACACTGCCGGTGACCGTATCCCCACACTCGGTCACCACGATCACTCGGGTACACGAACGAAAAGGGGAGTGCAGTGAGGGCTACGCGCAACCATCTGATCCGAGCGTTCACCGTGCTGGCCGCGGTGCTGGTCTTCGGTGCCGGCATCGCCGTCGCTGCGGAGAACACCGTAACCGCCGACGAGTCGGACGACGGCGACGTCGAGGTCCTCGCCGAGGAGACCCACGGTGCGGTGGTGAGCGAGGCGGCCCAGGATCACAGCAACGACGAGGAGTG
>JBKGZW010000033.1:0-20812 GCA_046543225.1 Acidimicrobiales bacterium
GAGGGTGAGGTGGCCGGTGGCGAGTCGGTGGAGGTCGCCCCGGCTCCCGAGGGTGCTGCTCCGACCTCCGACGGTGAGGTGGCCGATGGCGAGACGGCGGTGCTCGATGCCGGGGCACAGCCCTCGACGAGCGAGCCTGCCTCCGAGTTCGCCGACGACGCGATGGACGCCCCGGCGCCGGCCACAGCGACCGGATCCGAGGACGCGGAGGCCGAGATCACCGACGCGGACAGCACAGAGGCCGAGGCCACCGCTTCCGCCGAGCTCGACGGTGAACCCGCCCCCGCGGCGCCGTCGCCGACCCATGTGGCGGGCGCAGACGCCGACGCGGACGCTGACGTGGGCGGGAGGCCGGACACGGCCGCCCGGTCGGCGGTGCGAGCGACAGCGGACACCGCCGCCCCCAGCGCACCCACCGCGGAGCCGGATGCGCCAGCACCGTCCAGGGCTCCGACCACCGTGGCCGACGCCATGTTCGACGCCGACCTCGAGTCGCTCGAGGGCGACGACCCGTGGCAACAGGTCGCCCGGGTGGTCCGGCCACTCCGCCAGCTCGCCGACGGGTCCCAGCGGATCGCGCTCCAGCTGCGGCCCGCCGAGCTGGGCAGCGTGCACCTGGAGGTGGCGCTGGAGGACGGCGGGCTCAACATGCGGGCGGTGACCGAGACCGTGGCCGCCCGCGACGCACTCGTCGGCGCCCTCCCTGAGCTGCGGGCCGAGCTCGCCCGGTCCGGGATCGGGGTCGGTTCGCTCGAGGTCGGCGAGGACACCATGGCCGGCGATGCTGCTGGCAACGGGCCCGGTGGCGACGAGACCGCCGGTCGTGACACCCGTGCCCGGACCGCCACCGACGGTCTCGGTGGGGCCTCTCCCGCCGCCACCTCGGTCCCCGTTCCCCAACCGACGCCCGTCGTGGCTGCCGGCCGACTCGATCTCACCCTCTGACCCCTGGAGCTCCACCGATGTCGTCAATACCACCCGTCTCCCCCGCAACGCCGGACAACTGGGGCACCCCTGACCCTGAAGCCGACAAGTCCTCCACCGAGATGGACAAGGACATGTTCATGAAGCTTCTGGTCGCCCAGCTGAAGTACCAGGACCCGCTCTCGCCCTCGGACCCACAGGACTTCCTCGCCCAGACGGCCCAGTTCACCTCGGTCGAGAAGCTCGAGGACATCGCCACCCAGGTCTCCGACCAGACCCGGGCGATGGCGCTCAGCACCGCCGGTGGCCTCGTCGGCCAGGAGATCACCTTCCTGCGCGCCGACGGTACGACCGGTAGCGGAGTGGTCGGTTCGGCCACCACCGACCCCGACGGCATCGTCCTCAACGTCGGCGAGGAGGAGGTACCGCTCGACGCCGTCTCCCAGATCGCTCCACCCGGGAGCGAAGGCGACGAACCTGCTCCCGACCAAGCCTCCGAGGAGTCCGAGGCCGAGACCACAACCGAGACCACAACCGAGACCACTACCGAGACCACAACCGAGACCACCGAGTCGGCCTCCGCCGACGACACCTGACCAGCCCGCCACCCGATTCCCACCAACTCACCCGCGAGGAGCACCCAATGATCCGTTCCATGTTCTCGGCCATCTCTGGCCTCAGGAACCACCAGACGATGATGGACGTCGTCGGCAACAACATCTCCAACGCCAACACCACCGGCTTCAAGTCGAGCAACACCGTCTTCCAAGACGTGCTCAGCCAGGCGGTCCGGGGTGGCGGCGCCGCCCAGGAGGAGCTCGGTGGCACCAACCCCGCCCAGGTCGGCCTGGGGTCGCGCGTCGCCGCCATCACCAGCAACTTCGGGCAGGGCGCGATGCAGCGCACCGGCCGGTCGACCGACCTCGCGGTGGAGGGCGACGGGTTCTTCGTGGTGGACCAGGCAGGTCAGGATCTGTACACGAGGGCGGGATCGCTGTCGATCGACGCCCTCGGCCGCCTCGTCACCCAAGAGGGTGGGTTCGTGCAGGGATGGGGCGCCGACAGCGCCGGAGAGGTGAACACCAACGCCGGTGTCGACCAGCTCGAGATCCCCGTCGGGGACCTGACCTCGCCGGTCACGACCGACCGGGTCTCACTCGGTGGCAACCTGCCCGGCGACGCCGATGACGGCACCACCATCGCCAACTCGGTCGAGATCTACGACGAGCAGGGCAACCCGTGGACCCTGTCGGTTCAGTTCGAGAAGACCGGTGAGGACGCCTGGGACGTCGCGATCGACTACGTCGATCCGGACACCGACGAGTTGACCGGCACCTACAGCACGGTGGCGTCGCTGGCATTCGGGTCCGACGGCGAGCTGACCAGCGACTTCGAGGAAGATGTCACCTCAGGGCTGCCCGCGTCGTTCACCGGCGACTTCGAGCTGTCGTTCGGCCGGGAGGGCGGGGCTGATCGCCTCACCCAGTTCGGTGATCTGAGCACGGTCTCGATCATCGATCAGAACGGGTCGGCCGCCGGCTCGCTGGAGTCGTTCACCGTGTCCCAGGAGGGCCGCATCGTCGGTTCGTACTCCAACGGCGGCACCAAGACGATCGGCCAGATCGCCCTTGCCTCGTTCGCCAACCCTGAGGGGCTCGAGAAGGTGGGTGGTTCCAACTATCGGGCCACGATGAACTCCGGGCTCGCCCAGATCGGGACCGCCGGCGCCGGAGGTCGGGGTCTGATGTCCACCGGCACGCTCGAGATGTCCAACGTCGACCTGGCCCAGGAGTTCACCAATCTCATCGTCGCCCAGCGCGGGTTCCAATCGAACTCCCGTGTGGTCACCACCTCCGATGAGCTGCTCCAGGAGGTGGTCAACCTCAAGCGATGAGCTTGATCGGCGCCAGGTGGGATGAATTCGCCCTCCAGTCCTCATGACTGGGGGGCGACATCCGATCACCCTCGTGCCCTGAGACAACCGATGGATCGAAAGAACGGATTCGGATGATCCTCCTACGACGACTCAACGGAACTGAGTTCGGTATCAACGCAGATCTCATCGAACGGATCGAGATCACACCCGACACGGTGGTGAGCCTGGTCGACGGCACCAAGTACGTCGTGGCCGACACCGTCGACGAGGTGATCGAGCGGATCATCGCCTTCCGTGCCCGGATCCTGGCCACCGCCGAAGCCGACCGCGACGGCGCCGATGGTGTCGCTCCCGCGTCGCCGCTGCGATTGGTGGCCGAACACACCGAGGAGACCTGAGATGGAGCCGGCATCGCTGATCGGTCTCATCCTCGTGCTGCTCGGGGTCTTCATCGGCTCGCTGCTCAAGGGCGTGTCGCCCGACGCGTTCTTCGGCGTCCCCGCAGCCCTGCTCATCGTCATCGTCGCGTCGCTGGGCGCGGCGATGATGTCCAACTCGATGTCGGACGTGAAGAACGTGTGGCGGGCGCTGCTCAAGGCGTTCAAGCCCGGCGACACGGGCGATCCCAGCACCTCGATCGACACCATCGTGTCCTTCGCCGAGCGGGCACGGCGCGAAGGCCTGCTGGCCCTCGAGGACGAGGTGGAGGAGATCGACGACCCCTTCATGCGCCGGGGCCTGCAGTTCGCCATCGACGGCGGCGATCCCGAGATGGTGCGCGACGTCATGGAGACCGAGGTCAACGCCATGCGCGAGCGGCACAAGGTGAACGCCCAGTTCATGACCACCGTCGGGATCTTCTCGCCGACCTTCGGCATCATCGGCGCCGTCATCGGCCTCATCGCGACCTTGAGCCACCTGGATGACCCGTCCCAGCTCGGCAAGGGCATCGCCGCGGCGTTCATCGCCACCTTCTGGGGCGTGTTCGCGGCCAACGGCATCTTCTTGCCGATCGGCAACAAGCTCAAGCGCCTCTCCGCCGAGGAGCTGGCCCACAAGCACCTCATCATCGAGGGGGTGTTGTCGATCCAGGCGGGCTCGAACCCCCGCATGCTCGACGACATCTTGACCTCCTACCTGCCGCCCAAGGCCCGGTCGATCCGCATGGAGGAGCGCAGGAGTGCGTAAGGGCAAGGGTCACGTCGAACACGAGGAGGAACACGAGAACCACGAGGCGTGGGTCATCCCCTATGCGGACATGATCACCCTGCTCATGGGACTGTTCATCGTCATGTGGTCGATCGGCACCGCCGACCTGGCCAAGCTCGAAGACATCCGCTCGGGGTTCGCCTCGTCGTTGGGCATGGGCGTCAGCGCTGCCGGACCGGCAACGGGAGGCGACGGCGTCCTCGACGGGATCGAACGGCCCTCGCTGGAGATCGAACGGCTCCTGGCCGAGACCCAGGTCATGACCCCCGACCGCTTCGGTGACGCCGTCGACGCGCTCGAGCGCGAGGAGCAACAGGCCGAGGCACGTGCGGCCGAGTCGGCCCAGCTCGCCGAGGTGGAGCGAGCCATCACCGAACACGCCCGAACGAGCGGGGTGGCAGAGGTCATCGACTTCCGCCACGAGGATCGCGGTCTGGTCGTGTCGATCGTGAGCGACCAGGTGCTGTTCGATCCGGGATCCGCATCGTTGCGATCCGACGGACGCGACGTGCTCGACGGGCTCGCCGAGGCCCTGCTGGGGTTGCCCAACCACGTGGCCATCGAAGGCCACACCGACAGCGTTCCCATCGCCAACGCGCAGTTCCCCTCGAACTGGGAGCTGTCGACCGCGAGGGCGACCTCGGTGCTGCAGTACTTCCTCGAGGCCTACGCGTTCCCACCTGACCGCCTGACCGCCAGTGGCTATGCCGAGCAACGACCGCTCGCCGACAACGCCACCGCGGCAGGTCGAAGCAAGAACCGCAGAGTTGACATCGCCGTGTTGTCGATGGAGCCCCACGGAGGGGGCGATCAGCCATGACCATGACCGACGAACCCACCACCGAGCCATCGGCCGGTGCGGCCGCGCCCGAGGGCGCCGCAGAGGACAAGAAGGCCAAGAAGGCGAAGGGTCGGTCGAACCTGTTGCCGGCCCTCGTGCTGGCAGCAGGCATCGCCGCCGGCGGCTACTTCGTCGGCGCTCCCGGGGCCGACGCGGGGGCCGATGCCGACACCGCGACCGACGAGGCGGCCGAGGTGGTCGAACCCGGTGTGGTCGTCGAGCTCGAGCCGATGACGCTCAACCTCGACGGGGGCCGGTTCCTTCGGGTCGGGGTGGCTGTGCTGACCACCAGCGAGTTCGAGTCCTTCGAGGACGACGAGGGCACCATGCGGCTCACCCCCGACCACGGAAGCCAGCTGCGCGACCAGCTCATCGCCATGTTCGCAGGCCGCCAGATCTCGGAGCTGACCGGTTCGGACAGCCTCGAGGACACCAAGGTCGAGCTGCTCGAACGAGCCAACCAGGTCCTCGACGACCAGGCGCTGGAGGTCTACCTGACCGAGTTCGTCACCCAGTAGCGGTAGGGACTCCGCGAAATGGGCCGATCAGCCCTCATCGGCAACGCACCGACGCCGATCACCGATCCGTGTCAACCACGGCTTCCCGACAGGCAGGCGTCGACCGCGATCGCCAGGTGCGAGCGTTCGACTTTCGGCGACCCAACAAACTGAGCCGCGAGCACGTCCGCAATCTGCAGATCGTGCACGAGACCTTCGCTCGCCAGCTCACCACCCTGTTCTCAAGCAGCCTGCGCGTCGTCTCCGACGTGTCGGTGCTGTCGATCGAGCAGCTGAGCTACGACGAGTACATCCGCGACACCCCGAACCCCGCACACCTGTCGATCCTGTCGATCGACCCGCTGCCGGGTGTGGCCATCTTCCAGCTGCCACTGTCCACCGGCATGACCATCGTCGACCTGATGCTCGGCGGACACGGCTCCGGTGCTGGACCCGACCGACCCCTGAGCGACATCGAGCGGGGCCTGGTCGGAACCATCACCGACCGGGCACTCGAGGAGCTCGCCTACTCGTTCGAGTCGGTCACCACGATCAGCCCCGCCGTGATCCAGCACGAGTCGAACCCGCAGTTCGCCCAGATCGTGGCGCCGTCGGACATGACCGTTGTCGTGATGCTCGAGATCAAGCTGGGCCCCGAGGAGAACGTCGCATCGCTCTGCTACCCGTACTCCGCCCTCCAGCCGATCCTCGACACGATCGCGCAGGCCGCCACCCACGCCCAGGCTGGGCGGGGAGACATCGAGACCATGCGCCAGCGTCTGGCGGACCGCCTGCTCGACGTCCCCGTCGACCTGGTCGTCGAGTTCGACCAGGCCCGCCTCTCCTCCGGCCAGATCCTCGCGCTCGAGGTCGGTGACGTGATCGCGCTCGACCACGGTGTGGACGAACCGCTGTCGGCCTCGGTCGACGGGATCCCGACCTTCGACGTGCGTCCCGCCAAGGCCGGGAAGCGCCTCGCCGCCCAGATCATCGGCCCAGCTCCCACCACCCACGCTTCAGGAGGTCCTCGATGACCCCGGCCACCACCGCATCCATCGCCGAGGCGCTGCCCGTCGTCACCGAACGGGTGGTCGCCGCGGCGGCCAGATTCCCGGCTGACGGGCTGGTCGCCGGCCCGGCCGACACCCAGGAGGTGCTCGCTGAGCTGCTGCCCGCCGAGGACGCCTTCGTGCTGGTGGTTCCCGCCGGCCCCTCGCCGGGTCAACGCCTCGTGCTCGTGGTGCGTCCCAGCCTGTTGAAGGCGCTGGGGCTCAGCGACGCCGATGGGCTCGCCGATGCCCTGTCGCCGGTCATCGCCGAGCTGGCCGGGCCACACGAGGTGCACCATGACCAGCTCCGTCTGGGAATCGGCGCTACGGGTCTCGCCGATCTCCCTGCATCCGGCGATGGCTCGGGGGGATCGCTGGTCGCCACCGGCCTGTTCCTCGGAACCGATCACGTGGCCACCGTCGGGATCGCCATCCCGGGTGAGGGGGAAGGTGCCGGTGAAGTGGAGGACGCCACCGCGGCCCCGAGCGATGGGATGGACCTCCCCGAGGTCGACTCCCCCCGAACGGGCACCGCCGACGCCGGTGGCGTGGGGTCGGAAGCAATCGATGGGGTTCGGTCCTTGAACTTGCTGCGAAACGTCGAGATGGACGTGACCGCCGAGCTCGGCCGGTCGAGGATGACCGTCGCCGATCTCCTGTCGCTCACGCCGGGCTCGGTCGTCGAGCTCGACAAGGTGGCCGGGAGCCCGATCGACCTGCTGGTCAACGGCACCCTGATCGCACGGGGCGAGGTCGTGGTGATCGACGAGGAGTTCGGCGTTCGGCTCTCGGAGATCGTGGATCGGGCCGAGGACCACTGATGGCTCCTGAGATCAACGCGGTCGAGGTGCTGATCCGCCTGGCGGCATCGCTGGGCATGGTGGTGGCGATCATCCTCGTCGCCGCCAAGGTGTTGCGCCGTCGCGGTGGTCTTCGCTTGGGCCGTTCGGCCAATGGGCCGCGCCTCGACGTGCTCGACCGCACCTCGCTGTCGCGCAGCGCGTCGGTGGCGGTGGTGCGGGTCGGAGGACGGGGCCTGGTGGTCGGGATCACCGACCAGTCGGTGACCTTGCTCACCGAGGCCCCCGAGCTGGTCGACCGTTACGAATCCCAGTACGAGGAGGCCGAACGGACTGCGCCTCCTGTGGAGCACGAGGTCTCACGGTGGCGCGAGGTCACCGGTGCTCCCGAGCCGGCACGGATGAACTTCTTCGAGGCACTACGGGAGTCGACCGTCCGACGGTCGTGACCGCAGCCGCCCGTGAGGTGGTATCCAGATGTCCGTTCCTCCGCCGACACGGTGGAAGCGCACTCCGCCGACCTCACCGTCGGTGCGCGCGATCGTGGGCCGATTGGCCGCCGCCGCGGCCCTGCTCGGCGTCTTCGTGCTGCTCGTCACCGGACCTGCTGCGGCCCAGGTCGCTCCCGAGCCCGAGGTGCCGACGCCTCCGGCGCCCGGTGCGCCGACGCCGGGACAGCCCGGTCAGTCCGATGAGCCCGATGAGCCCGAGGGGCCCAACGCCTCGCTCTCGGTCGATCTGAGCCAGGGAGAGGCGCCCAGCCAGAGCGTGGTCATCATCTTGGCCCTCTCGGTCCTGTCGGTCGCCCCATCGTTGCTCATCATGCTCACCAGCTTCGCCCGCATGGTGATCGTGCTGTCGCTCACCCGCAACGCCCTCGGCCTGCAGACCGTGCCTCCGAACCAGGTCGTGATCGGCCTGGCGCTGTTCCTCTCGTTCTTCGTCATGGCTCCGACGCTGACCGCCATGAACGAGGAGGGTCTCCAGCCCTTGCTGGCTGGCGAGGTCAGCCAGGGCGAAGCCTACGACGCTGCCTCGGCGCCGCTGAAGGACTGGTTGCTCACCAACACTCGTGAGGGTGAGCTGCAGATGATCGTGGAGGCGTCGGCTCAGGACGCCCCCGAGGAGGTGGAGGACCTCCCGCTCACGACGGTGGCTCCGGCGTTCATCCTCTCCGAGCTCAAGAGCGCCTTCATCATCGGCTTCGTGATCTTCGTTCCGTTCCTGATCATCGATCTGGTCGTCTCCGCGGTCCTGATGTCGCTCGGCATGATGATGCTCCCACCGGTCTTCGTGTCGCTGCCGTTCAAGCTCCTGTTGTTCGTGATGGTCGACGGATGGTCGCTCATCGCCCGCACCCTGCTGGAGAGCTACCGATGAGGGGACTGCCATGACCGATTCGATGGTGGTGCAGATCGGCCTTCAGGCCATGCTGCTGGCCGCCAAGCTGGCCGGCCCCATCTTGTTGACCACCCTCGGTCTCGGCCTGGGCATCGGCTTGGTGCAATCGGTCACCCAGATCCAGGAGCCGACCCTCACCTTCGTGCCCAAGTTCATCGGCACCGCCGTGGTGCTGCTCGTCGGTGGCGCCTGGATGCTGGCCGAGGCCGTGGCCTTCACCGAGTCGTTGTTCGAGCTCGTCCCCACCCTCCTCAGCTGAGCCGGACGACGCGCCCCGATGGTCCTCGACATCGACCCCACGCTTCTCGCCGGGTTCCTCTTCGCCCTGGTGCGGACCGGGGCGTGGCTCGCGGTGGCGCCACCGTTCAACTCCAACGCCGTGCCGATCCGGGTGAAGCTGGCCATCTCGGTGTCGCTGGCGATGCTGTTGGCGCCGACCTTCGATGCTGACCCCGGCGTGCTCGAGACGACGACCTTCGTGACGATGCTCGCCTACCAGGCGCTGGTCGGTGTGGCGTTGGGCTTCGTCGTGCAGCTGTTCTTCGCCGCGGTCCAGGCTGCCGGTCAGATGATCGACGTGGCGGGTGCCTTTGCCAGCGCGTCGCTGTACGACCCGTTCTCCAACGCGTCGTCCACCCCGATGGGGCGGCTGTTCCAGATCGTGGCCATCACGATCCTCTTCGCCATCGACGGCCATCTCATGCTGGTCCGGGGACTGATGGCCAGCTTCGAGGCGGCGCCGCTCAGCGGGCTCCAGCTCGACGGCTACGCCGAGTTCCTCGTGGGTGACGTCACGACCTTTTTCGTTGCCGCGGCCCAGATCGCCTTCCCCATGCTGGCCGCGCTGTTCCTCGCAGAGGTGGCGTTGGGGCTGTTGAGCAGGGCCGCTCCGCAGATCAACATCTTGGTCATCGGCTTCAACGTCAAGATCCTGGTGCTGATCTTCCTCGGCGGTCTCACCCTGGCGGTGCTGCCCGGGGCGGTCGCGCGGATCGTGGAGCAGTCGGTCATGGCTCCCGACGCCTGGTTCGGGGGGTGAGCGGTGGCCGAGGACAAGAGCCAGAAGACCGAGAAGGCCACCCCGCGCAAGCGCCGGGAATCGCGCAAGGAAGGCCAGATCGCCAAGTCGCAGGACCTCTACGGGTGGGTCGCGGTGCTCGGCGGTTCGTTCGTGATCCCGCTGCTCATCTCCGGCGTCGGGGGCCGGCTGAGCGACCTGTTCACCAGGCTCCCCGACGTGATCGCACGGCCCGAGACCGCGTCCATGAACCAGGTGACGTCATCGCTGGCGCTGTCGGTGTTCGGCCTGCTCTCGGTCTTTCTGGTGGGGGCGATGCTGCTGTCGATCGGAGTGACCCTGGCCCAGGTCGGCTTCGTGTTCTCGGGCAAGCCGCTCAAGCCCCAGCCGAAGCGCATCGACCCCATCCAGGGGTTCAAGCGGCTGTTCTCGGTCCGCACGGCATGGCAGGCCTTCACCGGTGTGGCCAAGATGTCGGTCGTGGGGCTGGTCTCCATCCCGCTGCTGTACGGCGTGGCGAGGGACCTCAGCGGCGACATGCAGTTCGAGCTCCGTTCGGCCATCGCCTATGTGGCCAGCAGCACCCTGGCCATCGTCAGGATCACCGCGGTGGTGGGTCTGGTGATCGCCCTCGCCGACTACGCCTTCCAACGCTGGCGCACCGACAAGGACATGATGATGTCCAAGCACGACGTCAAGCAGGAGACCAAGAACACCGAGGGCGACCCACAGGTGAAGGCCCGTCAGCGGGCGCTGCGCATGAGCGTCTCCCGCAACCGGATGATCGCCTCCGTCGGAGATGCCGACGTGGTGGTCACCAACCCGACCCATGTCGCGGTGGCGCTGCGGTACCGCCCCGAGACCGGTGCCCCCAGAGTGCTGGCGCGAGGAGCCGATGCCGTCGCTTCGAGGATCCGCCACGAGGCAAGGATGGCGTCGGTGCCGATCGTCGAGTCCAAGCCGCTCGCTCGTGCGCTCTATGCCTCATGTCGTGTCGACGAGGAGATCCCCCGCGCCCTGTTCGAGGGTGTCGCCACCGTCCTCGCCTTCGTCCACCGGCTGCGTCTGCGCCCCTCGATCAGCGGCGAGCACCTGCTCGAGGTGCCGGTGACCTGGGACCCCGCGCTCTCGGACCTGGCCGCCGCGAACCGCACCCGACGACGATTGCGGGGCCAGGGCTCAGCCGAAGAGCCCGCTTCCTAGCCTCATCTCGGCCGCATCGCTGCCGAACACCAGCGAGACCAACAGCGAGTTCTCCCGCCAGGACGGCGGAGACCCACCGGCACGGACGCCCGGCAACCGACAGAGAGCTGTGAGCGACCGACGCATCGGAAGGACCCTCTTCCCAGCTGCCGTCATCTTCGTGGTGGCGATGATGGTGATCCCGCTGCCCACGTGGCTGCTGGATCTGTTGCTGACCATCAACATCGCTGCTGCGGTCCTGTTGCTGCTCGCCAGCCTCAACGTGAGCCGGGTGCTCGATCTGGCGGTGTTCCCGTCGCTGCTGCTGGTGGCCACCTTGTTCCGGTTGGGGCTCAACGTCAGCTCGACCCGCCTCATCCTCAGTCAGGGCGAAGCGGGCAAGGTCATCGACGCCTTCGGCAACTTCGTGATCGCCGGTTCGATCGTGGTCGGACTCGTCGTCTTCCTGATCCTGGTGATCATCCAGTTCGTGGTGATCACCAACGGCGCCACCCGGGTGGCCGAGGTGGGGGCGCGGTTCACCCTCGACGCCATGCCCGGCAAGCAGATGGCCATCGACGCCGACCTGAACGCCGGCGTGATCGACGACGACGAGGCGAGGATCCGCCGGGCCGAGATCGGCGCCGAGGCCGACTTCTACGGGGCCATGGACGGTGCGTCCAAGTTCGTCAAGGGCGATGCCATCGCCGCCATCATCATCACCGTCGTCAACCTCATCGGCGGTCTCGTCATCGGTGTCGCGCAGTTGGGCCTGCCCGTCGGCGACGCCGTCTCGCGATACAGCCTTCTCACCGTGGGCGACGGGCTCGTCTCCCAGATCCCCGCCCTGTTGGTGTCGATCTCGGCCGGCCTGGTCGTGACCAGGGCCGCCGGCGAGTCCGACCTGGGCACCGACGTGTTCCGCCAGTTCGCCGCCCAGCACCATGCGCTCAAGACCGGCGGGATCGCCTTGATCGGCATCGGCTTCGTCCCCGGTCTCCCGGTGCTGCCCTTCCTCGTCGTCGGATCGAGCCTGCTCGTGGTCGGACGGAGGCTCGGCAACGAGGCCGCCGAGCTCGACGCCGAGCCCGAGCGCATGCCGCCGCCGCCCGATCCCGACGACCCTGCCGAGCTCGCCCGTTCCATGAAGGTCGAGCCGGTCAGCCTGGAGCTGGCGGTCGACCTGGTCGATCTCGTCGATCCCACCGCCGGCGGCGATCTGCTCGACCGGGTCCGCGGGCTGCGACGCAAGCTGGCGATGGAGATGGGCGTGATCATCCCGCCGGTTCGCACTCGCGACAACCTCGACCTGCCGCTCGGCACCTACGTGGTCCGTCTCCACGGCGTCGAGGTGGGTCGTGGGTCGGCTCCACCCGGACAGGTGCTGGTCATCGCCGACGACCTCGCCGCACTCCCCGGAGCCGAGACCCGCGAAGCGGTCTTCGGGTTGCCTGCCAAGTGGATCCCCACCGGGCATCGGGCCCACGCCGAAGCGGTCGGCGGCACGGTGGTCGACCGAGCCTCGGTCATCACCACCCACCTCGCCGAGATCTGTCGGCGTCACGCCCCGGAACTGCTGGGTCGTCAGGACGTCAAGAGCCTCGTCGACCTGGTGAAGCGTTCGGACCCCGCGATCGTCGAGGACCTCACCGCCGCCCAGGTCACCCCTGGAGAGATCCAGCTGGTGCTCCAGGGTCTGCTGGCCGAACAGGTGTCGATCCGCGACCTGGTCCGGATCCTCGATGCGGTCGGTCAGCGCGCCCGCCACACCCGCGACACCGAGCAGCTCATCGAGGCCGCCCGTTCGGCGGTGGGGCCAGCGATCTCCATGGGCTACGCCCAGGACGGCACCTTGGCGGTGCTGACCCTCGAACCGATGCTCGAACGCACGCTCGTGTCATCGGTGCAGCCAGGTGAGGAAGGACACATCCTGGCCATCGAGGCTGACCACGCCGAAGCGTTCAGCCGAGCGGTCGCCGACCGCCTCATGGCAGCGGAGCAGACCGGACGATCGCCGGTGCTCGTCTGCGCGCCGATGCTGCGGTCCCCGCTGCGCCGGTTCCTCGTCCGCCTCATTCCCCAGCTTCCGGTCCTCTCCTATGACGAGTTGGCCGAGCACCTGACCATCGAGACCCTCGGGACGGTGAGCCTTGAAGAACCTGCTCAAGTTTGACGGACCCCGGCTCGAGGATCTCCTCGAGCGGGTGCAACGTGAGCTCGGAGCCGACGTGACCATCGTCGACGCCACTCGAAGTCGCCGCGGCGGCTTCGCCGGCTTCTTCGCCCACGAGTGGTTCGAGGTGGTGGTGGAGCACGACGCGAGCCTGCGCGACCAGGTCGAGCGCCCCGAGCAGCCCCACCCCGCCGACGGCGCAGAGGCCGATGGGCACGACGACGATCCGTTCCTGGCCATGGCGCTGGCGGTCGATGACCGTCGCGAGACCGGTGGTTCTGCCGCGGGCGGTGGCGAGCCTGCCGCGGGCAGTGGCGTCGCCGACGTCGGCTCACCGCAGGTCGCGGAGTTCGCCTTGGCACTCGCGTCCGCCCAGCGAGACGCCACGGTGGGCTCGGTCGACGCCCCGAACGCCGCGGCATCGCCGACGACACATCCACGACCGTCGTCGGCGGGCCTGGCTGCGGTCCCGGCCCCACGCACCCGGCGCCTGCGCGACCTCGACCTGCGGTCGCTGCTCGCCCACCTCGACCAGCTCGTGCCCGACGAGGCGCTTCCCGGCACCGAGGCCCCGGTGGTCGCCGTGGTCGGCGACCTGGCATCGGCCCGGTTGGCGGCCGACGCGCTCACCGCAGCGCTGGGTCTCGACGTGTCCGACGTGGTGATCGCACGCCCCGAGCCCCTCGAGGGCACACCACCGTGGCTCGAGATCACGACGCCGGGCCAGGCGCGGGCCAGGGCCAGTCGTTGGCGCGGGAGCGGTCACGCGACGGTGCTGCTGGTGGAGCTCGCTCCCGGGAGGGAGGGCCATGGGTGGGCCGCGTCGGTGCTCGAGGCGGTGCAGGCCGATCAGGTGCGGTTGGTGGCCAAGGCCTGGCAGCTCAGTGACCACCTGGCGGCCAAGGCCCTCGCGCTGGGCGGCGTGGACGGGCTCGACGTCGTCGAGGTCGACACCGCAGCCGAACCCGAACTGTTCCTCGAGCTGGACCTGCCGGTGCTGGCCATCGACGGGCGACGGGCGACCAGCGAGCTGTGGGCATCACTGCTGTACGAACGGAGGATCGATGAGCATCGCGATGAGTGATCATCAGTTGGCTTCACGGGTGGCGAGGGAGCTGTCGAGCCCGGAGCCCGGCATGCACTTCGGGATCACCCTGGTGGTGGGTACGGTGGTGGCAGCTCCGGTCCTCGTCGCGGCCCTGTTCGGTCGTCAGTCGGTGCCCACCGCACTCGCCATCTACGCCGCCACCCTCGTGGTCGTGTGGGTGCTGGCCGGGCTCTTGGGAGGGGCGTTGGCCCTCGTCGGCCGTGGTCGCTCCGGAGACGAGGCGGAGTCGACGTCCGAGGACGAGGCGCGACCGGGGCCCGCCACCTCCTCGTCCGGCCCCCAAGGGTCCCCACCCGCACGCTCCGAATCGGTAGGCTCAGACGGTGCTCATTGAGTCCGAACGCCTGGGTGCGGTCGAGGTCGACGACACCAAGGTCCTGACCTTTCCCGACGGTCTGCTCGGTTTCCCCGACGCGCGTCGCTTCGCGCTCCTCGACGCCGGCGACGACGGCACCTACTTCTGGTTGCAGGCCCTCGACGATCCGCATCTCGCCTTCCTGGCGGCGGTGCCGTGGGCGTTCTTCCCCGACTACGAACCCGAGTTGTCGACACCCGACCAGGAGGCGCTCGGACTCACCGATCCCGCCGACGCACTCGTGTTGTGCCTGCTCACCTTCAGCGACGAAGCCGTCACCGCCAACCTCCTCGGCCCCTTGATCGTCAACGCCGCCACCCGCGAGGGGCGTCAGATCGTCCTCGGCGACTCGGACTACTCCGCCCGCATGCCGTTGGCGACGGCCTGATGCTGGTCCTGTCACGTCGGTCCAACGAATCGATCGTCATCGGCGGTGAGGTGGTGGTCACCGTGCTCGAGATCCGGGGCGACCAGGTCCGCCTCGGGATCGATGCACCGCGAAGCGTCACCGTGCACCGCGAGGAGGTCCACGCCGAGATCCAGCGCGCCAACCAGTCGGCGGCGACGGTGCGCTCCGACGATCTCGGCCGGCTGCCCCGCGCCCCTCGACCGTCCTGAGCGAGCGGACGCCGAGTCTTCGCGAACGACCCTGTCGACATCGCGTTCTTACGTTGTACAGGTCGTTCGGCCCACGCCGCTGCGAGCTCGCGGACCAAGATGGGTCGAACGGCATGGGACCCGCGGATCATTTCGGGCTCGGGCCGTGAATACCCCTCCAGTTCAGGCGTCGTTCGCTCGATCCCCTCTGCGTGGAACATCGGGACTCGCAGGGGAGCAACACCACGATGAACGCCGAGCAGCAAGCACTGGTCGATTCTCACCTTCCGCTGGTCGAGCACCTCGTGCTGCGAGCGAGCGCAGGCTTTCCTCGCCATGTCGACCGCGGCGAGCTCGTCGCCGCCGGCACCCTCGGGCTGGTCGAGGCGGCGCTGCGCTTCGACGCCGATCGGGGCGTGCCGTTCGGTCGCTACGCCGCCCGTCGGATCCGGGGAGCGGTGCTCGACGCCGTTCGCAGCGCCGACTGGGCACCCCGCTCCACCCGCCAGATGGCACGTCGGGCCGATGCCGCCACCCAGGCCTTCGCCAGCCGGACCGGCCGCACCCCGTCGGACACCGAGCTGTCCGGTGAGCTGGGCGTCGACGAATCGGAGCTTCAGGAGCTGCGTGGACGGGTCCACCGCGGAGTCGTCCAGTCGCTGGAGCTGCGACCGACCGACGACGAGGGCACCAGCCCGATGGAGCGGCTCGTCGATCGAAGCGCCTCGGGCCCCGACGAGGTTCTCGAGCAGGAGGAGCTCAAGGGATACCTCCGTGCGGCGCTGGAGCACCTGCCCGAGCGGCACCGCATCGTGGTGGTCGGTCACTACATCGAGCAGCGCTCCTTCGAGGAGCTGGCGGAGTTCCTGGGCGTGACTCCATCTCGGGTGTCACAGCTGCGCGCCGATGCGGTCGAGATGATCCGCGATGCCATCGAGGCCCAGTACGAGCCCAGCGCCGACTCCAAGCCGGTCGGTCGCGTCGCGATCCGCAAGGCCCGCTTCGCCGCCGAGGTCGCTGCCCACGCCGACTGGCGGACCCGGCTCGACACGTCGAGCCGGTCGGTGGAGTCGATGCGCAACCTCGGCATCGACGGGGTCCTCGACGATCGCGAGAGCGTGAGCAGCTCGGCCGCTGCCGGCGCCTGAGGTTCGGCCGTTCCTTCTCCTGGCCCGCGCGTTCAGCGATGGGCCAGCGGGGGAGGTCCTTCGAGTCCGAGCACGATGTCGTTCATCCAGGCCAGCGCCTGGCGGTAGCCGAGCACCGTCACCGACGGGTCGGCACCGAGCTTGTTCAGCCGCGCCAGGTCCCCGCGCTCGTAGGCGATGACGATCTCGAGCACGGACCCGAGCTCCCCTGCCCGGTGTCGTAGCGCGTCGGCGATGCGGTCGGCGATCGGGATGCGCATCAGGATCTGATCCATGGACAGTCCGAGCAGTGTGTCGAGGGTGGAGAACAGCCCGGTGGTGAAGGCCGCGTTGGTCAGCTCGGGATGTTGGCGGCGCACCAGCTCCTCGCAGTGCCGGGCCCGGATGAGGCTGAGCTGCACGATCTCGGGCGGGTGGTCGGTCACCTCGGACAGGGCGAGCAGCGCGGCGGCGGCCCGCACCGTGTCGATCCCGAGGTAGACGATGGCGTCACGGGTGCGTTCGACCCGCCGTTCGAGCGCGAGGTAGCTCGAGTTCGCCATCCGCAGCAGCTTGTAGGACATGCCCAGGTCGGTGCTCACGAGGGCGTCGATGTCGTCGAAGTCGACCTCGGGGCGTTCCAGCGCAGCCAGCAGCTGCAACACGGTGAAGCGCTGCAGCGGGACCGTCGGTTCGTCGATCTGCTCGGCGGGGCGCAACACATCGCCTCTCATCCACGTCGCGCCGAGCTGGCGGCACCGTTCGACCGCTCCGGTGTCGGGCAGGTGGGTGGCCAGCACCTGGGCACGGGGGGTGTGGCTCAGCACCTCGGCGATGGCGTCGTCGGCACCGTCGTCACGGTCGTCGACCCGGACTCCGGCACAGGATCGAAGTGCCTCGGACCGATCGCTGCACCGGTCCAGCGATCCGATGACCGCCCGGTAGCCGTCGGCTCGGACCTGACGCAGCACCTCGGTTCCGTGCGCGTCGATCTCACCGCCGACCTCGAGCACCATCCGATGGGGAGGAAGGGCCAGGTGTGCACCGTCCGCGAGCACGTCGACGGGGACCTCGACGAAGCCGAGCTTGCCCCCGATGAGGCTGTCGAGGCCCACCTCCAGCAAGGCCCGGGTGAGCAGCTGGCGCGAGCGCCGCGCGTCGTGAGAGGGGCGGGGCTCATCGGGTGCGGAGCCGGGATCGAACTCGTCGATGAGCAGCTGGAACCCCGCCACTCCCAGACGGCGGTCGAACACCGGGGCTCGCCCCACATAGATGACCGAGCCAGATGGACCTTCGCTGAGGATGGGCCGCGGCGGTTCGGAGTCGAATCCCCACGGCGCCCGGGGCGGAGAGGGGTCGACCGATCGTTGGGCCCTGCCTCTCCGGGCGCGTCGACGGAGCTTGCGCTCGAGCATGGTGAAGTGGTCGGACGCCGTGCTGGCGCGACGAGGACTCGGAGGTGGAAATCCCGCGGATGAGCCGATGAGTAGTCTCGGCCGTCGTGGACACTGAGGGACGGTCCGATCTCGCGACTCACGGCGGCGCCACCGACCTCACCACCGAAGCCCCGGGGGTCACGCCGATCAGCGTGGTCCCGTGGCCGCTCATGTGGCGAGAGCGGATGCAGCGGCGGCTCGGCGACAGCGCCCGGTATCCCTGGATCGTGCTGGCGACCGCGTTGTTCGGGCTCTTCACGGTCGGGTTCACGATCACGATCCTCGCGGTGGCGATCCCTCGCATGGCCCGCGATCTCGATGCGGCCGAAGCCACCCTCACCTGGGTCATCACCGGTCCCATGCTCGCCTTCGCCATCATCGGGCCGACCGCAGGCAAGCTGGGCGACACCTACGGCCATCGTCGGATCTACCTGATCGGGTTGAGCGGTGCCGCGGTCTTCGCCGCCGCCACCGCCGTGAGCTGGAGCGCCGGATCCCTCATCGCCTTCCGGGTGCTGGGCGCCACCCTGGGAGCGGCGTGCGGTCCGGCGTCGATGGCGATGATCAACCGCCTGTTCAGCCGCGAGGCACGGGTGCAGGCGATGGGGTACTGGTCGTTGGTCATGGCCGGTGGGCCGGTGCTCGGCGTCGTCGCCGGCGGTCCGATCGTCGAGGCCTTCGGCTGGCGGTGGATCTTCCTCGGTCAGGTGCCCTTCGTGCTCGCCGGGCTGTTGATCGCCTTCGCCCTGCTGCCAGAGAGCGAGCACGCCGAACGCCAGCCCTTCGACGTGATCGGATCGGTGCTGTTGGGTGGCACCGCCGCGTTCGCGGTCCTCGCCCTCAACCGTGGGCCGCTGCTGGGTTGGGACCATCCGATCGTCATCGCCGGGTTCGCCTGGTTGCCGGTGGGGATCGTGCTGTTCCTGTGGCGTCAGAAGCTGTTCCCGTATCCGCTCGTCCCGCTCGAGTACCTGCGCCGCCGGAACTTCGCCATGCCGATCGGGGCGTTGATGCTCACCAACTTCGCCTACATGGGCGGGTTCATCATGACCCCGCTGCTGCTCCAGGACGTCCTCGGCTACGGCGAGGCCCGCACCGGGCTGTTGTCCATCGCCCGGCCGCTGCTGTTCGCCATCGCCGGTCCCATCGCCGGCTACCTGGCCGTGCGGGTCGGCGAGCGCAACTCGGGCACGTTCGGCGCGCTGTGCGTGGTGGCGTCGATGGTCGGCCTCGCCCAGGTCGCCCCCGGCACGCCCGACCCCTTCATCGTGGCGGTGCTCGGGCTCTCGGGGGTCGGGATGGGGGCGGCCTCGCCGGCGATGGCCGCATCGATCGCCAACGCCGTCGACGAGCGAGATCTCGGCATCGCCGGTGCCGCCCAGCAGATGATGACCCAGATCTCGGTCGTGGCCGGCATCCAGATCCTGCAGACCGTCCAGGCCAGCAGGGTGTCCGACGAGGGGCTGGTGGGGTCCTACGCCCAGGCCTACCTCGTCGGCGCCGGTGTCGCGGTGGCAGGCATGATGTGTGCCCTGTCGGTTCGCTCCACCAAGGACCAGCCTGTCGAGCTCCAGGTGGCGGGCGTCAGGACTCGGTGAGATCGTCCAGGCGGGCGGCGATCTCCTCGGCGACGGGGTCGAGGGGTTGGCCCTGCAGGGCCATCAGCTTGGTGAAGTCGCCCTCGACGACGAGGCGACCGGTCATGAACGCTTCCATGGCGGCGCCTTGGTCCCGGGTGACGAAGAGGCGTCGTGCGGTGGCGTAGTCGATCCGGATGTGGAGCTCGGGGTCCTCGATCGAGCCCAGGTCGAGCAGCAGGGTGCCCTGACTGGTGTCGAGGTAGGCCGCGATCGACCGGTCGGCGAACGGCGCGTCGGTGACGGTGACGTTGGCCCGAACGGCGACAGGGGCGGGCGGAAGCCGGTCGTGGTACTCGTCACGGATCTGGCGCGCCGCCTCGACCCACTCCGGGCTGAGGAACAGATGCCGGTTCACGGCGTGCACGCTACAAGACGGCGCCGCGACACCGGTAGGGTGGGTGACAGGGAGGTACCGACATGGGCGACATCGGCAACGACGCCAGCGCGACCGCCACCGAGGCCACAGCCACCTCGCGCCCCGGGCGCCTCGAGACCCGGACCCGCAACCCCAAGTGGAAGAACGTCCCGCTGTGGATCGACATGTCGATCTGCATCAACTGCGACACCTGCATCCGCCACTGCCCACCCCAGTTCGGGGCGATCTTCAACCACGGCATCGACGTCGTCATCATCCCCGAGTTGTGCTCGGGCTGCGGCAAGTGCGTCGAGCCGTGCCCTGTCGACTGCATCTACGAGGATCCGAACTGGTCGCCCGCGCCCGACGACTGGTGGGACGAGCCCGCGACCGACGATCCGTACCGCTGAGCCGTCTCCACCCGGTCGAACAGCCCGCAAGGAGCCCCATGCCCGAACCAACACCCGACACCGCCATGCGTCGCGAAGGCGAGGTCCGGGCCGAGGTGCTGCCCGGTGCCGAGCCGCTGTCGGCCGAGGGCGGCCCGATCGGCGCGCTGGTTCTCCACGGGTTCACCGGAACCCCCCAGTCGATGCGTGGTCTGGCCGAGGCGTTCGTCGACGCCGGGTTCAGCGTGGAGATGCCGTTGCTCCCCGGGCACGGAACCTCGCTCGACGAGATGCTCGACACCGCCTGGGACGACTGGTCCTCGGCGGCAGAGGCTGCCTTTGTCGATCTGGCCGGTCGATGCGAACGGGTGGTCGTCGCCGGGCTGTCCATGGGCGGCACCCTCACCCTGTGGTTGGCGTCCCGACACGACGACATCGCCGGCATCGTGTTGATCAACCCCGCGTGTCCGCCCCCTGGGTCCTCGGCCGAGACCCTGGCCGGGCTCGAGGCCTTCGCCGAAGCCGGGGTGGAGGCGTTCGACGCGATCGGCAACGACATCGCCGACCCCGACCAGACCGAGCTCGCTTACGAGCAGACCCCGGTCAAGCCCCTCATCAGCCTGCTCACCGAAGGCGAGGCGCTCGCCGGTCGACTCGGGTCCATCGAGTGCCCCGTGTTGCTGCTGACCAGCCCCCAGGACCACGTCGTCGCGCCCGAGCACAGCGAGCACATCGCCGCGTCGGTCGGCGGGCCGGTCGAACGTGTCGCCCTCGAACGCAGCTATCACGTCGCCACCCTCGACCACGACCGTGAGCTCATCAACGAGCGCGCCGT
>JBKGZW010000214.1:0-4521 GCA_046543225.1 Acidimicrobiales bacterium
CCGACGAAGGTGGAGTACAAGAAGGCGAAGACGAACACCGCGACCAGGGCCACCACCGCCAGGATCATGTTCCTGCGGCGCTTGGCGCGGGCGAGCTCGGCGGCGCGGGCGGCCCTGGCGGCCTGCTCGCGCTCCTTCTGACGTTGGCGCTTGTCGGACGGCATGAGGCGCAACGGTAGTGGAGCGCGGTGCCGGTGTTGGTAGCGTCACCGGCCGTGGCTCTCGTCGTCCAGAAGTTCGGTGGCACCTCGGTGGCCGATCCCGACCGCATCCGCGAGGTCGCCGATCACGTCGCCCGCACCATCAAGCACGGCACCGACGTCGTGCTCGTCGTCAGCGCCATGGGCAAGGAGACCGACGACCTGCTGCGGCTCGCCGCCCAGGTGTCCGACGTCCGTCCCGGCCGCGAGATGGACATGCTCATCACCGCCGGCGAGCGCAAGGCCACCGCGCTCACCTGCATGTCGCTGGCGGGCATCGGCATCCCGGCCGAGTCGTTCACCGGAAGCCAGGCGGGCTTTCTCACCGACACCACCCACACCAACGCGAGGATCCTCGAGCTCAACCCCGAGCGGGTGCGCGAGTCCCTCGCCGCTGGACGGGTGCCGGTGGTCGGCGGCTCCCAGGGCGTCTCCACCGACCGCGACGTCACCTTCCTGGGGCGCGGCGGATCCGACACCACCGCCGTCGCCCTCGCCGCCGCGCTCGACGCCGACAGCTGCGAGCTCTACACCGACGTGCCGGGGGTGTTCAACGCCGACCCCCGGCTGGTGCCCAACGCCCGCCGCATCGACAAGGTCTCGTTCGAGTCACTGCTCGAGATGACCGCCACCGGGTGTCCCAAGCCGGCGATGCGCTCGGTCGAGTTCGCCCGCAACCACGGCGTCACGCTCCACATCCGCTCCGCCTTCACCTGGGAGCCGGGCACCTGGGTCGTCGAGGAGGACCCCACCATGGAACACGCACTCGTCACCGCCATCACCCACGACACCTCCGAGGCCAAGATCACCCTCGCCAACGCACCCGACGAGCCCGGGGTGGCGGCCAGGGTCTTTCGCGCCCTCGCCGAGCGCGACGTGAACGTCGACATGATCGTGCAGAACGTGTCCGCCCAGGGCCACACCGCCATCTCGTTCACCGTGCCCCACCGCCAGGTCGACATCTGCGTCGAGGTCATGCCCAAGCTGAGCGAGGAGCTCGGATCCGGTGAGGTCACCGTCGACCAGCACATCGGCCGGGTCAGCCTCGTCGGGGCCGGCATGCAGTCCAACCCCGGTGTCGCCGCCCGCATGTTCGAGGTCCTGGCCGAGGCCGGGATCAACATCGAGATGATCTCCACCTCGGCCATCCGCGTCAGCTGCGTGGTGCGAGAAGACCGGGTCGAGGATGCGGTCATCGCCCTGCACGGCGCATTCGAGCTGGATCAGCCCCTGGTCTGACCCGGTACCCTCGATGCCATGAACATCGGAATCGTAGGTGCCACCGGACAGGTCGGCGGGGTCATGTTGCAGATCCTCGCCGAGCGCGACTTCCCCGTCGACGAGCTGCGGCTGTTCGCCTCGGCCCGCTCCGCCGGGCGCACCATCGACTTCAAGGGCACGGCGATCACCGTCGAGGACGCGGCGACCGCCGACTACTCGGGGCTCGACATCGCGCTGTTCTCCGCCGGCGGGTCCACCTCCAAGGAGCTGGCGCCGAAGGTCGCCGCCCAGGGCGTCACCGTGGTCGACAACTCCTCGGCCTGGCGCATGGACCCCGACGTGCCGCTGGTGGTCTCAGAGGTCAACCCGGCAGCGCTCGAGGCCATCCCCAAGGGCATCGTCGCCAACCCCAACTGCACCACCATGGCCGGCATGCCGGTCATGAAGGCGCTCCACGACGCCTACGGCCTCCGGTCGATGGTGGTCAGCACCTACCAGGCGGTGTCGGGCGCCGGTCTGGCCGGGGTGGCCGAGCTCGACGAGCAGGTCAAGAAGGTCGCCGAACAGGCCACCGCGCTCACCTTCGACGGTGCAGCGGTCGAGTTCCCCGCGCCGAACAAGTTCGCGGCCCCCATCGCGTTCAACGTGTTGGCCATGGCCGGATCGATCGTCGACGACGGGCTCGGCGAGACCGACGAGGAGAAGAAGCTCCGCAACGAGAGCCGCAAGATCCTCGACCTGCCCGATCTGCCGGTCACCGGCACCTGCGTGCGGGTTCCGGTGTACACCGGCCACTCGCTGTCGATCAGCGCCGGCTTCGACCGGCCCGTGACCCCCTCCGAGGCCCGCGAGACCCTCGCCGCGGCGCCGGGGGTGGTGCTGGCCGACGTGCCGACACCGCTGATGGCGGCCGGGGCCGATCCCACCTACGTGGGCCGCATCCGGCGTGACGAGACGCTGGAGAACGGCTTGGCGCTGTTCCTGTCGAACGACAACCTGCGCAAGGGCGCCGCCCTCAACACCGTCCAGATCGCCGAGCTGCTCGCCGCCAGGGGTTAGCCCGACCGCTCGGGCTCGGGCTCGGGCGGACGGGCGGACCTGCGAGCCAGGATCGACATCACCGCGCTGTCGCCGACGCGGGTCACGATCGGGCCGAGCGCGGCGAGGATCAGCACGTAGGCGGCGGTGAAGGGTCCGAGGCGTTCGTCGACGCCGCCGCCCACGGCCAGGTTGGCGATGACGATCGAGAACTCGCCGCGGGCGATGAGGGCGAACCCGGCGCGGAACCGGCCGGCGACGCCGATCCCCTCCCGCCGCGCGCCCCACCATCCGGTCGCCACCTTGGTGACGGCGGTGACGACGGCGAGCACCAACGCCGGCACCAGCACCGCGGGCAGCTCGCTCGCGTCGACCTGGAGGGCGAAGAAGACGAAGAAGGCGCCGGCGAAGAGGTCGCGCAGCGGGGTGAGCAGACCGTGGGCCGCGTCGGCGGCACTCCCCGAGATCGCGATGCCGACCAGGAACGCTCCGACCGCGGCGGAGACGTTCAGGGTCTCGGCCACACCCGCGACGAGCAGGGTGATGCCCAAGATGGTGAACAGCAGGACCTCGTCGGACCGGCTGAACACGACCTCGCTGATGTGCTCCCCGTAGCGGACGGCGAGGAACAACACCACGCCCACCGCGGCCACCGCGACCAGCACCGAGCCGGTGGTCGCCAGCGCGGTGCCACCGACGAGGACTCCAGCGGTGATGGGGAGATAGACCGCCATCGCCAGGTCCTCCATGACCAGCACGGCAAGGATGGTCGGGGTCTCGCGGTTACCGGTGCGGCCAAGGTCGCTCAGGACCTTGGCGATGATGCCCGACGAGGAGATGTAGGTGATGCCTGCGAGGAACAGCGCGCCCGTCGCTCCCCAGCCGAGGGCGAACCCCGCGACCGCTCCGGGGGTGGCGTTGAGCGCGATGTCGAGCGCACCGGTTCGCCCGGAGCGTCGGAGGGAGCCGACCAGCTCGTCGCCGGAGTACTCCAGGCCGAGCAGGAACAGCAACAGCACGACACCGATCTGGCTCCCCGACTCGATGAACTCGCTGCTGATCGACAGCTCCAGAGGCCCGCCCGACCCGAGCACGAGCCCGACCACCAGGTAGAACGGGATCGGCGAGAGCCCGAGGCGGCCAGCGGCCCGGGCGATCAGCGACAGGGCCAGGATCACCGCGCCGAGCTCGAGGAACAGTCTGGCCGCCTCGCCACCGGTGGCAGCGAAGACCACGATCAACGTCCCAGCAGCTCGGTCAGGCGCTCGATGCCCTCGGTGGTGCCGACCACCACCACCACGTCGCCGGGCCGCAGCATCTCGTCGGGGCCGGGTGCCGGGATCGTGTCCCCCTCCCGGATGACCGCCACGATCGAGACACCGGTCCGCTGGCGGTACTCGCCGGCACCGATGGTCTGCGGTTCGAAGGAGCTGGGGAGCGGCAGCCAGTCGATCGCCAGGCCCTCGACCTGCTGTTGGATCTGACCGATGTGTTCGGTGACGGTCGTTCCGCCCAGGATCTCGGCCAGGGTCCGGCTCTCCTCGCTGCTGAGCTCGATGGCGGCCTTCACCGCATCTGGATCCTGCTCGTCGTAGACGAGGAGGTCGCGACGGCCCGTGTGGTGGGACACGACGCCCACCCGGCGTCCGTTCCGGCACAGGAAGTCGTGCCGGAAGCCGACACCGGGGAGGGACGTCTCTTCGATCTCGCTCATGGACTGCCAGTCTGGCCGATCAGCACCGCAGCTGAGCAAGCGGGAGCCACCGCGTCAAGCACGCGACCTCCGACGGCGCCGGGCCCGCGGGTCAAGGTGGGTCCTCGACGTAGCGCTGGGCGGCGTCGGCGAGCGACAGGTCGAGCTGATTGGCCAGCGACGCCAGCCAGGCGAGCACGTCGCCGAGCTCGTGGAGCTGCTGGTCGGGGGTGCCCTTGCGCACCGCCTGGGCGAGCTCGCCCATCTCCTCGCACAGCCACGCCACCGTCGGCGGGATGCCCCGCTCGCGGTCGGCCTCGCCATAGGTCTGGTCCATCAGGACCTGGAAGTCTGCGATCTCCATGCCCG
>JBKGZW010000034.1:0-20752 GCA_046543225.1 Acidimicrobiales bacterium
AGGACAGCGAGACGCCGCGCTCGTGGCACGGCGTGTCGATGCCGTTCGGGAGCCGCTCGATGAGATCCTCGATGCCCACGGCGTGACACGCCTCGAGCACCTCCTCGTCGGATGCGTCGGGGCGGGCGAAGGCGATGTTGTCGCGGATCGACCCGGCGAAGAGGAACGGCTCCTGAGGGACGATGCCGAGCTGGCTCCGCAGCGAGAGCAGCGTGACGTGACGCAGATCGTGGCCGTCGATGCGGACCGCCCCCGAGGTGGGGTCGTAGAAGCGGGTGACGAGGCTGGCGAGGGTCGACTTGCCGGCCCCGGTCGGCCCGACGAGGGCGAACACCTCGCCCTCGTGGATGGTGAGGTCGACGTGTGAGAGGACGGGCTGGCCCTCGACGTAGGAGAACGACAGGTCCTCGAAGTGGATCTCGCCGGCGATCGGCGGCAGCTCGATCGCGTCGGGGGCCTCGGCGGTGCTCGGTCGGCTCTCGAGCAGATCGCCGAGCTTGTTCATCGCCGCCTGGCCCTTCTGGTAGGTGTTGTAGAGGTTGACCAGCTGCTGGATCGGGGCGAAGAACGTGCTGAGGAAGAGCACGAAGGCGGTGAGCTCTCCCACCGTCAGCTGGTCATCGAGGACCATGTTCCCGCCGATGAGCAGGACCATCGCCTGGCCGACGATGGCGACCACCTCGGTGCCGGAGCCGTAGAGGGCGCTGATCTTCGCTGTGTGGTCGTTGGCCTCTCGGTAGGCGCCGGCGATGTTGCGGTGCTGGGCGATGTTGTGGCGCTGGCGGTTGTGCGCGGCAACGATGCGGATGCCCGAGAGGCTCTCCTGGAGGTGGGCCAGGACGTCGGCGATCCGGTCGCGGACGACCTCATAGCCCCGGTCCGAGGCCGTCCGGAACCACAGCGTCATGGCCACCATCACCGGGACGATGAGGAACAGCACGACCGCGGCGAGCTGGACGTTGTAGGCGAACAGCACCACGACCACGACGAGGAGCGTGAGGCCCTGGACCACCATCTGGATGAGGCCCTCGTGGAACAGCTGGGTGAGGCTCTGGATGTCGCTGGTCATCCGGCTCATCAGCCGGCCGGCCTTCTCCTCGGTGTAGAACCCGACGTCGAGGCGCTGCAGGTGTGCGAACACGCGCACGCGTAGGTCGTACATGAGCCGCTCGCCGATCCGCCCGGCCCAGGCGACACGTGCCCTCGCCGCGTGGACGTGGGCGACGATGCTGGCGATGAAGATGGCGGCGACGAGAACGATCACCCCCTTGTCGCCGGCCTGGATGCCGTGGTCGATGCCGATCTGGGTCAGCACCGGACCGGCCTGCATGGCGACGGTCTCGAGGATCACCAGCAGGAAGGCGCCGACCAGCGCCAGCCAGTGGGGCGCCAGTAGGCTGCGCAGCCGGAGGCGGCGACGGTCGTAGTCGGAGTGGCTGAACGGAACGTGGGCGTCGTCGCGCTCGGGCTCGGTCGCCAGCAGCTCGTCGACCTTGTCCTGCAGCTCGGGCGGGATGCCCGCGAAGGGGAGCCCGGCACCCTGCGCGCCGCCTCGAGCCGCTCCGAAGCCGCCTCCCATCATGCCCATCAGCTCGCTCCTCCGAGCCCGCCGGACATCCCGCCCGGCATCGCGTCACCGGTGTTGCCCGCGCGGGGCTCCTGGGCGAGGGCGACGGCCGCGGCGCGCTCCTCTTGCGCCTCCCGCCGGGCCGCCTGCGCGGCCTCGCGGGCGGCCCGGTCCTCCTCGAGGTGGGCGAGGACGGCGGCGTAGCGCGGCTCGTCGCGCATGAGATCGGCGTGACGGCCCTCGGCGACCACGTGGCCCTCCTCGAGCAGCGCGACGCGCTGGGCGAGGTTGATGGTGGACAGACGGTGGGCGATGACGATCGTCGTACGATCGGCCATGAGCCGCTCGAGCGCCTCGTGGATCTGCTCCTCGATGCGCACGTCGATGGCGCTGGTGGCATCGTCGAGGATGAGGATCTTGGGATTGACGATCAGGGCCCGGGCGATGGCGATCCGTTGACGCTGTCCCCCCGAGAGCGTGTAGCCGCGCTCGCCGATGATCGTGTCGTATCCCGCGGGGAGCTTGTCGATGAACTCGGCGGCGTTCGCCGCGGTGGCCGCGGCGACGATCTCGTCCATGGGAGCGTCGGGTCGCCCGTAGGCGATGTTGTCGCGGATCGAGGCCGAGAACAGGAACGGCTCGTCGAGGACCATCCCGACCTGGGCGCGGAGGCTGGTGAGGGTGAGGTCGCGGACGTCGTGGCCGTCGATCAGCACCTGCCCGTCGGTGACGTCGTAGAACCGGGTGAGCAGGCGGGCGACGGTGGACTTGCCCGATCCCGTGCGTCCGACGATGGCCACGGTCTCGCCCGGTTCGACCTCGAGGTCGAAACCGTCGAGGACCCGGTGCCCGTCGGCATAGGTGAAGGTCACGTCACGGTAGGTCACCCGGCCCTCGGGGTCGACGAGGTCGACGGCGTCGGGGGCGTCGACGATCTCGGGTGCCTCGTCGAGGATCTCATAGACGCGCATGGCCGAGGCGGCAGCCCGTTGGCTCATCATCATCAACATGCCGATCATGCGGAACGGCGCCTGGAGCATGACGACATATGTGGTGAAGGTCACGATGTCGCCGATCTGGATCGCCCCGTCGACCGCCAGCCAACCGCCGTAGAGCAGGACGATGGCCGTGCCGAGGCGAGGGAGGTTCTCCATGATGGGGGCGTACTTGGCCCGAAGGTCGATCTGCTTGGTGGCCGCCCAGCGCAGGCGATCGGCGGCGTTGGCCAGCTCGTCGACCTGCTGCTGCTCGGCGGCGAACGACTTCACGACGCGGGTGCCGCTGACGCTCTCCTCCACGACGGTGGCGACATCGGCGGTGCGGGCTTGGACCACCCACGAGATCGGGAACATGTACGAGCGCATCCGCATGCCGACCACGAACACGAACGGCAGCGGCAGCAGCGCCACGAGCGTGAGCGGCACGTGGACGGTCAGCATGAGGGTGAACGCCAGCACGAACGAGAGCACCTGGAGGCTCATCATCGGGGCGAACGTGAGGAACATCTGCACAGAGCGGATGTCGGAGTTGGCCCTGGAGATGAGCTGGCCGGACTGCACGCGGTCGTAGAACGAGAACGACATCCGTGCGAGGTGCTGATACATCGAGACCCGCAGGTCGTACTCCAGCCCGTATGCGGTCTTGAAGAGGAACAGCCGTGAGGCGAGTTGGCCGAGACCGCGGAGCACTGCCAGGCCGACCAGGATCCACACGTACGGCATCAGCCCCGCCGTGCGGTCGTCGAGGGCGTTGTTGATCCCGAGGCCGACGACCCGGGGGACCGCGACCTGAGCGACCATGGCGACCGCGGAGAGCGAGAGCGCGGTGACGAAGAGCTTGCGCCGTGCCATCAGCACCGGCAGCATCCGGCGGATCCAGCCCTTGGACCGGTCAGGGTCGATGGTGGCCCGCGGAGGAGGATGGTGCTCCTCGACGCTGAAGGGCTCGAAGGGGGAGTACGGTTCGCCGTCGCGGTCGACGAGGGTGTCGAAGTCGCGCTCGAGGGCGGTGCTCATCGGGTGGCCTTCTCGGAGGCTCGGGTGGCGATGATCGCGCTGCGCCAGTGCTCCAGCGCGGCCGCAGCGCTCCCCGCCGCCTCGTCCGGCTCGACGTTGGCGAGGATCTGGCCGAGACGGGCTTGCAGCGCCTCGTCGGCCTCGTGCACGGCCGCGCGTCCGGCGGTCGAGATCTGGTGGGTGACCCGGCGACGGTCATCGGGATCCGGTGCGCGCACGACGAACCCCTTGGCGACCAGACCGTCGACGAGGCCGGTGAGGCTCGGTCGGGTGACGTCGAGACTCTGCGCGAGCGCGGTCGCGGCGGAGGGCTTCTCGAGGAGGAACACCAGGAGCCGGTACTGCGACGGGGAGAGCCCGTGGGCGTGCAGCGTGTTGTCGAGCACCTTGGCCAACAGCGCCACGCCCCGCACGCCCTCGCGCGAAACTAGTTCGAGATCCACATAGTTAGTGTGGCGAAGTATTCTCGGGTTCGCAACCCGGCGACGTCAGCTGCTCAGCGAGGCCAGCAGGCGGTGGGTGCGAGCGGCGTCGGCCGCGTCCCGCGCGCTGACCGCAGCGGCGAAGTCGGTGACGCCCGCCGCCTCGAGGTCGCGCAGCCGCGCGGTCACGGTGGCCTCGTCGCCGACGAGCGCGATGTCGGCGGGGCTCTCGGCACCGTCGAGGTCGAGCATCGCGCGATAGGAGGGAAGGGTGCCGTACATGGCGAGCCCTTCGGCGATCGCACCACGCTCGGCGTCGGGATCGTCGGTCACACACACCGGCAGCGACGCCACGACACGGGGCGCGGGGTGGCCTGCAGCGGAGGCGGCGGCGCTGAGCTTGGGCACGATGTGGTCGGCCAGCGCACGCTGACCGGTGCACCAGGTGATGGTGCCGGCGCCGATCGAGCCGGCGAGCTCGAGCATCTTCGGGCCGAGCGCGGCGATGAGCAGGGGAGGGGCGGCCGCGTCGGCCACGCCGACCGAGCCGACCGCGGTGATCCGTTCACCGCGGACCTCGGCCTGTTCACCGTTCAGGAGGGGGACGAGGGCGTCGAGGTACTCACGCAGGTACTGCACCGGACGTTCGAACGAGATGCCCCACATCGACTCGACGACCACCTGGTGGGACAGGCCGATGCCGAGGGTGAGGCGGCCGTCGGTGGCGGCCTGGACCGTCAGCGCCTGTGAGGCCAGCATCTGAGGATGTCGTGGCTGCACCGGGACCACGGCGGTGCCCAGTTCGATCGACGGCACCTCGCGTCCGGCGACCGCGAGGGCGGTGAGCGCGTCCACACCGAAGATCTGGGCCAGCCAGAAGCTGGAGAAGCCGCTCTCGGCGGAGAGGCGCGCCGCGCCCACGACCTCGTCGACCGAACCGGCCGATGCCGAACCGTTGATCCCGATGCGCACGCTGGGCCCCCTCCTGTGTTCTGGTTGGCACCCTAGCGTCGCATCCCCGACCGACCGTCACTGGGGCGGACGCGGTGCGGGGCCCGCCCCACCAGGAGGCAGGCCCCGCACCGTCGGACCGAGGGTTGGGTCGAGACGGATCAGATGAAGGCGCCGGCGAACACGAGCGACACGATCGTCATGACCTTGAGCAAGATGTTCATCGCCGGGCCGGAGGTGTCCTTGAAGGGATCACCCACGGTGTCGCCCACGACGGCGGCGTGGTGGGGGTCGGAGCCCTTGCCGCCGTGGTGGCCGGCTTCGATGTACTTCTTGGCGTTGTCCCACGCACCACCGGCGTTGGCCATGAAGATGGCCAGGGCGAACCCGGTGACCAGGGCGCCGGCGAGGAACCCGCCGAGGGCGTTCACGTCGACGAAGCCGATGACCAGCGGCACGACCACCGCCAGCGAACCCGGGATCACCATCTCGCGCAGCGAGGCCTTGGTGGAGATGGCCACACAGGTGGCCGAGTCGGGGAGCACGCCCGGCTCGCCTTCGCGCAGGCCGGGGATCTCGCGGAACTGGCGGCGGACCTCCTCGATCATCTGCTGGGCGGCGCGGCCCACCGCATCGATGGTGAGTGCGGCGAACAGGAACGGGAGCATCGCCCCCAGGAAGAGGCCGATGAAGACCTCGACCGAACCGATGTTGAGATCGAGGATGACTCCCTCCCCGCCATCGGCGACAGCGAACTCGAAGGTCTTGAACAGGGCCAGCGCGGTGAGGGCGGCCGAACCGATGGCGAAGCCCTTCGCGATCGCGGCGGTGGTGTTGCCGAGGCTGTCGAGCGAGTCGGTGACCTCACGGACCGACGGGTCGAGCTCGGCCATCTCGGCGATGCCACCGGCGTTGTCGGCGATCGGGCCGTAGGCGTCGACCGACACGACCACACCGAGGGTGGCGAGCATGCCGATGGCGGCGACGGCGATGCCGTAGATGCCGCCGAAGTCCTGCATCTCGCCGACGAAGGTGATCTGGCCACCCCAGTAGGCGACGCCGATGCCGGCGACGACGAGCCCGACCGACGCAGCGACCGAGACCATGCCGAGCGAGATGCCGCCGAGGATGGTGGTGGCGGGGCCGGTGACCGACTGTCCGGCCAGCTTCTTCACCGGTGTGTAGTGGTCGCTGGTCCAGAACTCGGCGACCTTGCCGATGCCGTAGCCGACGGCGAGGCCACCGATGACCGAGAGGGCCAGGCCGATGGGCTGGTCGAACTCGTCGCCGCTGAACATCCAGTAGGCGAGGCCGATGGTGGCGACGACGGTGATGCCCATGGCGACGTTGGTGCCCATGTGCAGTGCACGGGACAGTGACTTGGCGTCGATCGAGCTGCCCGCCTTGACGAAGAACGAGCCGATGATCGAAGCGATCATGCCGACGAAGGCGACCGCCAGCGGGAACATCAGCAGCGGGAGGATGCCGACGGTGGTGACATCGTCGGCGACGAGGGCGAACGCGAACGCGGTCAGGGCGATGGGGGCGATGATCGAGCCCGCGTAGGACTCGAACAGGTCGGCACCCATGCCGGCGACGTCGCCCACGTTGTCGCCCACGTTGTCGGCGATGGTGGCGGGGTTGCGGGGGTCGTCCTCGGGGATCCCGGCTTCGACCTTGCCGACCAGGTCGGCACCCACGTCGGCGGCCTTGGTGTAGATGCCGCCACCGACACGGGAGAACAGAGCGATGGTCGAGGCGCCGAGGCCGAAGGCGGTCAGGATCTCGAACGCGTCGTCGACCTCGAGCCACAGGATGAACACGATGTAGACGAGGCTGAGGCCGAGCAGGGCCAGGCCAGCCACCGAGAAGCCCATGACGGCGCCGCCCCGGAAGGCGAGCGGCAGTGCCTTGGCGGGCCCCTCCTTGGCGGCTTCGGTGGTCCGGGCGTTGGCCATCGTGGCCACGGTCATGCCGGCATAGCCGGCGAGCGCCGAGAAGACGGCGCCCATGGCGTAGGTGACGGCGCCGAGCGGGGCGACGAAGATGGCGATGAGGATGGCAAGGACGACGGCGAAGGCGGCGACCCAGGTGTACTCCTGTCGGAGGAACGCCTTGGCCCCCTTCTGGATCTCGCCCATGATCCTGACCATGTTCTCGTCGCCGGGGCTCGCCTTCTTCACGTTGTTGAAGAAGTAGACGGCAAGAACCAGGCCGGCGACGGCGGCTCCTACTGCCAGGTACGGTACGGCTTCCACTTCGGGTCTCCTCTGAGAGACGGTTGACGGTCAGCTTGCTTTGCGATCGCCCGGCGAGGTGTCGCCGGACTGCACGAACACCTGGTTGGCGACAGGTCGCCCCAGGGTCCGGTCGTGTCCCTCCACCCGGACCACGAGTGGTCCGTCGAAGGGGTGTTTCTCGCGCACCTCGATGCGGGCGCCGGGCACCAGCCCGAGCCCGTCGAGGAACTCGACGATGTCCGGATCGGTGGATCCGGGCACGGCGACCACGGCGACATCGCCGGGTTCGAGATCGGCCAGAGGGGGCAGCGGTGGCACATCGAGCGCGCTCGCCTCCGGGATGGGAAAGCCGTGGGGGCACGAGTCGGGGTGTCCGAGGGTGGTGTTGATGCGCTCCTCGACCTCGTCGGGCAACTCGTGCTCGAACGTGGTGGCGAGGCGGTCGGCGTCCTTCCAGTCATAGCCCAGCACGTCGGCGAGGAAGCGCTCGACCAGGCGGTGCCGCCGGATGGCCCGCACCGCCACGGCGCGTCCTCGATCGGTGAGGGTGACGCCGACATAGGGCGTGTGGATGACCAAGCCCCGGTCGGCGAGGCGCTTGACGTGGGTCGTGGCGGTGCCGGGCGAGGTCCCCATGGCATCGGCGAGGTCGCCGGTGTGGGCCACGGAGTGGTCGTTGCCGCCGACGCTCTGGCGGTAGATGGCTTTGAGCATCTCGCGGTCGGCCTTGGTGATCTGTTCGAGCGTGGGGGGTTCGGTCACGGCCTCAGGACGTCGTGCTTCGCGACAGGGGAAAGTCAGAGTTTTGACGCGTGGAAACCTAAGGCGTGGAGGCAGCGACGGTCAAACACCGCGCCGTACCGTCATCGAGACGGCGCCAGGAACGCTCCGAGGGCGTCGACCATGCGGACCAGGTCGTCGGCCCCGGTGAGCTCGCGCGCCGAGTGCATGGAGAGCTGCGCGACCCCGACGTCGACGGTGGGGATGGCCAGGCCCGCCGCGGTCATGGGACCGATCGTGGACCCACATGCCAGATCGGTGCGGTGGATGTAGCGCTGGTACGGGACCTCGGCCGCATCGCAGGCCAGCTGGAACGCCGCCACGCTGCCGGCGTCGGACGCGTAGCGATGGTTGGCGTTGATCTTGAGCACCGGCCCCCCGTTGAGGGCGATGTGGTGGTCGGGCTCGTGGCGCTCGACGTAGTTGGGATGGGTGGCGTGGGCCATGTCGGCCGAGGCGCACACCGACCCGGCGAGCGAACGCAACAGATCCCCGCGATCGCCGCCCCTGGCGACGAGCTGGTGCTCGAGCACCTGGGTGAGCAGCGTTCCGGCGGCTCCCGAGGCCGAGGTGCTCCCGACCTCTTCGTGGTCGAAGAGGCTGACCACCGGCACCGCGGTGGTGGGTCCGCCGTCGGCGGCGGCGATGAGGGCCTCGACCCCCGCGAAGCAGGAGAAGAGGTTGTCGAGGCGGGGAGCGAAGATGAGGTCGGAGTCGACGCCGGCCACCGTCGAGGGCGTCACGTCGTGGAGCATGAGATCCCACCCGAGCACGTCGCCAGGCTCGAGGCCCGCTTCGGTCGCGACGAACTCGCGCAGCTCGCCCGGCTCGGGTGCGCCGAGGCCCCACACCGGAACGAGATGCTGCTGGCGGTTGAGGTTCAGGCCCTTCTCGTTGATCTCGCGGTCGAGATGGATGGCGAGCTGGGGCACACGCAGCAGGGGTCGAGCGATGTGGACCAGGTGGGTGGAGTAGCCCCCGGGGGCGCTCGCGTCGCGGGCCGTGAGCCGCCCGGCCAGCCCCAGATCACGGTCGAGCCATGAGTTGACTAGCGCCCCGCCGTAGACCTCGACACCGATCTGGCGCCAGCCGGCGCGGCCCGTGTCGGGTCGGGCCTTGATCCGCAGGTTGGGGCTGTCGGTGTGGGCGCCGACGATCCGGCAGGGCGTCTCGGGAGCGAGACCCTCGGTGGTGACCCAGGCGATCAGCGCCCCGCCTTCGGCGACGTACCACCGTCCGGCTTCGGCGGGCCACGCTGCGGTGCGAGCGAGGGGCTCGAACCCCGCCGCGCGCAGCGTGGACGCTGCGTGATCCACGGCGTGGTAGGGGGTGGGTGCCGCGTCGATGAAGCCGAGCAGGGAGTCGACGGGTGAGGATGCCGCCATCGCGGTGTCGGCGCTCACCGCTGCGCATCCAGGGGCTCGGCGGCTCCGATCTGCACGAGACGGTGCAGCAGGGTCATCACCCGGAAGGCGCTCATGCCGAGGATCTGGATGAGCTGGGTGATGTCGCGCCGGCCGTCGAGCAGGCCCAAGAGCTCGAACTCCTCGGGCGACAACGTGATCGGTCCGCTCGACAGCGGGAGCCGGGCCGTGCGACGCAGCACCATGTCGGTGCTCGGGATCGACGTCGCGATCTCTCGCCACTCCTCGACTCGATGGCGGACGTCGGCGAGCACATCGTCGAAGAGGAACCCGGGCTCGGACGCGAAGGGATGAGATTCGCCCCGGGTGAAGTGGAAGCGGGCATCGCTGGGCAGGAGCAGTTCGAACAGGGTGCTCACCGTGTGCTCGTAGAGGCGCGACCGCAGGCGCTGGGGGTCGGCACCGCTCTGCTCGAGGAGCCGGACCGCGGCACCCGGCTCGACGGCCTCAGCGGTCTCGGCCACCACCCGGTCCCAGGTGGCGGCATCGACGAGACCACCGCCGAGGACCGCCTGACGGAGGCCGACATCCACACCGCTGGCGGCCAAGCGGACCTCGTCCGGGGCCACGACCACCACGATCGAGGATTCACCTTCGAGGTGCAGGGTGCCCTCCTGACGGGAGGACTGCAGCAGCCGCAGGACATCGGCGAAGGGGACCTCGTCGAGGCGGCCTTCCAAGCCAGACGTGCTGGAGCTCATACCGGCACGCTAGCCAAGCGTCGGTTCGCCGATCGACCGCCGTCGCCCGATATGGGCCAAACGGCCCCTCTTGACTCTCGGCTCAAGATCGGAGACGCACGTCCGATGGAGATGCATCACGACGCGCGTTCGTGCTTCTACCGCTGTCGAGTCCGCGAGGGACATGATGCTGCGAAACACCAAGCTGGGGACCAAGCTGCTGGCAGTGATCCTGCCGCCGCTGATCGTGTTGGTCGTGGTGGCCGGCATCGGGGCGAACGACCGCCTCGAGGAGGCGTCCGACGCGCGCGCCGCTGACGAGTACATCGAGCTCGCCGGCGCCAGCAGCGCGACGGTGACGACGATGCAGTGGGAGCGCAACCTCTCGCTGTACGCGCTGGCCAGCGGCGAGGACGTGAGCGAGCTGCTCGACGAGCGGCGCGCACGCGCGGATGCCGAATGGGACCGTTTCTCGGCCGCCGCCGACGCGGTGATGGGTTCGGACGACGCGACGCTCGACCCGCTGATCGAGAGCGCTGCTGCGCACCGTTCCAGGATCGAGTCGTTCCGGAGCACGATCGACTCCGGATCCACGGACGTCCGGATCGTGCGCAGCGGCTTCGATCAGGCGATCGATGACCACCTCAGTCTCATGAGCGAGGTGTCGAACTCCGTTCCCGTGGTCGAGGTGTCGGCTGATCTCGCCTCCTTCTCCGCGCTGGCCGAAGCCAAGGAAGCGTCTGCCCAGACCGGCGCCGCGCTCGTCGTGGCCCTCGCCAGCGGGGAGTTCGACGCCGAGGGGCGGCAGTGGCGTTCGATGCGCGAGTCCGAAGCATCGTTCGAGCGGTACGAGTCCCTCTTCTACGACATCTCACCCGCCGAGCTGCAGTCGGAGCTGCGCGGCGCCCTCGGCTCCTCCGAGGCCCAGGAAGCCGAGAGCATGCGTCTCCAGGTGATCGCCGAGGCCGGGAGCGCCATCGACTGGATCGGCGACGGCAGCGCCATCGGCGATCCGGTCCAGCTCGACTTCGACGCCGGACGCTGGGTCGACCTCAGCGAGAGCCGACTCGAGGCCATCGGAGTGGTGGGCGACGACATCTTGGGCGAGGTGTCCAGCTACGTGTCGACGGTCCGCACCGAATCCGAGCAGTCGGCGCTGCTCTTCTTGTTGGTGACCGCGGCCGCGGTCCTCTTGTCGGCAGTCCTCGCGGTGGTCGTGGCCCGTCGTGTCACCCGGCCGCTGCGCGAGCTGACCGACGCAGCCGACCGGCTCTCGGGAGAGCAGCTCCCCGCACTGGTCGAACGCCTCCGCAACCCGTCGGAGAGCTCGGGAGGGGTCACCCTCGAACCGATCGGCATGCGTCGCACCGACGAGATCGGTCACCTTGCCGACGCCTTCGACTCCATCCAACGGGTGACCGTGGAGGTGGCCGAGGAGCAGGCGAACCTGTTGCGCAAGGGCATCGGCGACATCTTCGTCAACCTCGCTCGTCGCAACCAGACCCTGCTCGACCGCCAGATCGAGTTCATCGACCAGCTCGAGAGCTCCGAGGACGACCCCGACGTCCTCGAAGACCTGTTCAAGCTCGACCACCTGGCCACCCGCATGCGGCGCAACGCCGAGTCGTTGCTCGTGCTGGCCGGGGTCGACACCGGCCACCGCCGGTCGAAGCCGGTGCCGTTGGCCGACGTCGTTCGGGTGGCGATCGGTGAGGTCGAGGACTTCGCCCGACTCAACCTGCTGTCGCTGGACGACGCCATGGTCACCGGCACCGCCGCCATGGACGTGGCCCACCTCTTGTCGGAGCTCATGGAGAACGCCACCTCGTTCTCGCCACCCGAGACCAACGTCGAGATCCTCGGACACCAGAGCCCGGACGGCTACGTGATCTCGATCTCGGACCAGGGCATCGGGATGAGCGAGGAGCAGTTCGCAGAGGCCAACCGCCTCCTGGCCGATCCTCCGCTGGTCGGGCTGACCCTCTCGCGGTCGCTCGGCTTCACCGTGGTCGGGCGCCTCGCCGACCGCTTCGACATCAACGTCCGGCTCACGTCGTCACCCACCGGTGGTGTCACCGCACTGGTGACCCTCCCCGACTCGGTGCTCCATGCGGCCCCCGAGGTCCGGGTCGAGCCCGACGAGGAGCAGGCAGAGGAAGAGGCACTGGCCTCGACCGAGCCGGAGCCCGCGCCCGCTGACGCGATGGCCGAGTCGATGCCGGTGCTCGATCTCGAGCCCGACCTGCCGCAGCCGAACGAGCCGGCGCCCGACTGGGTGTCGCCGGCACCGGCGAGCACCTCGCTGGCCTCGGCGGTGCCCGAAGGCGAGGCGTTCGATGCCGGCCTGGCTGCGCTCATGGGTGAGGACTCCACGACGGCCGACGATCAAGACCACGAGGACCCGAACACCGATGAGACAGCGCCCAGTGAACCCAGCGCCGCACCGAGCCTGTTCAGCGACGCGGCCATGAGCTCGGGCGACGGGGACACCGATCCGACCCCGAGCGAAGGTGGGGTCACCTCCGCTGGTCTCGTCCGGCGGGTGCCGCGGGCCCACGCCCCGGCCGAGGAGACGGTCGAACGCCCGGGTGGCTCCACGTCGGTGGCCGCCTCACAGCGGTCACCCGAGGAGGTTCGGGCCATGTTGTCCCGCTACCGGTCGGGGTTGCAGCGGGCCAACCAGCCCAGCGACGGAACGGGACCGAGCGACAGCGGCTCGGACTCGACGAACTGAGAGGGATCTGATCGATGACTGAACTGAGCTCTGCGGCAAGCAACATCAACTGGCTGGTGACCAACTTCGTCGACCGGGTTCCCGGCGTGAGCGAGGCGGTGGTCGTGTCCGCTGACGGGCTGCCGATGGCGGTCTCGGCCGGTCTCTCTCGCGAGGCGGCCGATCGCTTCGCCGCCGTCGCGTCGGGCTTCATCGGGCTGGCCTATGGTGCGGCCGGACGCTTCGGCGGCGGTCCCGTGCAGTCGGTCATCGTCGAGATGGAACGGGCCTTCCTCTTCGTGACCGGCATCAGCGACGGATCGTGCCTCTCGGTGGTGGCCGGCTCGGACTGCGACGTCGGGCTCGTCGGCTACGAGATGGCGCTGCTGGTCGAGAAGACGGGAGCTGTCCTGACGCCTGAGCTTCGGGCGGAACTGCAAGGAGCGTTGCCACGATGACCACATCCGATGCAGAGGAACCAGACCTGGGGGTCCGGATCCGGCCCTACGCCATCACCGGTGGTCGAACCAGGGGCGGGACCGAACTGCCGATCGAAGCCATGGTCAGCTCCACGCCGCAGGGGTTGGCCGACCAGGAGACCCTCACCCTCGAACGCGGTCGGATCGTGGCCCTGTGCTCCACGCCGCAGTCCGTCGCGGAGATCTCGGCCCACCTCGGCCTGCACCTCGGTGTGGCCAAGGTGCTCGTCGGCGATCTCGCCGGAGAGGGCCTGATCGCGGTGCACCGCCCCAACCACGTCGGGGACCGTCCCGACCTGAGACTGCTCGAAAGGGTGCTCGATGGCCTCCAAGCACTTTGAGGACGACGCCGACTCCGCAGGGCCGATCCCGGTCAAGATCGTGGTCGCCGGGGGATTCGCGGTCGGCAAGACGACCTTCGTCGGTTCGATCTCGGAGATCTCGCCGCTGACCACCGAGGCGGCCATGACCGATGTGAGCGTCGGCGTCGACGACATCTCCTCGGTCACCGGCAAGACCTCGACCACCGTCGCCATGGACTTCGGCCGGATCTCGCTCGGCAACGACCTGGTGCTCTACCTGTTCGGAACCCCGGGCCAGCCCCGGTTCCACTTCATGTGGGACGACCTCGTGCGGGGAGCCATCGGGGCGGTGGTACTCGTCGACAGCAACCGCATCGCCGACTCGTTCCCCGCGGTCGACTACTTCGAGGCCCGCGACGTTCCCTTCGTCGTCGCGCACAACGCGTTCGACGGCATCGCCAACCACTCGATCGACGACCTGCGCGAGGCGCTGGCGGTCCCGACCGATGTGCCCATGATCGAGTGCGACGCCCGCGAGCGCGAGTCGACCAAGATGGCGCTGCTCGAGGTCGTGCAACACGCCATGGCGAGGGCCACCGCGGCCTGACCCCGGTTCAGGCCCCTGGCCGACCAGGTGCGTTCACCATCAGTCGAAGGTGATGACGCTGCGGGCGATCGAGCCCTGCTTCATCGCCTCGAAGCCGTCGTTGACCTCGTCCAGCACGATGCGGGCCGACACCAGCTCGTCGAGCTTCAGCCGGCCGTCGAGGTAGAGATCCACGTAGCGGGGCATGTCGACCCGGAACCGGTTCGAGCCCATGTTCGACCCCTGGATCTTGCGTTCGCCGAGGAACGAGACTCCTGGCAACTCGAGGTTCTGGCCGACCGGGATCATCCCGATCACCGTGGCGGTCCCTCCGCCGCGCAACATGTTGAACGCCTGCTCGGCCGCGAGCTTGAGGCCGATCGCCTCGAACGAGTAGTGGACACCGCCACCGGTCAGGTCCTGCACGGCCTTGACCGGATCCTGTTCGCCGGCGTTCACCACGTCGGTGGCTCCGAACTGGGTGGCCAGCTCGAGCTTCTCGTCGAGCATGTCGATGGCGATGATGCGGCTCGCCCCGGCGATGCGTGCGCCCTGGACGGCGTTGAGGCCGATGCCTCCGCACCCGATGACCGCCACTGTGGTGCCGGGCTCGACCTTGGCGGTGTTGAACACGGCGCCGAGACCGGTGGTGACGCCGCAGCCGATCAGCGCGGCCCGGTCGAGGGGCATGTCGTCGCGAACCTTCACCACTCCGTGCTCGTGGACCAGCATCTGCTCGGCGAACGAGGACATCCTCAGGAACTGGTGGACCGGTTCGTCTCCCCGTGACAGGCGCGGGGCATCGCCTGACCCGCGGTCGGTGGACGCCTTGCTCGAACAGATGGACAGGTGGCCGGTCAGGCAGTTCTCGCAGTTGCCGCAGTAGACCGACAGGCAGGTGATCACGTGGTCACCGGGTTGGACATAGGTGACCTGGTCGCCGACTGCTCGAACCACTCCAGCCGACTCGTGACCGAGCACCGTGGGGGTCATGTGCGGATACTTGCCCTCGATGAAGTGGAGGTCGCTGTGGCAGAGTCCGGCAGCCGCCACCTCGATGAGCACCTCGCGGGGCCCGGGCGACGCGATGTCGATGTCCTCGATCTGGAGCGAGCCCGGAATCGAGTTGAGCACTGCTGCACGCATGTGTTCCTCCTTGCTGGCGATCGCAGCATCCTGCCACAGCAGCGGAGCGCTCAGGGACGGCCGGCGGGCGGATCGATGCGCGCTCCGAGGCGTTCGGTCGGCTCGACCAATCCACCCAGCTGGGTCTGCACAGGAAGGCCGGCACGGGATGCGGCGTCTGAGACCAGGTGCTCGACGGCCAACCAGTCGCTCGCCCGGGGCCCGTCCAGGTGACGGTTGTAGGCGGCGTCGAAGACGATGACCTCGTTGCCCTGCTCCCGGAGGGACACGACGTTGTGGGGCGCGTCGTCGATGTAGAGATCGGCCTCGATCTGGGGCTTGTCGCCGAGAAAGCACAGGTCGCGGTAGGGGATGCCCGCCCGATCGAGCCACTCGACGGTGTCGGAGACCGCCACCGCGTGACCCCAGTTGACCGCCAACCGGTGGCTGATCACCCGGATCCAGACCCCGGCATCGGAGAGACGCCACAGCACCTCCGCGGCATCGGCCATCACCGGCATGGTCCGGAAGATGCGGTGCTCGAGCACCGCCTGCCGGTGCAGGTGCTCGAAGGTCGAGCGGTCGAGGCCCCAGTCGGAGAAGTCCCAGGTCGTCGGCGGGTCCAGCTCCTCGGTGGCTCGTCCCTGGTGGGTGGCCACGATGGGGGCGAGGGCAGCGGTATACTCTCCGCAGACGCCATCGAGGTCGACGCCGAAGATGAACGTCATACCGTCACGGTAGGTCACCGTGGGCGGTGGGGAGAACACACCACCCAGGGAGCGACCCGAGCGGGCGGGTGCAGCACGTAGCGCTCCACCAACCCAGAACCATCGCTGATGCTCCCGGTCACCACTCAGTCCACTCCCCTCGGGTACCAACCCGGCCTCGACGGTCTCCGAGGCGTGTTCGTCATCGCCGTGCTGTGCTTTCACGGCGGGTTCTCGTGGGCGACCGGCGGCTATCTGGGCGTCTCCGGGTTCTTCACGCTGTCCGGGTTCCTGATCTGCTCGCTGCTCATCGACGAGCGGGTGCAGAACGGTCGGATCGACCTCATCCGGTTCTGGAAGCGCCGCGCCCGCCGTCTGCTCCCTGCAGCGTGGTTGGCGCTCGCCGGCGCCCTGGTCTATGGCATCGCCGCCGGCTCCCCCGTGGTGCAGCGCGACCTCCCCGGCGATGTCGTCGCCGCCCTGGCCTATGTCGCGAACTGGCGGTTCGTGTTCACCGACAGCAGCTACGAGGCGCTCTTCGCCGAGCCGTCTCCGGTGACCCACCTGTGGTCGCTGGCCATCGAGGAGCAGTACTACGTCGTCTTCCCGCTCTTCGTCGCCGGCCTGCTCATGCTGGCGGGGGGACGGCGGTGGGCCCTGGCTGTGGGTCTCGGGACGTTGGTGGCGGCCTCCACGCTGTGGATGGCGGTCGTCTACGAGAGCGGCGGCGACACCACCCGGGCCTACTACGGCACCGACACCAGGGCGGCGGAGCTGCTCATCGGTGCCATCGCCGCGCTGGTGTGGCAGCGATGGCTGAGCCACCCCACCGGCCGAACCCCTCGACGCCTGGCCGAGGCGAGTCTCCAGATGGCGGGAGCGGTGGCACTGGGGGCGATCATCTATGTCTGGACCCAGGTGCCGGTGAGCTCACCCGGCCTGTACCGGGGTGGGTTCGCGCTGCACGCGCTGGCGGTGGTGCTGGTGCTCTTCGCCGTCTCGCGCCCCGGGCCCATGCGTCGAGTGACCGGATTCGAGCCGCTCCGCCGGCTCGGACTGATCTCCTATGGCGTCTATCTCTTCCACTGGCCGATCTTTCTGTGGTTGAACGCCGCTCGCACCGGGCTGGACGGCTGGTCGCTGTTCGCGCTGCGGTGCGCGGTCACCCTGGCGGTGTCGGTGGTGTCCTATGTGGTGGTCGAGCGCCCGATCCGCACCGGTGTCCGGCTGCGCGGGCGCGTGGCGGTGGTCGCCGCGCCGGCGGCGGTGCTGGCGCTGGTCGCGGGGGTCCTCGCGGTTCCGTCCGAGCCGCCCACGATGATGCAGTCCGCATCGTTCGGAAGCGAGATCGACCCGTCCAGCGAGCTCGAGCTCGACGCCGAGCGCGAGTCCCGACTCGCCGACGAAGCCGAGCGCGACGAGGAGCTGGACGTGGTGAGGGTTCCTCGCGTCGCGGTGTTCGGCGACTCGACCGCGATCGGTCCCTACTACGGGCTGCTGCACGTCGACACCACGACCGGCGACGTGCTGGTGGTCCCCGGCAGCGCCGTGCTGGGGTGTGGTCTGGTGCGCACCGCGGTGATGCGCTCGTTCGGGTCCGAGTATCCGCTGAGCGAGCAGTGTGCGAGCTGGCCCGAACGGTGGTCGTCGGTGCTCGACGAGCACGAGCCACACATCGCGGTGGTGCTGTTCGGCCCGTGGGATGCCAGCGACCGGATGCTCGAGGGCACCAACGAGTGGATCGCGCTCGGCGATCCCCGCTACGACGAGCACGCCGCCAGCGAGATCCGTCTGGCGCTCGAGGTGCTCACCGACCATGTCGACCTGGTGGTGTGGCTCACCAGCCCGCGGATCGACCAGAGCATGAACCAGCTCGGCAACGCCCCCGATCCTGCGAGCGATCCCGAGCGCCTCATCCGATGGAACGAGCTGGTGGCCGCCGAGATCGACCGCTACCCCGACACCGAGGCCACCACGGTCGATCTCCGAGGGTGGTTCGAGGCGCTGCCCGGTGGCCCCTTGGACCCCCAGATCCGTCCCGACGGCGTCCACATGACCGACGAGCAGGCGCCGGTGGTGGGGCAGTGGCTCGCCGGGGAGATCCTCGATGCGTGGTACGAGCGTGCCGAGGCGGTCGCCGACCTCGACGATGCCGATGCCAGCTCCCACCCCCGAGGTGGCCGGGCGCTGAGCGGGTTCAGAACGGGCGAGCGTCGATGAAGCCCAGCGCCTCGTCGATGAAGGTGAAGTCCTTCGGCGTGCCGAAGTGGTCCATCTTCTTCAACGTGACCAGCCGGGCATCGGGGAGGGCGGCGACGAGGCGGTCGGGCGGACCGACGAAGTCCTGGTCGCCCAGCACCACCAGCACCGGGTTGGTGACCCGAGCGAGCTGATCCTCGTCGAGGGCGGGGAACGCCTGGCGCATGCACGCGGCGAGCGCTTGCGGGTCGTTGTCCGGGGTCTCGGCCAGATCCTTGAAGTGGCGGGCGGTCAGGTTCTCGGGGATCTCGCTCGATTCGATCGCGTCGGCGATCGTGCTGCCACCCTCTGAGCGGAACAGGTTCTCGCCGACGCCGGCGACCACGATGCGGCCGAAGCGCTCCGGGTGCCGGGTGGCGAGGGTGAGGGTGAGGCGGGCTCCGAGCGAGAAGGCGATGGCATCGACGGGGGAGGCGGGCAGCTGGTCGAGCAGGTGCTGGTCCATGCGCTCGTACTCGGCCGGGTCGTGGGGCTTGGGAGCGTCACCATGGCCGAGCAGATCGACCGCGATGACCTCCCGTCCGGCTTCGGTGATCAGATCGATCCATCCGGGTTCGGCCCAGGTGCGGGTGGCCGAGGTGGCGAATCCGTGGACGAGCAGGACGGGTTCGGTACGCATGGTCCACGACCTTAGGTGGCGCGTGAGCGGGACCGAGCCTTGGTCGGCTGGTCGGCCGCGGCCCGGGCCAGGGTGGAGAGGATCGCCTCGGCGGTGGCGTCCCAGGAGAACTGGGCCGAGCGTTCGAGGGCCGCGGCCGAGAGCCGGTCGCGGAGCTCGGTGTCGGACAGGACCCGGTCGATGGCTCCGGCCAGCTCGGTGTCGTCGTCGGCCAGCAGGCCGGTGACCCCGTCGGCCACCGCGTCGAGGTGTCCGGTGGTTCGGCTCGCCACCGCGGTGGTGCCACAGGCTGCCGCTTCGGTGAGGGTCATGCCCCACCCCTCGACCAGCGAGGCGCTGGTCACCAGCCAGGCCTGCTGGAACAGCTCGACCAACTCGTCGTCGGGGACGCGCCCCGGCAGCAACACCCAGTCTGTTGCCCCGAGTCGGGCGATCTCGGCCTCGAGCACCGGTCGTTGCGTTCCCTCCCCGGCGATGACCAGGCGCAGGTGAGGATGCCGGTCGCGCACCTGGGCCACGCTGCGGATGAGCGCGTCGAATCGCTTGACCGGCGCCAGCCGCCCGACCGACACGATGAGCGGTGTCGGCGAGGTGGGGCGGCCGGGAGCGAACCGGGGATCGATGCCGGGTGGCACGACCTCGACCATCTCGGGGTCGAAGCCGAGGTCGCCGACCAGCTCATCGCGGGAGGACTGCGAGAGGGTGACGATGCGGGTTCGCCGGTAGAAGCGCGGGGCGATGCGGCGCTCCATCCACTCGCCGACCCGTCCCAGGTGGCGACCGAGGGCCATCTCCCACATCGGACCGTGCACGTGGTGGACCACCGCGATGTGGGGTCCGCGGTCCCACACCGGCGACAGGAACGGTACGCCGTTCCAGATCTCGACCAGGCCATCGCGTGGCCCCATCCGGTGGGTGGCGGCGCTGACCGCTGCCCGCGGGAACACCGAGTAGCGCCCACCCCGCCGGATCGCTCGGTAGCCGTCGCGGTGGCCGACCGGGGGGTGGCCGGCCGCGGCCGATGTGCGGATGGTGACCGCCAGTCCGGCCGCGGCCCATCGGCGCATCACCTCGTGGGCGTGGACCTCGGAGCCTCCCGCCTCGGGGTCGGCGAGCTCTCGCCAGGCAAGGAGCTGGATGCGGGCCAGGCCGGCGCGGTCGGCGATGGTGCGGAGCGTCTCGAGGGTCTCGGGGCGTGCCGAGGCTGGTCGCTCGTTGGCAGGTGGGGTCACGCGGCGGGCTCGCTGAAGGGAAGGCGGATCGGGGCCGGTGCGTATACTACGCACCGGCCCGAACGGGTCTGCGGAACGCCGCCGTCTACGAGGACCTCTGCTGATGAGCACCACCACCCCGACCTTCGCCGAGGCGCTCCAGCAGATCGAGGGGATCGAGGGCTGGCTCTCGACCGACCAGGCCGAGCGACTGTGGAACGCGGCGGCGACGCTCGAGGCGGGCGCGCAGCTGGTCGAGATCGGCAGCTTCCGGGGCCGGTCCGCGGTCATCCTGGCCACCGCCGCCGGTCCGGGCACGACCCTGGTCGCCATCGACCCCCATGCCGGCAACGATCGGGGCACCCTGCGGGGTGAAGGGTCCACGCAGCAGGAAGAGGCCGAGATCGACAACAAGGCCTTCGACAGCAACCTCGAGTCGGCCGGCGTGCGTGACCGGGTGACCCACATCCGCGAGTTCTCCCACGACGCGCTCGACCAGGTCGAGGGGACGATCGACCTGCTCTATGTCGACGGTGCCCACCAGTACCAGCCGGCGGTGGGCGACATCCGGGCCTTCGGGGCCAAGGTGAAGCCCGGTGGCACGATGCTCATCCACGACTCGTTCAGCTCGGTGGGCGTCACCATGGCGATCCTCACCGATCTGGTGGCATC
>JBKGZW010000215.1:0-4479 GCA_046543225.1 Acidimicrobiales bacterium
TAGCCTGGAAGCCATGACGACGAGCCCGGTCCTGGAGACCGTTCCCCTCGGCCTGCACTGGCCGACCCTCGACCCGTTCCTGTTCTGTGCGCACCACGACGACGAGTATCCGGCGGGCGACGAGTCGATGGCCCCCGCCGTCGCGATCGACGACCGCGACCTGGGCATGGACTTCTCCGGCAAGGACGGCTGGTCGATGTACCACGGCGACTCGGTCCCCGGGTTTCCCGGCCACCCCCACCGCGGGTTCGAGACCGTGACCTATGTGCGCAAGGGCCTCATCGACCACGCCGACTCGCTCGGCGCCGCCGCTCGCTTCGGTCGGGGCGACGTCCAGTGGGTGACCGCCGGCAGCGGCATCGTGCACAGCGAGATGTTCCCCCTGGTGCACCGCGACCAGCCCAACCCCCTCGAGCTGTTCCAGATCTGGTTGAACCTCCCAGCCGCCGACAAGATGGTCGACCCCTACTTCACGATGCTGTGGGACCACGACATCCCCCGCGCCCAGGTCACCGACGACCAGGGCAACAACACCGAGGTCACCGTCATCGCCGGTCGTCTCGGGGTGGTGGCCGCACCGTTGCCGCCCCCCAGTTCGTGGGCCGCCCGCGACGACTCCCACGTCGCCATCTGGCACATCCGGCTCGACCCGGGTGCCACCTGGTCGGCTCCCGCCACCCTCGACCCCGAGATCAACCGGGTGCTCTACCTCTTCGAAGGCGCCACGACCCGCGTCGCCGACACCGAGGTCGACAACGACACCGGCGTGGTGCTCAGGTCCGACGTCGAGGTCGAGGTCACCGCCGGGGCCGAGCCGGTCGAGGCCCTGCTGCTCCAAGGCCGCCCGATCGGCGAGCCGGTCGCCCAGTACGGTCCGTTCGTGATGAACACCCGTGCCGAGATCCAGCAGGCCATGGCCGACTTCCAGACCACCGGGTTCGGAGGCTGGCCGTGGGACGGCCAGGCTCCCACCCACGGACGTGACCGGGGACGCTTCGCCCGCCACGTCGACGGCCGGGTCGAGGAGCTCTCGGACACCGACGCATGAACCCCGACCGGATCGAGCCCGGTCCCGGCCAGGAATCGGTCTGGGACTACCCGCGCCCGCCGCGCATCGAGCCCACCGACGCCCACATCCGCGTCGAGCTCGGCGGTGAGACCGTCGCCGACACGCGCCGAGCGGTGCGGGTGCTGGAGACGAGCCAGCCTCCCGCCTTCTACCTGCCGCCCGACGACGTCCGCACCGAGCACCTGGTGCCGACCACGACCCGCACGTTCTGTGAGTGGAAGGGCCCGGCGTCCTACTACACGGTGCGAGCCGGCGGGACCGAGGCACAGGATGCGGCGTGGACCTATGCGGACCCCGTCGACGCCTTCGCTCCCATCGCCGGCTGGTTCGCCTTCTACGCCCAGCGACTCGACTGCTTCGTCGACGACGAGCAGGTGACCGCCAACGAGGGTTCCTACTACGGCGGTTGGATCACCTCGTCTGTGGTCGGCCCGTTCAAGGGCGGCACCGGGACCTCGCACTGGTGAGCCGATGAGGATCCGGGCGTTGTCGGTGTTCGAGGGGGTGATCTACCACAGCGTGGTGGTCGACGACACCAACCCGTGCCGCCCCACCCTCGAGGTCGACGCGGTGGTCCGAGCCGGCGACATCGACTCCGGCCCTTTGCACCTCCCTCTCGCCGAGTACCTGGTGATGGCGGGCGACGCCGGTCGCTCCTGCCTTCCCGAGCTGCGCCGCAAGGGGCGCATCATCGAACACCTCGATGTCCCCCACCTGGTGTTCAGCACCTGGACACCGGTGGCGGTGCACCAGCGCTGAGCCGGCTCGGGCGGTCGCTCGAGTCGGGAGATCAGAGGATCGCTACGCGTCGGGTTGCAGCGTCAGCCGGTAGACGTTGGTGTCGCGGGGAACGAAGCCGAGACCCCGGTAGAGGCGGTTCGCCGCTTCGCGGGACGGGCGGGAGGTGAGATCGACCGTCCTGGCCCCAAGGTCGCGGGCGAGGTCGAGCGCGAAGCGGTTGAGGGCCGCGCCGACGCCGGCGCCACGTGCGGTCTCGTCGACCACGACGTCTTCGATCCAGGCGCGCCGGCCCGTGGGGATGAGGAACACCACGAGGGTGAGACTGCCGATGATCCGCCCGTCGGTGTCGCGGGCCACCAGCAGGTGGCTGGCCGCAGAGCTGGTGATCGCCTCCAGCTCGCGCACCGACGGTGGCGGGTTCGACGACGAGAGCTGGGGCACCAGGCGTTCGAACGCCTCGACCAGTTCGTCGGTGACCTCGGTGACCTCGGTGATGTCCATGGACCACGAGCCTACCGACCCCTCGGATCGGGCTCGCCGGTCAGGAACTGGTCATCGACTGGTCACCGTCCGGTCACGCGCCCGTGTCCCGGAGGAAAAGGCGGCGTCGTAGCGTCATGCCCATGAGTGCGATCACCACATGGATGAAGTCCCTCGGGGCCGCCGGTGCGGTGGTCAACGCCCGACTGGAGACGGACCGGAGCGCTTTGGCCGACCGGGCGATCGACGACGTGGTCGGTCGCCTGCCGGCCGGTGACCGGGACCGTCGACAGTCGGCGGCGTAGCCTCCTGTCGCGTCTGTCGGTGACGGTCCCGGTCATCGTCCGGTGGCCGAGAAGTGCATGTGGTCGGGCGAGGACCAGCTGCCACCCCAGTGCCAGCCGATGGCCGCGAACGACTCGGTGACCACATCTCCGGGCTGGATCATCCCCGGCCGGTCCCGACCACGGTCGAGGTAGGCGCTGGCCAGCTCGGGGAGGACGACGTCGCCGCGCTGGTAGGGGTTGTGGAACGGGTTGATGTCCACCGCCAGCCCTCGAGCGTGCTCGGACCACGATGATGCTCCCCGCACCTCCCGGCACACGAACGAGGCGGTGTTGTTGCCGTCGCCGGTCGGCGGCGCCTCGAGGTCGGCGGTGGTGATGATCCGCATCTCCTCGATCGGGAACCGCTCGGCGTGGAGCTGCTCGAACACCCACGCCACGTCCTCGGCCACGTCGCGGTGCAGGATCAGCTCACCGGTGTGGTGCCCGCCGTCGAACCCCCAGAAGCTGACGGTGAGGTGGCGCAGCTCGTCGAGCGGAGTGGGACAGCCCGGCTCCCAGGTGGCTCCCATGCGCTCGACGACGGTGTCGTCGAGCGGCGCGACGGTGGACTCGAACTGCTCGGTCGCAGGAGGTGGGAGCACGCTCGTGGTCGGCAGGCGACGATCCACGAGCACGTCCGGGGTGGGCAGGATCTGACCGAGGCCGTCGGGTCGCAAGGGCAAGGGTTCGGCACCCACGATCCATGCCGGCTCGGCTGCGGTCTCGGGTGCCGCCGTCCCCCACGAGCGACCGGGGACCGAGGCAGGTGCCGGGGTCGGATCGGGCGCGGTGGACGAGGTCGTGGTCGACTCGGCCGTCGCGTCAGCCCCCACACCGCCGGGCGCGCACGCTCCCAGCAGCAGGAGACAGACCAGAACCGACCAACCGACGCGCACGACCCACCAGTCTGGCCGCCAGGGCGGCGATCGAGCGGTCAGGTCGTGGCGATGGCCGCGAGCACATCGGTGCGCGCCGCACGACGGGCCGGGACGACGGCGGCGAGCACACCGGCCAGCCCGGCGAGGACCACGATCGCCAGCATCGGTCCGACCGGGACCACGAAGCGGCTGATGCGCTCGCCGGCCAGGGCGGTGACCATCGCCCACCCGAAGAACACACCGATCACCAGCCCGAGCAGGGCGCCGAACACGGCGATGATCACCGACTCCCACCGGACCGTTGCCCGCATCTGGGCGCGGGTCATCCCCACCGCCCGGAGCAGCCCGAGCTCCCGGGTCCGCTCGAGGATCGACAAGGCCAGGGTGTTGGCGATGCCCAGCAAGGCGATGAGCACGGCGAGGAGCAAGAGCACATAGACCAGCCCGAGCAGCTGGTTGAACGACGACGCCTGGGTCTGTTTGTACTCGGTCTGGTCGAGCACCGAAGCGGTCGGATAGCGGTCGGTGAGCTCCTCGATGGCCGAACGTGCCTCGGCAGAGGGAACTCCGGGAGAGGCCGCCACGAAGATCGACGTGTCGAGCTGCACGCGGAGGTTCGCGTCGAAGGCCTCGATCCCCATGGCATAGGTCGTGCCCACCAGTTCACGGTTGTCGAACAGCACGGCGATGCGAAACTCCTGCACCCCCGTCTCCGCGAACCGGACCGTCACCGCGTCGCCCACCTCCCATCCCTCCTCGACCGCCTTGTCGTCCCACACCGCGATGCCTTCGGCGTCGAGCCCGTCGAGCGACCCCGCAACCACCCCGACGTCGAAGACGTCGTCGATCACCGAGGGATCGACAGCGAGGAGCTGCACGACCGACTCGTCGACCTCGGCGGGGGCGACCCGGGCGCCGGACGCGGCCGCGACCTCGTCGAGCGACCGGAGATCCTCGGTCAGGACCGGGTCGAACCCCCCGGCGC
>JBKGZW010000035.1:0-20675 GCA_046543225.1 Acidimicrobiales bacterium
TCCGCTGGGGTCGGCGAGCGGCGGACCACTAGGTTCGGCGGCTGTGACTGGTGCCGCGATCGAGGTCGACGACCTGGTGATCCGCTACGGCGAGCTGGTCGCGGTCGACCACGTGTCCTTCGACGCCCCCGCCGGTGCGGTCACCGCGGTGCTCGGGCCCAACGGGGCGGGCAAGACCTCGACCATCGAGGCGCTCGAAGGCTTCCGGCGCCCCGACGAGGGCCGTGCCCGAGTGCTGGGGCTCGACCCGATCGCCGACCACCGGGCCCTGGTCGTGCGGGTCGGGGTCATGCTCCAGGCCGGCGGCGTCTACCGGGCGATCCGGGTGGCCGAGGCGGTCCGGCTCTTCGCCGCCTACTACGACGCTCCGCTCGATCCCGACGAGCTGATCGACCGGGTGGGCCTGGCCGATCGACGCCGAGCGCTGTGGCGAACGCTGTCGGGAGGCGAGCAGCAACGCCTGTCGCTGGCCCTCGCCCTGGTCGGGCGACCCGACCTGGTGTTCCTCGACGAACCCACCGCCGGGCTCGACGTCTCCGGCCGCCGCCTGGTGCACGACCTCGTCCGCGAGCTGCAAGACGCCGGGGTCACCGTCCTGCTCACCACCCACGATCTGGGCGAAGCCGAAGCCCTGGCCGACCACCTCGTCATCATCGATCACGGACGGGTGGTCGCCGCCGGCACCCCCACCGAGCTGACCGACACCGGGGGGCCACCCGAGCTCCGCTTCGGCGCCGCGCCCGGCCTCGACACCGCGGCACTGGCCGGCCACCTCGGTGCCGCGGTCCACGAACCGACGCCGGGCGAGTACGTGGTCGAACACCCGGGCGATCCGACCACCGTCGCCCGTCTCACCGCGTGGCTGGCCGAGCGCGACCTGCCCCTGGCCGACCTGCGGGCGGGACGGCAACGACTCGAGGACGTGTTCGTCCGCCTCACCGAAGACCCCACAACGCCCGGCGCAGGGGATCAGCCGTGAAGGCCCTGGCCGCCCAGACCCGGATCGAGCTGGCCCTCACCCTCCGCAACGGCGAGCAGCTCCTGCTCACCCTCGCCATCCCGGTGCTGATCCTGGCCTTCTTCTCGCTGGTCGAGGTCCTGCCCGTGCCCGAGGGCACCGACGAGCCGATCGACTTCCTCGCGCCGGGGGTGCTCGCTCTGGCCGTGCTGTCCACCGCGTTCACCAGCCTCGCCATCGCCACCGGCTTCGACCGCCAGTACGGGGTGCTCAAGCGTCTCGGCGCCACCCCGCTGGGGCGTTCCCGACTCCTCGCTGCCAAGACCGCCTCGGTGCTGATGGTGATGGCGATCCAGTTCGTGGCGCTGGTCGGGGTGGCGGTCGCGCTCGGCTGGCGACCCGAGGCCGACCCCGTCGCCCTCCTCGGTGGGCTGGGACTGGCCACCGTCGCCTTCGCCGGGCTCGCTCTGGTGATGGCCGGAACCCTTCCCGGGCTGGTCACCCTCGCCGCCGCCAACGGCGTCTACGTGGTGCTGTTGCTCTTCGGCGACCTGGTCATCCCGCTCGAGTCGCTGCCAGGACCGCTCGCGACCGCTGCCGCGCTGTTGCCCACCGCCGCCCTGGCCGAGCTGTTGCGGGCGGGGTTCGACACCGGGACCGGTGCGAGCCCCTCGGCGTGGGCGGTGCTTGCGCTGTGGGCGATCGTGGCCCCCGGCGCGGCCGCCCGCTGGTTCCGCTGGGAGTGAGCCGTCGGGTTCAGGCCCTCAGACGAAGAAGTGGAACGTGAGCAGGGTCACGACATAGACCGCGACCGCGAACACGATCCCGGACACGAACATCCAGCTGAACATGCGGGTGTCGAACCTGAGGTGCATGAAGAACGCGGCCACGTACCAGAACTTGACCACCATCAGCACGAGGAGGATCGGGATGACCGCCGAGCCCAAGGCGTCCTCGGCCGGATAGGTGGCGATCTCGGCCGCGGTCAGGATGGCCAGGATGATGGCGATCTTGACGTAGGTCTTGTCGGAGGGATGGTCGTGTCCCTCGTGTTCGGTGTCGTGGACCTCGTCCGGTGCGGGGGCGTCGACGGCAGACATCGGGGCTCCTAGGGGATGAGGTAGACGATCGTGAAGATGAGGATCCACACGATGTCGACGAAGTGCCAGTACAGGCCGACGATCTCGACGGCCTCGGCTCGTGAGGACGCGAGGCGACCGCGGATGGAGAGCACGAACAGCGACAGCAACATGACGATGCCGACGGTGACGTGCACACCGTGGAACCCGGTGAGGGTGTAGAAGGCCGAGCCGAAGATGCTGGTGGTGAAACCGAGTCCCTCGCGGTAGAAGGCGGTGAACTCATAGACCTGACCGGCGATGAAGGTCGACCCGAGCAGCGCCGTGGTGAGCACCCAGGTGCGAAACGCCCGATGATCGGCTCGCTGGATGGCCGACAGGGCCAGCACCATGGTGAGCGAGCTCATCAGCAGCACGAACGAGCTGATCGAGGTGAACGGGATGTCGAACACGTCGCGGCCGGTGATGCCGCCCTCGGGGACCCGATCCTTGTAGAGCAGGTAGGTGGAGATCAGCCCGCCGAAGAGCATGCACTCGGAACCGAGGAACACCCACATCGCCAGCTTGTTGTTGGAGATGCCGGTGGTGGTGGCGTGCTCGCCCATGTGATGGTCGGGGTCATATCCCGCTTCGGGAGCGGTGAGGGTCGTCTCAGCCAACGGGGGCCTCCTCGGACTCGGCGGCCTCGTCGCTCGTGGCGTCGTCGGCCTCCTCGGCGTCGCCCTCGTCCTCGTCGGATGCCTCGGCGGCGGTGGGCTCGTCGTCGCCGTGGTCGTGGTCGGGACCGTGGGGCTGGTCGATGTCGTCGGGCGGTTCGATGACCCAGCCGTAGAGACCCACCAGCAGGATGATCGCACCCACCAGGGAGAGCCACAGCGTGTAGAGGAGGCCGTAGCCGATGATCGGGAACGACACGGTGACGACCAGCGGCCAGTACGACGGCGACGGCAGGTGCACCCCGGTGCCGTCACCGGTCTGGGCGACCTCGTCGCCGGTGGCGATCCGTCGGACCCGACCGTCGTCGTCCTCGGCGTACTTGCGGTGCCAGAACTCGTCGAGCTGGGTCACGGTGGGGACCTCGTCGAAGTTGTGCTCGGGGGTGGGCGAGGGCACCATCCACTCGATGGTGCGCGAGTCCCACGGATCGGGCCCGACCGGCGGCAGGCTCGACGCCTTCTTCTTGCTGTAGAAGACGTTGATCACAAAGCTCAGCACCGACAGGGCGATGATGAACGACCCGACGGTGGCGACCATGTTCCACAGGCTGAACCCGTAGCCGCCGTCGTAGGTCCACACCCGGCGGCTCATGCCCTGCAGGCCCAGGATGTGCATCGGTCCGAAGGTGACGTTGAAGCCGATGAGCAGGGTCCAGAAGTTGAGCTTGCCCCACGTCTCGCTGAGCCGGTAGCCGAACGCCTTTGGCCACCAGTAGTAGAAGCCGCCCATGAACCCGAAGAAGGCGCCGCCGAAGAGCACGTAGTGGAAGTGGGCGACGATGTAGTAGGTGTCGGTCTGCTGGGTGTCGGCCGGGGCGATCGAGTGGGTGACACCCGAGAGGCCACCGATGGTGAACATGGTGACCAGGCCGATGGCGAACAGCATGGGGGTGTCGAAGCGCAGCTTCCCGCCCCACATGGTGGCGGTCCAGTTGAGGATCTTCACACCGGTCGGCACGGCGATGAACATGGTGGACAGCGAGAAGGCGGCGACCGAGAGCGGGCCGATGCCGGCGGAGAACATGTGGTGGGCCCACACGCCGAAGCCCATGAAGCCGATGGCGATGCCCGAGAACACGATGAACGGATAGCCGAAGATCGGCTTGCGCGAGAACACCGGCAGGATCTCGGACACGATGCCGAACGCGGGCAGGATCATCAGGTAGACCTCGGGGTGCCCGAAGATCCAGAACAGGTGCTGCCACAGCAATGGGTCGGCGCCGGCCTCGACGTTGAAGAAGTTGGCGTCGTAGAGGCGGTCCATCGCCAACAGCACCTGGGCGACGGTGAGCACCGGGATGGCGAACAGCAGCAGGAACTGGGTGACCAGCGCCATCCAGGTGAAGATCGGCATCTTCATGAGCGACATGCCCGGGGCCCGCATGTTGATCACGGTGGTGATGAGGTTGACCGCACCGGCCAGCGACGCGAACCCGGCGATGATGAGCCCGAGGTTCCAGAAGTCGATCCCGTGGGTGGGCGAGAAGATCACGCCCGAGTTGGGGGCGTAGTTGAACCAGCCTCCGTCGGGAGCCCCGCCGAGGAACCACGACGTGTTCAAGAAGATGCCGCCCATCAGGAACGACCAGAAGCTGAAGGCGTTGATGCGGGGGAACGCGACGTCGCGGGCGCCGATCTGCAACGGGATGAGGTAGTTGGCGAACGCGGCGCCGATGGGCATCACCGTGAGGAAGATCATGGTGGTGCCGTGCATGGTGAACACCTGGTTGTAGGCGTCGGCCGACAGGAACGTGCCGTTGGGCGCCGCGAGCTGGATCCGGATGAGCAGCGCCTCGATACCGCCGACGATCAGGAAGAACAGCGCCGCCGCGCCGTACATGATGCCGATCTTCTTGTGGTCGACCGTGGTCAGCCAGCTTCGCCAGCCGGTGGTGGTCGTGGGACGGCGGAACACGCCGAGGACCGGCTCGGGCCGGACCTGACCACCGGATGGCAGCGCCAGGGGTCGTTCCTCGGTGATGGCCATGCAGACTCCGTCAGTCGTTGCGCGGACCGGTCCAGACCGGTCCGTCGGGGGAGGTGGACAGCAGGTAGTCGACGAGGTCGTCGATCTGGGGTTCGGTGAGGCCCAGGTCCGGCATGCCGCGGTCGCCTTCGGGGTACATCGCCTTCTGACCCGGTGGGTCGCGCAGCCACGCTTCGAGCTGACCGCGGTCGACGGTCATGTCGTCGTTGTAGAGCTCGAAGATGCCCCCGGCGTAGGCCCGCCGCGAGGCGAAGTGGGTGAGGTCGGGGGCGACGCCCGCCACCAGCGGGTGGTCGTCCTCGGACGGCTGGGCCTCCTCGGGAAGTCCGTCGATCCGGTGACAGCTCGAGCACAGCTGGGCGAAGGTGTCCTGGCCGCGCTGTTGTGCTGCGGTCTGGGGCTCGGGAGCGGGTTGCATCTGGGTCTGGACCCACTCGTCGTACTCGTCGGGAGGCAGGGCGACGACCCGCATGCGCATCTCGGCGTGGCTCAACCCGCAGAACTCGGTGCACTGACCCCAGAAGTATCCCGGCTCGTCGGTCTGGATGCTCCAGGTGTGGGTCCGTCCGGGGACCGCGTCGCGCTTGCCGTTGAGGCGTGGGATCCAGAAGCTGTGGACCACGTCGTTGGACGTGATGGACAGGTTGATCTGGCGGCCCGCCGGGACGACCATCTCGGTGGCGGTGACGATGTCGGGCTCGCCGTCCTCGTCGATGTCGTAGTTGAACTGCCACCACCACTGGTTGCCGACGACCTCGACCTCCACGGCGTCGGCGGTGCGCTCCTCGAGGTCGAAGATGGTGAGGACGGTGAGCACGGCGATGGGGGCGAGGATGACCGCGGGCAGGACGGTCCAGCCGACCTCGAGGCGGGTGTTGCCGTGCACCTGCGGCGGGAGGTCGTCGGGGTCCTCGTCGTTCTTGCGCTGGCGGAACTTCCACAGGATGAACACGATGGCGCCCTCGACCAGGACGAACACGACCGCGGCCACGAGGAAGACCGGGAGGACGAGGTCCATGATGGTGCGGGCTTCGGACCCCTCGGGCTGGAAGGTGTCGAGCGGCGCGTTCGAGGCACAGCCGGCGAGCACCAGCACGAGTCCGGCGAGTCCGAGCACGACCCATGGCGACCGTCGGGAACGGGCAGTGGTATCAGCGCTGCGCAGGCTCATTCCTCGGTGTCTCCAGCGGTCGTGTCGTCGTCAGTGGCGTCGCCCTCGGCGTCGCCCTCGGTGTCGTCGGTCTCGGTGTCGTCGGTCTCGACGTGCCCATTCTCGCCCTCGGAGCCGAGATCGTGAAATTCTCGCTCGCCGGCCGCCAGACCGGCGATGCCGCCGCCGATGAGCAGCAGGCCTCCCACCAGCAGCGCCCCGGTGACCAGCGAACGATCGAGGCTCGGGCGGGTGGCCACGAACGCGGCGACCGCCAGGATGACCACCGCCGAGGCGCCGAAGATGCCGATGGCGCCCCACTTGGAGACCGCCAGCAGCAACCGTGACGCGAAGAACACGAAGAGGAACACCCCGAACACCGACGCGGCGGGGGTCTCGATCGGCGCCATGAGCCGGTTGCGCAACGCCCGGTTGGCGTCGGGATCACCGGTGGCGCGATCCGACCAGGCGCCGACGGTCCACTCGACGGCGGCGGCGGCCAGCAGCACGATCCCGATGCCGGCCAGCACGAGGTCGACCACCAGGCCGACGAGCAGCGTGGCCACACCGAAGGCGGCGACGATCGGCCATGGCGACAGGTGGGCGGGCGGCACGACCTCGGGCAAGGTGTCGGTTCCGGCCACCTCGGCCACCGCTTCGGCGTCGGCGTCGCGGAACGCCACGATCACGATCGCGAGGAAGAACGAGATGGCGGCGAGACCGACCAGGACGGTGTAGCCGAACTGGTCGCCCACCGGACCGGACCACGCGAAGCTGATGACCCCGAGCGGCGTGCCGCCGCTGGCGAGCCCGAGCACGAAGGCCGCGACGAGGGCCGCTGCGGTCAGTCCGAAGTAGAGCTTGGCTCCGAGTGTGATCATCGTGTGCCTTACTTGATCTGGTAGATGGCGGTCCAGACGACCGCATAGGCGACGACGGCGGCGTGCCAGAAGAGCGATGCGGCGACCAGACCCTCGCTGTCGCGGGACGAGTAGCCGCCGGCCATGGCCCGCACCGCCATGAGGGCCAGGAAGACCATGGCCACCACCAGCATGAGGATCTGGGCCCCGGTGATGGCGTAGATGAGCACCGCCTGCACCGCGAGGTCGCCCGCGATCTCCCACCCCATCTGGCCGTAGAGGAACGCCGCCTGGTTCAAGAACGCGGCGGAGAGCATGAGGGTGAGACCGAGGGCGAGCCAGGTGTTGGCGCGATCGTCTCGGCTGATGGCCCACACCGCCCAGTGCACGGTGATCGAGGTCATGACCAGGGTGACGAACATGACCGACGCCGGCGCGAGCGGGATGGTGCCGGCGCCGCCGGGGACCCACTCGCTGCCACTGGCGATGGTCTCGCTGCGCATCGTGAAGTACGCGGCGAACAGGCCGACGAACATCGCCGCGATGGCGGCGATGGACAGTGCGGTGCCGATGAGCACCACCCGGGGGCGGGCCCGCGGCGCCTCCGGCGGGTCGGCCGGAACGACGTCGGTGACGAATGCGGTCATGGCGACCCATCCTCCTCGGCGGCTTCGGTGAACAGGGGACGCTCGTCCTCCACGACCGGCGCCTCGGCGAAGTTGCCGATCGGCGGCGGCGAGGTGGTGGCCCACTCGAGGGTGTGGCCGCCCCACGGGTCGTCGGGGGCCCCGGCGCTCCCGCGGCCCCGCAGCATCGCCGCGGTCAGCGCGAGCACGGCGAGCAGGGCGATGACGGTGCCGGCGGCGGCCACCGAGTTGAGCGCGGTGATCGGATCGTCGACCTCGCCGGGGGGCACCACGTCGAGCTGGTCGAGCGCGCCGGCGACCATCAGTGGGACCGTGGACACGAACGCCCCGATGAACAGCAACGGACCGAGAACCTTGGCCGCTCCATCGGTGAGCACCCGCCCGTAGAGCTTGGGTGCCCAGTACCAGACGCCGGAGAACACCGCCAGGGCCACGGCGAGCACGGTGAGCTGCATCTGGCCCACCTGCCAGGTGGTGCCGCTGAGCTCGAGCGGTTCGATCACCGCGAGCGCCCCGGCGACGGTGGCGCCGAGCAGCACCAGCCCGGCGCACAGCGCCATGATCAGCGAACCCGCGGGACGGACCTTGCCCTGCTGCATCGTGTCGCCGCCGAGGGCCAGCACCATCAGCACCGGCAGGATCGCCAGGATCCCGAACCCGACATAGAGCGGTTCGTCGAAGAGGTCGGTGGGCACCAGCGCCGGCTGGGCCCACGCACCGATCGACAGCACCCCGAACAGGCCGAGGGCGACGAAGAGCACGTCGATGAAGCGCTGCCGGGCCCGGGCGAACACCGGGATCTGGTCGGCGGCGATGCCCAGCACCGGGATGGCCACGGCATAGATCTGGGGCTGGCTCATCACCCAGCTGAGCTGGCCGAGGATGGCGTCGTTGGCGCCCCACAGCACCTGGGCGTGGCGGTGGTCGAGGTAGATGAGGGCCAGGTTGGCGACCGCCACCGGCAGGGTGAGCAGCCAGATCGACCCCGCGACCAGCATCGAGAAGGTGAACGCCGGCACCCGGCGCAACGTCATGCCGGTGGTGCGCAGGCCCAAGATGGTGGTGAGCACACAGACCGTGGCCAGCAACAGCGAGACGATGAGCAGGCCGGTGGCCAGGATCCACAGGTCGGTGCCCTCCAGATCGGAACCGCCGGGCCCGCCGCCGAGGAGGGAGCCGGCGATCCACAGCCCGGCGCCGAGCACCCATCCCCACAGCGAGAGCGCGGCGGCCCGGCCGAAGGCGAGCGTGGACGCGCCCACCTGGAGGGGGACGACCACCATGGCCAGCCCCAGCAGGGCGGGCAGGGCGAACAGGAGCAGCAGGCCCAACCGGTGGAAGCCCATGACCTGGGCCACCGAGTCGGCGGTGACGATCTCGAACGAGGTGTTGGAGATGCGCTCGAGGTCGATCACCAGACCGGTGACGAGGGTGGCGATCAACCCGAGGATCGACACCCCGAGGAACATCCGGCCGATGCGCTTGTGATCACCGGTGGCGACGACCGACGCCAGGTCGCTGTCGGGACGTGCCTGGCCTGCTGCGGCCTCGGTCGCCTCGGCCTCCGGTGCGGTCTCGGTGATCGTCATTGATGCGCGTGCCTCGACGGGGTGAGCGGTGCTCCACCGGCCACACGGTTCGCGGGACCGACCCGCGACCCCCGCGACGAACAGAGCACCTCGTCAGAGTGGGAACAACTACGGAGCCGGACATTACACAGGACCGCTCCCCCGCTTCGAACTGACACCTCGCGAACCGCGCCGATCACGTGGGGACCACCACGAAGACATCCAGGGTCATGGCGCCGAACAGCAACATGACATAGGTGATCGACCAGCCGAAGAGCCGCATGGCGTTGCGGGTGTCGGGCTGGCGGTACAGCTCGACGGCGAACCAGGTGAAGGCCCCGCCGAGCACCACGGCGCTCCCTCCATAGATCCAGCCCATGTCCGCCACCGGCCAGAACAGCAGCGTGAGCGCCCAGAGCACCAGGGTGTAGCCGATGATGCGGATCGAGGTGGTCCGCAGGCTGGCCACCGACGGCAACATGGGGACGTTGGCCGCGCTGTAGTCGTCCTTGTACTTGACCGCCAGGGCCCAGAAGTGGGGAGGGGTCCAGTAGAAGATGACGGCGAAGAGCACCACCGGGGGCCAGTCGAGCGAGTTGGTGACCGCCGACCACCCGACCAGGACCGGCACCGCGCCCGCTGCTCCACCGATGACGATGTTGCGTTCGGAGCTGCGCTTGAGCCACAGCGTGTACACGAAGACATAGAACAGGCAGGCGCTGACCGCGAGCACCGCACTCAACAGGTTCACCAGCGCCCACAGCCACAGGAACGCCACGATCTCGATGCCCACGGCGAACACGAGGGCGCTGCGGGGCGTGATGATGCCGGTGACGAGCGGGCGGTTCTTGGTCCGCTCCATGACCGCATCGATGTCGCGATCGACGTACATGTTGATGGCGTTCGCCCCACCCGCGGCCAGGGTCCCGCCGACGACGGTGGCGACGATGAGCCACAGCGACGGCAGACCGCGCTGGGCGACCACCATCGTCGGGACCGTGGTCACGAGCAGCAGCTCGATGATCCTGGGCTTGGTGAGCGCCACGTAGGCAGCGAGCCGTGCGCGGAGCGATGGGGACGCGGTCCGGAGCACCACCGCAGGCTACGGCGGCGTGTCTGCCGGGGCCAAGCCGACCTGGCTCACCGGGGCCGCCGACCCGTAGCATCGGAGGGTGGCTCGCGACCCGAACTCGGCTCCGCGCCAGGTGTCTCCGATCTCGTTCCGGCGGATCACCCTGGCCGTCCTCGCCGCTCAGATCCTGATCGTCCTGTCGGGTGCGGCCGTGCGCCTCACCGGCTCCGGTCTCGGCTGCTCGGACTGGCCGAGGTGCGAGCAGGACCGTCTGGTGGCGCCGCTCGAGCTCCATCCGATGATCGAGTTCATCAACCGATGTGTCTCGTTCGTGGTGGTCGCCACCGTGGTGCTGGCGATCTGGGGCGCGCTGCGACGTGTCCCCTACCGACGAGACCTGCTCGACCTGGTGTGGTGGATCACCGCCATCACCGCGGCACAGATCGTGCTCGGCGGCATCACCGTGCGGACCGACCTGTGGCCCCCGGTCGTCATGGCCCACTTCCTGTTGTCGATGATCCTGATCTGGATCGCGGTGACCCTCCACCACCGGGCGACGGTCGCCACCCGCGAGGATCCCGCCTCGACGAGCGCGGTGTCGGCCATCAGCGCCCGGCTCAACGTCGCCCTGGCCTGGGTGCTCGCCGCGGTCCTGCTCACCGGCACCGTGGTCACCGCCTCGGGGCCCCACGGCGGCGACGCACAGGCCGAACGGCTCGGCTTCTATGTCCCCACCGTCGCCCGCATCCACGCCGTCACTGCCCTGGTGTTCCTCGCGGTGCTGCTCGTCACCATCCAGGCGGTGCGCACGAAGCCGGGCGCGCACCGGCTCCTGCGGGCGGCGACCATCACCCTGCAGGCGGTGATCGTCCAGGGCGCGATCGGCTACTACCAGTACCTCAACGGCGTGCCGGAGCTGGTCGTGTTCCTGCACGTGGCCGGTTCGATGGCGGTGCTCGGCACCACCGTCTGGTTCGTGCTCGAACACCGCCGACACGAGCAGCCCGACGAGCCCGCGACCGAGCGCGGCGCCAGCGTCGATGGGACCCTGGACGCGCCCGCCGATCCCCTCACCCCGCCGATCGCACCATGAGCTCCACCGCCCCCGTCGAACTGGACGACCCGGTCACCGACCGCGACAGCGAGCTCGACCCGCCGTGGGTCGTCATCGTCTGGAACGACCCGATCAACCTCATGTCGTATGTGACCTTCGTGTTCCAGAAGCTCTTCGGCTACAGCCGCGAGAAGGCCACCCGGCTCATGATGCAGGTGCACCACGAGGGCAGGGCGGTGGTCTCCAACGGCACCCGCGAGGAAGCCGAGATCGACGTCTTCCGGCTCCACGAGCACGGCCTCTGGGCCACGATGCAGCAGGACTGAGCGATGCGCCGCCTGTTCCGCAAACCCTGGGTGGCGCGCGACCGTCAGGGACGGTTCACCCTCGACCTCCCCGACGGTGTCCGCCAGGCGCTGCTGCACCTGGGCGACGAGCTGCGGGACCTGCTGACGAGCAACCACGACGCGGTCCGCCGCGTCTTTCCCGTGGCCTATCCCGACGACCCCGACCGCGAGGCCGGCTATCAGGCGCTGATCCGCGGCGAACTGGTCGATCGCCACCAGGCGGGGATCGTCCTCATCGCCGAGACCATCGACGCCGACGAGCTGACCGAGGACCAGCTCGGAGCCTGGCTGACCACCGTCAACGCCCTGCGGCTCGTGCTCGGGACCTCGCTGGGGCTCGACGAGGAGGACGACCTCGACATCGACGACGACGACCCGCGGTTCCCGGTCGTTCAGCTCTACCAGGTGCTCACCATCTTGTTGGACGACATCGTCAACGCGCTCGAGGGCGCCTGAACCGACGCCCTACCGTCGACGGCAGGCTCGCAGCGAGTCCCGCAACAGCACCTCGAAGCGATCGCCGCCCTCGTCGACGCCGTCGTCATCATCGTCGGGGGTCAGCAGCGCCAGACCGTCCAGCGCCAGGTCGGCGACGCACTCGGCCTCGGCGCGGGTGGCGTCGTCGAAGCGCAGCTCGGCCAGCAGCCGCGTGCGGATCACCGGCACCGATGCGGCGACACCGGGCTCGACCACCAGCTCGGGGGCCACGCCGGGCTCCACCTCACAGGACCGCAACGTGACCACCCGGTTCTGGCGTTCGACCGACGCATCCGCGTCCGACGGAGCCGCGGTCGCCCACGCCTCGAACTGCTCCTCGAACAGGTCCGAACCGATCCCGTCGCGCCCGACCACCGCGAGCGCCACGCAGCGTCGACCGTCCGGGTCGCGAGTGACCACATGGATGTCGCCGGCCCACTCCCCCGCGGCCTCCAGCGCGTCGAGGGCGTCGACGCGCAACGACAGCAGCACATAGAGGGTCGCGGCGCCGATGTTGCCCTCGGCGAGCACCTCGGCGCCCTCGGGAACCGACGGGGTCGGCACGCCGACCCGCTCGAACCCCTCGAACCCGATCCAGGGGTCGAGCAGCTCCAGCTCGGTGCGGGGCAACCCGGTGAGCAGGGCGTCGACGGTGCTCCAGTTCAGCTCGCGCTCGTCGTCGTCGGCGCTGGCATCGGCCAGCGCCAGTTCGAGGAGCGGACCACCCAAGGCCTCGGGCAGGGTGGCCAGGGTGGCGACCAGGTCCACCGGGCCGTCACCTCCGGTGTCGTCCTCGTGCGCGTCCCACTCCTCCGCGTCGTCGGCATCGAGCTCGGCGACATAGCGGAAGGCCATGACGTCGCCGGCTCCGACGGCCACCCCCCGGGCCCCGGCCCCGCGGCGCGACCCATCGAAGGTCGACGCGTCCGAGAGCCCGAAGCGTTGGTCGTGCCAGGCCATCCCCAGGGCGGCGACCAGCTCGACCTCGGTGACCAGGTCGAATCCGTCCCCGCCCCGATCGCGCACGACGATCCGCTCCTCGCCCACCAGGTAGCGCGCCGTGCGGTGCTCGACCAGGACCTCGGTCGCGACGTCGGCCACCACCGCATCGGTGTCGTCGGCATCGGTGACGAGGGCGAGCGACCTCGCCAGGTCGAGCGTGGCCTCGATGTCGATCCGCTCGTCCCCGGTGGGCCCGTCGGCATCCGCACCCACCGCGGCGGCGAACTCGGCGTCGGAGACCACGTCGATCCGGACCGGGTGCGCGAAGCCGCGACCCCGCTCGGTCTCGACGAAGTCCACCAGGTCGACCACCGCCGGGTCCCACGCGTCGGGATGATCCGGTCCCCGGTCGACCAGGACGAACCACACGACCGCACCGATGGCGGCCACGACCACCACCACGGCCAGGACGATCACCCGCGGCGAACGGCTGGGCAGGATGTCCATGCTCACCTCACCCTTCGACACGAAACGGCCATGGGTGCATCCTGCCGCATTGGCAGACCGGCGCGGGCGCACTGCTAGAGTGACGGAGCCCTCATCGAGAGCGAGCCCCCATCGTCCAGCGGCCTAGGACGCCTCCCTTTCAAGGAGGTAACACGGGTTCAAATCCCGTTGGGGGTACTGTTCCCTCGCTGGTCGGGGGAACCGAGGTCCCGTGGTGCAGTTTGGAGTGCACGCTGGCCTGTCAAGCCAGAGGTCGCGGGTTCAAATCCCGTCGGGACCGCCACCCTCGCCGCCCCCACCAGGGGGCAGCGGGGCCAGAAGGGTCGAGTAGCTCAGTAGGCAGAGCGTCCGCCTGAAAAGCGGAAGGTCCCCGGATCGACGCCGGGCTCGACCACTCGATGTCGCCGGGCCAGCTCCCCACCGAGCTGGCCCGGCGACGTTTCGCCGACGGTCCGCTAGGTTGGATACCCCTACCAGGTATCGAGGAGGACCGATGGCAGAGCTGACCGTCACCGTGCACGGGATGACCTGCGACCACTGCGTCCGCGCCGTGACCGACGCCGTCACCGAGCTCGACGGGGTCGACGACGTCGCGGTCGACCTCGACCAGGGTCGGGTCGAGGTCAGCGGGTCGAACGTGGACGAGCCCGCGGTGCGCGCCGCCATCGTCGAGGCCGGCTACGAGCCCGTCGCCTGACCGGCGCCCCCACCCGACACCGGTTGCGGCTCCCGGCCGGCGCCGCCACACTGTCTCTGCGCCCACCAGCGTGCATCCCGTCGTCGACCGGTGGAGGAGGTGAGCGAGACACCCGTGGAGAACCCGCCCCAACCCCAGGGCGCGATGCGCCCCGCCCCGTGTCCGACCTCGCCTCGGTGGGCGCGCCCGACTCGTTGACCTGGCACGCTCGCTGGTAGGCCTCCACCAGGAGACACCGCCATGACCCCACCCGCGCTCGACGAACTCGTCGAAGCTGACGACACGGCGGCCATCGCCGCGTGGTTGAACGAGAACAACACGCTCGACATCGCTGACGAGCTCACCCGGCTCGACCCGGCCCAGATGGGCATCACCTTCCGCCTGCTTCCCCGCAACCGGGCGCTCGAGGTCTTCGAAGCGCTCGACCCCCACCACCAACAGCTGGTCCTCGACGGGTTGCTCGACCATCGGGTCCGCCACCTCCTGGAGGAGCTGGACCCCGACGACCGGGTCCGGCTGCTCGACGAGATGCCGGCCACGGTGGCCAAGCGGCTCCTCACCCAGCTCAGCTCCGACGAGCGCTCGCTCACCACCGTGCTCATGGGCTACCCCGAGGAGTCGGCCGGCCGCCACATGAGCCCCGAGTTCGTGTCGCTGCGGGCCAGCATGACCGTCGGCGATGCCATGGCCAAGATCCGCCGCGAGGGTCCCGACGCCGAGACCATCTACGCCCTGCCCGTGCTCGACGACGAGCGCCACCTCATCGGCGTCACCGGGCTGCGGTCGCTGGTGCTCGCCTCACCCACGGTGGAGGTCGGCGAGCTCATGAACACCGACGTGCACATGGTCACCACCGACACCGACCGGGAGGAAGCCGCCCGGCTCATGCGCGAGGTCGGCGCCATCGCCCTCCCCGTCGTCGACTCCGAGGCCCGCCTCGTCGGAGTGATCACCGTCGACGACGCCATGACCATCCTCGAGACCGAGGACACCGAGGACTTCGCCCTCACCGCCGGACACAGTCCCCTGCGCAAGCCCTATCTGGCGGTGTCGGCGTTCGGCCTGGCCAGGGTCCGCGCCGCCTGGCTCCTGGTGCTGATCCTCGGCGCCGGGCTCACCGTCACCGTGCTCGAACGCTTCGAGGGCACCCTCCAACAGGTCACGGTGCTCGCCCTGTTCGTCCCCCTGCTGATCGGCACCGGGGGCAACTCCGGTGCCCAGGCGTCCACCGCGGTCATCCGCGCCATGGCCGTCGGCGAGGTCCGGTGGTCCGACCTCCCCCGGATCGTCTGGCGCGAGACACGGGTCGGCGTCATGCTCGGCGCCATGCTCGGCGGCGCGGCGTTCGTCCCCGTCGCCATGCTGTGGGAGCCCGACATCGCCACCATCGTCTCGCTCACGCTGGTGACCATCTGCACCTGGGCCACCCTCGCCGGTTCGGCACTGCCGCTCCTCGCCAAGCAGGCGGGCGTCGACCCTGCGGTCGTGTCGGCCCCGTTCATCACGACCCTCGTCGACGCCACCGGTCTGATCATCTACTTCCTCATCGCCCGGGCGGTGTTGGGGCTCTGATCCTCAGACGGTGGCCTTCGGCCCAATCTGGGCGTTACCCTCACCAGCAGCTGGCGCCCGCCGACGACACGGGGGTGAACACCCGCCTCTGGGTCCTCGTCGTGGTGCCCGCCACCCTGATCGTGGTCCATGCCTCGGTGCCTGCCGCCTTCGAGGCCGGCGGTACCGTCGTGAACCTCTACTACCTGGTGGCGTTGCTCTGCGGCGTGCTCGCCGTCGGTGGCCTGGCCACCAGACGGCCATCGCCGATCTGGCCGTGGCTGGCCATGGCCTCCACAATCGGCCTCTGGCTGGTCGCCGACCTCACCTACGACCTCATCGGCGGTGACCCGAACGCATCGGTGGCCGACGTCTTCTATCTCGGTGGCTACCTCACCCTGGTCGCCGGTCTGTGGGGCGTCCTTCGACGGCAGTCAGCCAGCGGCGACCTCAGCCGGGTGCTCGACACCGGCGTGGCCGCCGTCGGCGCCAGCTACCTGGTGTGGCAGCTCATCATCGACCCCATCTGGTCCGGTGGCGACGAACCGGTCCTCGGCCTGGTCCTCACCAGCATCTACCCGATCGCCGACGCCGTCGTCCTGATCCTGGTGCTGAAGCTGGCGATCACCAGCGGACAGCGCACCCTGTCGACGCTGGGGCTGGGCCTCGCCGCCCTCTCGCTGATGATCGCCGACGTCGGCTACGCGATCGTCGTCGCCACCGACTCCTACCCCGACCACTCACAACCCCTCGACTCGCTCTGGCTGCTGGCCTACCTGGGGCTGGCGGTCGCGGTCGCCTGGGCCGCCACGCATCACTCGACGGCCGACTCCGAACGCCCCCACCTCACGATCCCGCACGCGCTCGCCGCCGCGGTGGCCCTCATGGTCGTGCCCGCGGTGGTCTTCGCCAACCAGCTCCTCGGCCAGCCCACCAACCGTGCGGTCATGGGTGCTGCTGGCGTGACGACGGTGGTCCTGGTGATCCTGCGCTTCGTCGGACTCGCCAAGCGGGCCGACGAGGCACACGAGGAGGTCGAACGCCGCGAGCACTACTTCCGGGTCCTCGCGCTCAACGCCAGCGACGTCGTGCTCGTCCTCGACGACGATCTCGCCGTGCTGGACACCTCGTGGGCGCTGAACGGCCTCGAGGGCACGGCCATGGAACGCGAGGTCCTCGCAAATCCCATGAGTCTGATCCACCCCGCCGACCGGCCGGCCCTCGAGGCCCTGATCGCTGGGGCCAGGGCCCACCCCGGCCACGCGGTGACCGGAGAGGCACGGCGCATGGACGGTGGCGTCCCGCAACGCTGGATGGAGCTACGGATCACCGACCTCACCCACGACCCAGTGATCGGTGGCTTGGTGGTGAACGCCCGCGACATCACCGAACGCAAGGTGGTCGAAGCCGAGCTCGAGCACCGGGTCTTCCACGACGGCCTCACCGGCCTGGCCAACCGGGCGCTGTTCCGCAACCGCGTCGACCACGCCCTGAACCGGCTCGACCGCCACGGGGGCGTCGTGACCGTGATGTTCTGCGATCTCGACGGCTTCAAGGAGGTCAACGAACGACTGGGACAGCACGCCGGCGACGACCTCCTGCGCGAGACCGCGGCCCGGGTGAGCGCCCAGGTGCGACCCGACGACACCGTCGCCCGACTGGGCAGCGACGAGTTCGCGATCCTCTTCGACGCCGTCGGCGCGGTCGACCCCACCACCGAGGAGGCGGTCGAGCGCGTGGCGACGACGCTGGCGCAACCCTTCGAGATGGATGCCAGCCTCGTGTCGCTGAGCGCAAGCATCGGTGTCGCCGGAGCCGACCGGACCATGACCAGTGACGAACTGTTGCACAACGCGGACCTGGCGCTCTATCGCGCCAAGCAAGAAGGCGGTGGGCGTCGCGTCACCTACACCCACACCATGGGCGAGGAGGCCACGAACCGCCGGCAGCTGGAAGCAGACCTGCACTCGGCGGTCGCCAACGACGAGCTGGTGCTCCACTACCAACCCCTGGTCGACCTGGCCACCGGGTCCCTGCGGGGGTTCGAGGCCCTGGTCCGGTGGAACCACCCCAGGCGCGGCCTGCTGATGCCCGGTGACTTCATCGCCATCGCGGAGGACTCGGGTCTGATCATCGACATCGGGAACTGGGTGCTGCGCACGGCGTGCACCACCGCGGCCACCTGGGCCCAGCAGTTCCCCGACCGGGCGGGGCTCGAGATGTCGGTCAACCTCTCGGCGCGACAGCTCGCCGACCCCCGTCTCACCCGGCGGGTCCTCACCGCGCTCGACCACAGCGGCATGGATCCAGAGCTCCTGGTGCTCGAGCTCACCGAGTCGGTCCTCGTCGATCAGCCCGCCGAGGCCAACGCTCACCTCCAAGCGCTCAGCGGCATCGGGATCAGGATCGCCATCGACGACTTCGGCACCGGCTACTCGTCGCTCGCGTACCTCCAGCAGTTCACGGTCGACATCATCAAGATCGACCGCGGCTACGTCGCCTCGATCGAGGGGGGCGCGCTGCCGCCGCTGGTCCAGGGCATGCTCGACCTCAGCCGGTCGCTGGGCGCCGCCTGCATCGCCGAAGGCATCGAGGAGCTGCACCAGGGCCAGGCCCTGGTCCGCTCCGGGTGCCCGACCGGCCAGGGCTACCTGTTCAGCCGGCCGGTGGACCTCGACACCGCCACCGCGCTCATCAGCGAGGGACGGTCGCTGAACCCCGACAGCGCCCGTCGCCACGACCAGCTCCCATTGCCGCTGCGACGCTGACCGATCCTCAGGTGACGGTGGCGATGATCGCCTTCAGATAGGCGCCCTCGGCGAAGCCGATGGGATGGTCCACGGCGTGGCCGGTGCGGACGACCCCGGTCAGGGTGCGACCCCGACGCGCCACCGCCCCAGCGATCGTCTCGGCATGCTCGTCGGCACCGATGCGACTCGAGCAGGAGGCTGCCACCAGCGTGCCACCAGGTTCGACCAGGTCTGTGGCCAGCTCGCCGAGGCGACGGTAGGCGTCCAGCGCCGCTGCCCGCTGTGGTCCTCGCGAAGCCAACGAGGGCGGGTCGAGCACCACGAGGCCGTAGCGCTCACCCGAGCGGGCCAGCGCCGCCATCTGGTCTGCGGCATCGCCGACGAGGGTCACGTGGCGACACCGGGCCACGGTCCGAACATGGCGGTTGGCGTCCATGTTCCGGGTGGCGGCCTCGATCGCGCCGGGGCTGATGTCCACGCTGTGCACCTCGGTGGCTCCACCCGCGGCGGCGTGCACGGAGAACCCACCGGTGCAGCAGAACACGTCGAGGACCCGTCGACCCTCGGCCAGGTCCCCCACCCGTGCCCGGTTGTCCCGTTGGTCGAGGAAGAAGCCGGTCTTCTGCCCCCGCACCACATCGGCCTCGAACGCCAGACCGTGCTCGAGGAAGCCGACCGGCCGCTGCGGCGGCGAACCCGCCAGGGCCGTCCCGTCGGCCAGGTCGCCTCGACCGTCGCCGCGGGGCACGACGTTGCGGGCGAGGCGCAGCACCACCGACTCGGGCTCGGCCAGCGCGACGAGCGACTCGAGCACCGCCGGCAGGTGTGGAAACCACGCGGCGCTGTAGAGCTTCACCACCGACGTGGCGCCGTAGCGGTCGACCACCAGCCCCGGCAAGCGGTCGTTCTCGCCGTGGACCCAGCGGTAGCCGGTGGTGTCGGGCGACGCGGCCAGCTCGGCCCGCCGGTCGAGTGCATCGCGAAGACGGGCGTGCCACCACTCGCGGTCGATCGGCGCCGGTTCGCCCTGGTGAAGGATCCGGACCCGGATCGGCGACGACGGGTCGTACAGGCCGATGGCCAGGAACCGGCGCTTGGCGTCGAACACCACCGCCAGGTCACCGGGGGCACCGCCATCGGTCACCGAGGTGATCGACCGGTCGAACACCCAGGGGTGGCCGCCCCGGATCTGGCGTTCGGCGTCCTTGGTGACCCGAACCGCCAGGCGACGGCGCCCCTCGGTGCCCGCGTCAGGGTTCACGCCCCCGGGAGCCGACCCTGCTCGCATGGTCGAAGCCTACGACCGGACCCGGTGGAGGTGGCGTCGTCGGCTGCGATACTGCGGTGGCATCCCGCAGCGAGGAGCGCCCGCATGAGCGGACCGGTCAGCACCGACGACACCGACATCGACACTCCTCACGACGGGGCACAGCCGCCGTGTGTCGACGTCATCGAAGGGCGGGTCACCGAGGTGGGCGGACTCCCCGTGTCTCGGGTGCTCCCCCGCCGGGCCCGCCGAACCGTCGGCTCCTGGTGCTTCGCCGACCACTTCGGACCGACCGATGTCGAGGTGGCCGCCATGTCGGTCGGGCCCCATCCCCACATCGGTCTCCAGACGGTGACCTGGATCATCGACGGCGAGGTGCTCCATCGCGACAGCCTCGGTACCGAACAGCTCATCCGACCCGGCCAGCTCAACCTCATGAGCGCCGGACGTGGCGTCTCCCACGCCGAGGAGACCCCCGACGACGTGTTCGGCGAGCTCCACGGGGTGCAGTTGTGGATCGCCCAGCCCGACAGCACCCGCTTCGGCGACCCTGCCTTCGAGCACCACGCGTCGTTGCCCCAGGCCGAGCTCGACGGGGGTGGGCGGGCCACGGTGCTCATGGGCACCTTCGCCGGTGCGACCTCGCCCGCCCGATCCGATGCGCCGCTGGTGGGCGCCGACATCGTGTTCGAGTCGGCGGTCGCGGCCGAGCTCGATCCCGGGTTCGAGCACGCCGTCATCGTGGTCGAGGGGTCCATCGCCATCGACCACAGCGAGGTCATGGCCGGGGCGCTCGCCTATCTGGGCCAAGGTCGCGACGAGCTCGATCTCACCACCGACGAGCACGCCCGGGTCATGCTCATCGGGGGCCCGCCACTCGACGACGACCTGTTGATGTGGTGGAACTTCGTCGCCCGCACCCGCGACGAGATCGACGACGCCCGCCAGGACTGGCAGGCCTCGACCGACCGATTCGGCCACGTCGCCTCGTCGCTCGACCGCATCGACGCGCCGACACCGCACTGGCACTCAGCCTGACCCGACGC
>JBKGZW010000216.1:0-4432 GCA_046543225.1 Acidimicrobiales bacterium
AGCTGCGGGCGGCGCTGGTCATGCCGTCGGATTCCTCCGGCGACGACGGCGGTGCCCAGCTCCCGGTCCTGCTCGATCCCTACGGCGGCCCCCACGCTCAGCGGGTGCTGCGGGCGCGGGGTGCCTTCGCGACCTCGCAGTGGTTGGCCGACCAGGGCTTCGCGGTGCTGGTGGTCGACGGTCGCGGAACTCCCGGAAGGGGCCCTGAGTGGGAGCGAGCAGTCTGGGGCGACCTGGCGGGCCCGGTGCTCGAGGACCAGGTCGACGCGCTCCAGGCCGCGGCGGACCTCGAACCGCGCCTGGATCTGGGCCGGGTCGCCATCCGCGGGTGGTCGTTCGGCGGGTACCTGGCGGCGCTGGCGGTGCTGGCCCGCCCCGACGTGTTCCACGCGGCGGTCGCGGGGGCGCCGGTCACCGACTGGCGGCTCTATGACACCGCCTACACCGAGCGCTACCTGGGCGATCCGGCCGAGGATCCCGAGCACTACGCGCGCACCGACCTGACCCCGCTGGCGGGCGGACTGGAGCGTCCCCTGATGCTGATCCACGGACTGGCCGACGACAACGTGGTCGTGGCCCACACGCTGCAGCTGTCCCGGGCGTTGCTCGAAGCCGGGCGCCCCCACACCGTGCTGCCGTTGTCGGGGGTGACCCACATGACACCCCAGGAGGCGGTGGCCGAGAACCTCCTGCTCCTGCAGGTGGCGTTCCTCCGCCACGCTCTTGGTCAGGGCAGCGGGGCGGGCGCCGGTGGCCCGATGTAGCGGGCGCTCGGGCGGATGATCTTGTTGTCGTCCACCTGTTCGAGCACGTGGGCGACCCAGCCGATGGCCCGGCTGGTGGCGAAGGTCGGGGTGAAGAGGGAGCGGGGGACCCCGGCGAGCTCCATGGCCACCCCCGCCCAGTACTCGACGTTGGTGTAGAGGTTGCGACCGGGCTTGAGCTCGCCGAGCAGCTCGATGACCCGGGCCTCGACCTGCTCGGCGAAGTCGACCAGCTCACCCCCGATCTCCCGAGCGGCCCGGTGGAGGGGTTCGGAGCGGGGATCGAGCGTCTCGTACACCGCGTGGCCGAACCCCATGATCCGCTCGCCGGAGGCGACCCGCGGCCGGACCCACTCGTCGATGCGGTCGGGGCTGCCGATGGCGTCGAGGGTGTCGAGGGCACGTGAGGGGGCACCGCCGTGGAGCGGTCCCGACAGCGCGCCGATGGCGGCGGTGATGGCCGCGCCCAGGTCGGCTCCGGTGGAGGCGACGACCCGCGCCGTGAACGTCGACGCGTTGAACCCGTGGTCGATGGTGGCGATCAGGTACTGCTCGATGGCCCGGGCGTGGGTCGGCGGTGGTGTGGTGCCGGTGATCATCCGCAGGTAGTCGGCGGGCCAGTCGAGATCAGGGCGCGGCTCGAGCGGCTCGAGCCCGTTCGCCAGGCGGTGGAGGGCCGCCGCCATCGCCGGCATGGCGGTCACCAGCCGCATGCCCTGTGCGCGGATGGCGTCGCGATCGAGGTCGAGCACCGGCGCGAAGCCTTCGGTCGCCGCCAGCAGCGAGACGGCGGTGCGCAGGGCATCGAGCGGGCCTGCCCCGCCGGAGCTCGCCAGGGCGGGCAGCACGTCGTGCACCGTCGGGGGCAGGGGCGTGGCGCGGGCCTCGGCGACGGTCGCCCGGAAGGCCGCTCGTTCGGCGTCGTCGGGGAGTCGCCCCTCGAGGATCAGGTGCCAGACCTCGTCGAGGCTGCAGTGCTCGACCAGGTCTGTGGCCGAGTACTGGCGGTAGTGGTAGAAGCCGGCCCGGCCCTGCACGTCGCCGATGCTCGTCTCGGCGGCGATGACCCCCTTGAGGCCCCGCGGCACCTCGATCAACGGTGGTTCGGTGACTGGGTCGCTGGTCAGGGAGTCGCTGGTCAGGGAGTTGCTGGTCATGGGGTCAGCGTGCCGCCGTCGTCGTAGACTTGTCAACGTTGATCAGATCAACCATGATCGGGTCAATGTCCCAGGACGACTTCATCCTCACCTCCCAGGAGGCCGCGGCCCGGCTCGGCATCAAGGTCGAGACCCTCTATGCCTATGTGAGCCGCGGCATGCTCGAGCGGCGGGTGGCCGCCGACGGCCGCACGAGCCTGTTCAGCCCCGCCGACCTCGATCACCTGGCCGGCCGACGGCGTCGGGGGCCCAAGCCCGAGGGGTTGGAGGTGGTGATCGACACCACCCTGACCTCGATCGACGGGCACCACCTGCGCTACCGGGGCCTGGACGCGGTCGAGCTGGCAGGTCGTCGCTCCTTCGAGTGGGTCGCCGAATGGCTGTGGACCGCCGCTTCCGGGGAGCAGGTCGACCCCTGGACGCCCAGCCGCAAGTCGGCCGATCTGATCGCCGCCGAGGTGGCCGGACTGCCTCCCAGCGCCACCGTCGGCGACCGGCTTCGCGTCGCGGCCGCCGTCGCCGGCGCCACCCACTCGTTGCGCCACGACCTGCGACCCGAGGCCGTGGTCCGGTCGGCCCGCCGGCTGATCGCCACCATGGTCGACGCCCTCCCGGTCCACCAGCACCAGCAGGTTCCCGCACTCGAGGTGGAGGACGAACCGCCGCGTGGCGACGCCATCGCCGTTCGCCTGTGGCCTCGCCTCGGATCCCAGCCGGCGACGCCGGAGCTGATCACCACCCTCAACGCTGCCCTCATCCTGCTGGCCGACCACGAGCTGGCGGCCTCGACCCTGGCCGCCCGGGTCGCGGCGTCGACCCGCGCCGACCCGTATGCGGTGGTGGGCACCGGACTCGGGGTGCTGTCGGGCAGCCTGCACGGCACCGCCAGCGTTCCGGTGCATCGCCTGCTCAACGAGGTCAGCGAGGCCGGGCTCGACCACACCGGTGCGATCGTCTCCGAGCACCTGCGCCACGCCAGCGCGGTCCCCGGGTTCGGGCACCCGCTCTACCCCGACGGCGACCCACGGGCCGTGGCCCTGCTCGATCTGGTGCGACGGTCGGGAGCGGCCGGCGATCGGCTGGCTACCGTCGACGCGGTGCACGACGTCATGGCCGAGGACGCCCCCGCCGAGCCCAACGTCGACTTCGGGCTGGCCGCGCTGGCCCACGTCGCCGGGTTCCGGGTGGGGACCGGAGAGGCTGTCTTCGCAGTGGCGCGCGCAGCGGGCTGGATCGCCCACGCCATCGAGGAGTACGCCGAGGCCGGCAACCGGTTCCGTGCCAGGGCCCGCTACCTGGGTCCGCGGCCACAGGAGACACCGAGATGAGCGTCCCCACGCTGAGCCTGGGCCAGGCTCGCCGGATCGCCCTCGCCGCCCAAGGGCTGGCACGACCGCCACGAGCGGCGACCCGCATCGACCTGCGCCAGCTGAGGTCCACCTTCGGTCGCCTCGGTGTGGTCCAGATCGATTCGGTCAACGTGCTCACCCGGGCCCACCACCTTCCCTTCTTCTCCCGCCTGGGGGCCTATGACCGCGATCGTCTCGATCGGTGGCTGTGGCAGGGCGGCCGGACCTGGGAGTACCACGCTCACGAAGCAGCCCTCGTCCCCCTCGAGCTGCACCCGCTGATGCGGCACCGGATGGAGTGGTTCCGTGACCACTTCTCGCTCGACGCCGAGTCGTTGCGCTTCACCCGGGCCGTCCGCGACGAGATCGCCGAACGAGGCCAACTCGCCGCCACCGAGCTGGCCGATGGAGGCAAGCGCACCGGGCCCTGGTGGGGCCTGTCCCGGGGCAAGCGAGCGGTCCGGTACCTCCACCGGGTCGGCGAGCTCGGCATCGCCCACCGTCGCACCAACTTCGAGACGGTCTACGACCTGCCGGAACGGATCCTTCCCGCCCCGGTCCTCGCCGCCGAGTCGGTCGACGTCGATGAGGCACATCGTTCGCTGGTGCGCCTCGCTGCTCGTGCCCACGGCGTCGGCACGGCGGCCGATCTGGCCGACTACCACCGCCTACGGATCGCTCCGGCCCGCCGCGCCCTCGACTCGCTGGTCGTCGCCGGTGAGCTCGAACGGGTGGCGGTGCAGGGATGGTCGGACCCGGCCTATCTCGACCCCGGGGCGGCGATGCCCCGCAAGGCCACCGGGCAGGCCCTGTTGAGTCCCTTCGACCCGTTGGTCTGGTTCCGTCCGAGGGTCGAGCGGCTGTTCGGGTTCCACTACCGCATCGAGATCTACGTCCCTGAGCCCAAGCGCCGCTACGGCTACTACGTGCTGCCGTTCCTGCTCGGCGACGAGCTCGTGGCCCGGGTCGACCTCAAGGCCGACCGTGCCGCGGGGGTGCTGCGAGTCCAAGGTGCCTTCGCCGAGCCCGACCGCGATCCGCGTCGCCTCGCGGGACCGTTGGCCGACGAGTTGACCTCCATGGCCCGGTGGTTGGGTCTCGACGCCACCGTGATCGCCGACCGAGGCGACCTCGCCGGTCCCCTTCGTTCGGCGGTGTCGGA
>JBKGZW010000217.1:0-4422 GCA_046543225.1 Acidimicrobiales bacterium
GGTGGATCAGCCCGCTGGGGTCGTGGATACCGCCGGTGTAGCCGAAGCTGTCCCACCCGCTGGTGGGTTCACCGAAGGCCTGGTAGTCGATGCTGGTCGTGGCTGTGCCGCTGGTGTCGGTGTGGGCCCGGATGGAGCCGAGCGCATCAGTGTGAGCCCAGGCGTCGCCGGTGGTGAGCAGGTTGCCGTCGGGTCCCCAGGTGTGGGACTGCCCGTCATCGACGAGCATCGGGAGCGACCCGTTGCGGTCCCACAGCTGGTCCTGGCCGTCGACACCGACGCGGATCCCATCGCCGTCGTAGGTGTAGGTGTGGGTCGTGCCGTCGGTGGTGGCTTCGGTGAGCTGCCCGGCGGTGTTGTAGGTGTAGGTGGTGCCGTCGCTGATCGCGGTGAGGCGCCCCACCGCATCATGGGTGTAGGTGAGCTCGCCGTCGGGGCCGTTCGAGGAGTCGAGTTGGCCGGCGGGGTCATAGCTGTAGGTGGTGGTCCCGTCGGGGTCGGTGTGGCTGGTCCGGTTCCCCGCCGGGTCATAGCCGAAGCTCTCGCTGGTGCCGTCGGTGAACCGGCCTGGGAGTGATGGAGGCTTCTGATCCCTGAGAGGATGGAAGTTGATGTCTTCACCAAAGAGGTTCCCGCCGGAGATGAAGGAGCGGGCTTGCCGGCTGGTCGCGGATTGGCGTCGTGAACGCCAGCGGCACAACGGCGGGTTCAACGAGATCGCCGAACAGCTGGGGGTGCATCCGGAGTCGCTGCGGAGCTGGTTCAAGCAGTGGCAGATCGATTCGGGGCAAGCGCCCGGGACCACCACTGCTGAGCAGCGCCGCATCGGTGAGCTCGAAGCCAAGGTCCGAGAGCTTGAGCGATCGAACGCGATTCTGCGGTCGGCGTCGGCTTTCTTCGCGGCGGAACTCGACCGCCCACGAAGGTGATGGTCGACTACATCGACCAGCACAGGACCGAGTTTGGGGTCGAGCCCATCTGCAAGACGCTGCAGGTGGCCCCGTCGACGTACTACGCAGCCAAGACCCGCCCACCATCGAAACGTGCGGTCCAGGACGCTCATCTGGTCGGCGAGGTCGAACGGGTCTGGGAGTCGAACTACCGGGTGTATGGCCGCCGCAAGGTCTGGGCGCAGCTCAACCGCGAAGGCATTCCGATCGGACGCGACCGCGCGGCACGGCTCATGCGCGAGGCCGGGATCGCGGGCATGACCCGGGGTCGAAAGGTGCGCACCACCCGTTCGGATCCCGCCGCGACACGGGCTCCGGATCTGGTCGACCGCAACTGGGTGGTGACCGACCCCAACCGGGTCTGGGTGACCGACTTCACCTACGTCGCCACGTGGTCGGGAATGGCCTATGTCGCGTTCGTGATCGACGTGTACTCCCGGCGCGTGGTCGGCTGGCGCGTCGCCGCGTCGATGCGCACCGACCTGGTCCTCGACGCCCTCGAGCACGCCATCTGGGCACGCGACGACCGCCTCGACGGCCTGATCTGCCACTCCGACGCCGGGTCGCAATACTGCGCGATTCGATACACCGAACGCCTCGCCGAGATCGGCGCAGCCCCCTCCATCGGATCGGTTGGCGACCCGATCGACAACGCCGTCGCCGAGTCCACCATCGGCCTCTACAAGAACGAACTCATCCACCGACGAGGCCCCTGGCGCACCATCGACGACGTCGAGTACGCCACCCTCGAATACGTCGACTGGTTCAACCATCGACGCCTCCACGGCGAGATCGGCCACGTACCACCCGCCGAACTCGAAGCCACCCACTACCGTCAGTCCACCGCCCCCACCGAGGGGCCCAACCCAGCCGAAATCAGTCTCCACTGATCCCAGGCCGGTTCACACTCCACCACCTCGAGCCACCTGATCATCAGACAAGCGCTCGGGACTGAACCCGAAATCGTGTCGCTCGATGAGATCGGCGAACCTCGCAGCCGGCATGGCGCCCGGCATGAATCCAACGTACGCCAGGATCACAGGACGGACCGGATGACATCGCTCGTTGGGCTCATCGGAAGCCTTGCACCTCCTCGCTGGACGCCGCTCAGTCCTGAAGTATCCACACGATGCCAGACGCCTCTCGGTAGCTGGCCGACAGGCTGGCCAGGCCCTCCCGCAGCTGCTCCCTCACCTGCTGATGGTCCATCTGCGCTTGCATCGCGATGAACTCGGCCGATTCATCCATCGCCCGCTCCAATCGATCGGATTCCACATCCACCTGATGGGCCCACGAGCGAGCCTCGCCTCCCAGCAGCCAGCCCCCGGGCAGCCACATCTCACATCGGTCGACGACGTCGCCTGGAACGAGGTGCTCGTCGCGAAGCAGCGTGGGCAACCGCCTGCCGCGCAGGAACTGACTCACCTCCGAGTCGGCCCACCCCGCCCGGGACATCACCTCCTCGAGGAACTGCGGCGGGACCTTCCCGCCGTCGCCCAGCACCTCGCTGAGGTCGGCCAGGAGTGCTGTCAGCCGACCGGCGGCCGCTCGCTCGATGCCGAAGTCATCGGCACGCGGATGGAGTACTTCATCCCACGTCTCGTCATCGTCAGGGGCCAGCCGTGCCAGAACCAAGAGATCGTGGCAGGACTCACGGGAACGGATCCGCGCTACTCGCTCCCCAACCGAATCATGAACAAGTGCGTCAACGCTACGGACGTTCTGCAGCGCCGAACGCGCATCTTGGAGGGGGAACTGCCATGCCCTGCGAATCACTGTCATCGGTCGTGCAACTCGTTCTTCTCGATTCGACCCGCATTTCGGAGGCCCTTAGCGTAGGTGGACAGCATCTGGCGTGTATCGCCTGCACAGTTGATCGACCAGTGACCGACACCGAAGTTCGGCGTATGCGTAGCGGTGCACTGGGAAAGTCCCGCCACGGTCCCCGAAGCCCCGGGGGAGCGGTCCGGAACCCTGAATGCGAAAGGGACGAGGCATGGCTTCACCGAGCCTTGGTAGGGCCTCTCAAAGGTGGAGACACCGTCCGGGTCTAGCCGGAACGCCGACGGGCCAAGGCTGAGACCCGACTCGCAGCCAGGATTCCCGTCGACTCCTCGATACGACACAACCTGATCCCCGCACTCCTCCTGTGAGCCGAGGCGAGCGACGGCGACTTGGTCGGTGCATGTTCGGTCCCGTGTGGGATCAGGGATTGTTGGAGGAACTGGTCGGGGGTCATCGTTGGGGTCCTCATTGCGTTGAGGCGAGTCGCCGCGGAGGTCCTGGAGCATGGCGACCACCACGACACCAAAGGTGACCCCGGCCGCGATGCCGAGAGCCGCGATCTCGCCCTCGGTGAGACGCCGTGGGATGGTCCGAACGATCACGGCTTCTGCCATCTGTCCGGTGGGGTCGGTGTAGGTGGTGGGGTTGTTGGCGGTGTAGGTGTAGTGGTTGTAGCCGCCGGTTCCGGGGGCTCCGGGCTGGACGGGGTCGCGGGTGGTGAAGCGGCCGAGGTCGGGGTCGAGTTGGCGGGCGCGGAGGTGGATCAGCCCGCTGGGGTCGTGGATACCGCCGGTGTAGCCGAAGCTGTCCCACCCGCTGGTGGGTTCACCGAAGGCCTGGTAGTCGATGCTGGTCGTGGCTGTGCCGCTGGTGTCGGTGTGGGCCCGGATGGAGCCGAGCGCATCAGTGTGAGCCCAGGCGTCGCCGGTGGTGAGCAGGTTGCCGTCGGGTCCCCAGGTGTGGGACTGCCCGTCATCGACGAGCATCGGGAGCGACCCGTTGCGGTCCCACAGCTGGTCCTGGCCGTCGACACCGACGCGGATCCCATCGCCGTCGTAGGTGTAGGTGTGGGTGGCGCCATCGACGGTGGCTTCGGTGAGCTGCCCAGCGGTGTTGTAGGTGTAGGTGGTCCCGTCGCTGATCGCGGTGAGCCGACCCGCGGGATCATGGTCATAGGTGAGCTCGCCGTCGGGGCCGCTCGAGGAGTCGAGCTGGCCGGCGGGGTCATAGCTGTAGGTGGTGGTGCCGTCGGGGTCGGTGTGGCTGGTCCGGTTCCCCGCCGGGTCATAGCCGAAGCTCTCGCTGGTGCCGTCGGCGTAGGTGGCTTGGGTGAGCCGGTTGAGCTCATCGACCACATAGGTCTCGGAACCGGTGTGGGTGTCGACCCCGACCCGGTTCCCCGCCGCATCCAACGTGTAGTCGAAGCTCGCGATGGTGCCGTCGGAACCGGTGTGATCCACACCAACCAAACGCCCAGCGGGGTCATAGCTGTGACTGGTGGTCGTGCCGTTGGGGCGCTCGATCGACTCTTGCCGGCCGCCGGGGGTCCAGGTGTAGTCGGTGATCCCGAGTTCGTTGGTGAGCGTCGCCACCCGGCCAGCCGGGTCATGGGTGTAGGAGACCGACCCCATGGGGCCCGACATGTCGGTGAGCTGGCCGGCGTCGTCATAGTCGTAGCCGATGGTGC
>JBKGZW010000036.1:0-20398 GCA_046543225.1 Acidimicrobiales bacterium
GCGGCCCGGTGCAGCTGCCATGGCCCGCACCACCTCCCCCCGATGGCTACGACCCACACGTGGTCGTTGCGGTCGAGGTCCCCGATGTCGAGGCGATGCTCGGCCGCTTCGAGCTCTCGATCACCAGCATGGGCCGGGGGCCCGCCGACGACCCCCTGTTCTTCGCCGCCGCCGCAGCTGCGGGCCTCGTCGCCGCTCGGCACTGCCATCCGGCCTGAGCGTGCTCCGCCCCGGCCCACAGCATCGCTAGGCTCGCCTTCGTGCAGAAGCTCGAGCGCCTGCTCAACCTCACCGCGGTGCTGCTCCACACCGAGCGCCCCCTGACCGCTGCCGAGGTGCGCGAGAAGGTGCCCGGCTATCCCGACAGCGACACCGCGTTCCGTCGGGCCTTCGAGCGCGACAAGGACGACCTGCGTGATCTCGGCATCCCCATCGAGCTGGTGCCCATCACGGGAGCCGATCCACCGGCCGAGGGCTACCGAATCGCTCGCTCCCGGTACTACCTGCCCGATCCTGGCCTCGACGCCGACGAAGTGGTCGCACTTCAGCTCGCCGCCGCCACGATCAGGGCCGACGATCCCGCCGGCGTCGAGGCACTCTGGAAACTCGGGGGCTCGGCAGATCGCTCGCCGGCGGTGACCGCGTCGTTGCCGTCCGATCCGAACCTCGGGCCGCTCTTCGATGCCGTGTCGAACCGATCACCGGTGCGGTTCACCTACAACGACCAGCCTCGCGTCGTGCACCCGTACCGGTTGGGGTTCCAGTTCGGCCGTTGGTACCTGCGCGGTCACGACGAGGGCCGCGACGCCATCCGAGTCTTTCGGGTCGACCGGATCGTGGGCGGGATCGAGGTCGATCCCTCGACGACCTTCGAGATCCCCGAGGCCGAGCGGGGCAGCGCCGAGATCCTGCCGGACCGGTGGGAGCTGGGAGATGAGCCGCCCCGGGTGGCGAGACTGCTCATCGACCCCAGCCACGCCCCGATCGCCATGGCCCAGTTCGACCCGGAGCACGTGATCGAGCACCGTCCCGACGGGTCCGTCGTGGTCGCGATGACCGTCACCAACCGAGCGGCCTTCCGCTCGCTCGTGATGTCCTACCTCGACCACGCCGAGGTCCTCGAGCCCGCCGAGCTGCGAGCCGACGTCATCGAGTGGCTGCGGGCCTGCGCCGCCGCGGCACCCGGGAGCGCTCGACGGTGACGCGCAGCACCGCGAGCGAACGTGTGCGGCGCCTGCTCGCGCTCGTTCCCTGGGTGAGCACCCACTCACCGGTGGCCATCGACGAGGTGTGCTCCCGGTTCGGGATCGACCGGGCGACCCTGATCGCTGAGCTGTCGGTCCTGCCCTTCGTCGGGGTGCCGCCCTACACGCCCGACACCCTGATCGACGTCGACTTCGACGACGACCAGATCATCGTCCGCCTCAGCGAGCCCTTCGACCGGCCGTTGCGGCTCACCAGCGAGCAGGCGCTCACCCTCATCGCGGCAGGACGCAGCATCCGAGAGGTTCCCGGCGCCGATTCCGACGATCCGCTCCAACGGGGGCTGGCCAAGCTGGCCACCGCGCTCGGCGTCGACCCCGATCAGGTGCACGTCGAGCTCGGGGAGGCCCACTCACAGCTGCTCGACGACCTCCTGGCAGCTGCCACCGACGGGCGGCGGGTCGAGATCGACTACTACACCTACAGCCGCGACCAGCGCTCGGTTCGCGCCGTCGACCCGTACCAGGTCGTGGCCGACCGCGGGAACTGGTACCTGATCGGGTGGTGCCATCGCTCCGCCGGGGTCCGGGTCTTCCGGGTCGACCGCATGGCCTCGCTCACCGTCCTCGACGACCCGATCGACCCACCACCAGAGGATGTGGAGTGGGACCGCTACCAGCCGGGCACAACCGAACCCCGGGTCGTGCTCGATCTCGACCCCGCCGCCCAGTGGATCCTCGACCAGTACCCCTACGACGAGGCTCACGAGACCACCGGGGGAACGGTGCGGACAACGCTGGCGGTCAGCGGGCGCTCATGGCTCGAACGACTGCTGCTGACCCTCGGCCCGGCCGCACGAGTGGTGGATGGTCCCGACGATCTCGTCGGTGCCGGCCAGGATGCCGCCCGGCGCGTGCTCGCCCGCTACGGCGAAGGCTGATGGACCCCGACCGCGGGTAGCCTCGACCCATCGTGACCACGCCCGACGTCGAGCACCTCGAAGACCAGGACCGCGTCGAGGATCCTGCGCAGACCACGACCGGTTCGATCGGTCCGCGGAACCGCCAGCGGATCCGGACCGTCCTCGAGTGGGTCGTGGTGATCGTCGGCGCGCTGATCGTCGCCCTGCTCATCAAGACCTTCCTGTTCCAGGCGTTCTACATCCCCTCCGAATCGATGGAGCCGACGCTGGTCGACCGCGACCGGGTCGTGGTCAACAAGGTCAGCTACCGCTTGCACGACGTCAACCGGGGAGATCTCGTCGTCTTCGACCGACCGCCCAACGAGCCGGTCACCGACATCGAAGAGCTGATCAAGCGGGTGATCGCCCTGCCGGGGGAGTCGGTCGAGGCGAGGGACGGCTCGATCTACATCGACGGGCAGGGCCTGAACGAGCCCTACCTGGACCCAGAGACCTTCACCCACGCCTTCGGCCCCATCACCGTCCCCGACGACCACGTCTTCGTCATGGGAGACAACCGGGGCAACTCGCGTGACAGCCGCGTCTTCGGGCCGATCGATCAGGACCTGATCGTGGGACGGGCGTTCGTGCTGGTGTGGCCGCTGGGCCGGCTGGCCTTCCTCTGAACCCCGGCGTTGCCCTCGGCCTCTCGATGTGGCGATTAGCGTTGCCGACATCATGACCACCTCGTCGGGCCAGCCATCGGGTCGCGAACCCACCTGGGAGGAGATCGAGGCCGAGCACGATGGCCACGGTGGCGGGGCCGCCGGCGGGGGACGCGCCGCCGGTCGTCGACGGCGACGGCGCCGGAACCTGATCGAGTGGGTGGTGGCCATCGCCGGGGCCCTGCTGGTCGCATGGCTGATCCAGACGTTCCTCGTCCAAGCCTTCGTCATCCCATCGGCCTCGATGGAGCCCACGCTGGCCGACCGCGACCGGGTGCTGGTGAACAAGCAGAGCTACCGCAGCGGGATTCCGGACAGGGGAGACGTGATCGTCTTCAGCCGGCCACCCGACATCGAGCTCGACGGGGTCGACGACCTCATCAAGCGGGTCATGGCCACCGAGGGTGAGACCATCCAAGCCCGAGACGGTGTCGTCGTGATCGACGGCGAGGAGCTGGCCGAGCCCTACCTTCCGATGGGCCAGACGACCGAGGACTTCGGACCGGTCGAGGTGCCCGAGGGCCACGTGTTCGTGATGGGAGACAACCGCGGCCCGGCGATGTCGTTCGACAGCCGGTTCTTCGGTCCCATCGACCAGGACCTGATCGTCGGCCGCGCCTTCGCGCTGGTGTGGCCGTTGTCGCGACTCGCGACCCTCTGAGCGGCTTCTCGCCCTCGCAGGCGGCCGTCAGAGCGAGGTGCGCTCGTGGATCGTGTCCATCATGCGGTCGACATGGTCGCTGAACACACCGTCGATCCCCATCTCGACCAGCTCGCCCACCGTCCGTTCGAACTGGGCGTCCCAACCGAGCGCGAACCGGCCGAATCGGTGGAACATGGTCACCAGGCCCCCAGTCCACTCCGTGTGGTGCATGTTCATCGCGTCGACGTCGCGCTCGGCGAGGGTCGCCGCACGCCGCTCCGGGCCTTCCTTGATGTCGCCCAGACGGGCGGAGTTGACCAAGCGGACGTCCGCATCGACGTCGCGCCAGCTCGACACCACCTCCAGGTCGGGGTGGCACAGCCACAGGCGGGTCGCCGCCCGTGACCCGGCGTCACGAGCCGCGCCGATCACCCCGTGGACCGCGTCGGGATCCTTCACGTCCAGCGAGAGCTGAAAGTCGGTGCCGCACCGCTCGTAGAGCTCGGCCAGGGTGGGGATGTGGTGGGGGAGGGCGCTGCGTTCGACCGAGCGGATCGGCTTGCGCCGCCGGCCCCGTAGCAGCGAGCCGATCACCCCGTCGTGATCCAGGACCACCTCGCCGTCGGCGGTGAGCCACACATCGCTCTCCAGACCGGTCGCCCCGAGGCGCAGTGCCAGCTCGAAGGCCTCGAGCGTGTTCTCCGGCGCATGCGCCCTGGCGCCTCGGTGGGCGAAGCCGACGGGCGGGAACAACAACGAGGGAAGACGTTGGGGCACGTGGCCATCCTCGCCCGCTCGCTGCCCTCCGCGCCATCCGATCCGGACCCCGATCGGCCGTGGGGGCTCAAGACCACCGATGGCCGTGTCGATGGAGAGGGGAGCATCGATGGAGGGTGAATGGCAACGATTCGAGCGAGCTGCGATTCCTGCGGTGATGTCGAGTTCACCGCGACCCAGGTCACCGTGCACGCACCCGAGGACGGCGGGGCCGGCACCTACACCTTCAGCTGCCCGCACTGCCGGTCGACGGTCGTTCGCCAGGCCGAACGTCCCACCATGGATCTGCTGATCGCAGCGGGGGTCACCCACACCACCTGGCGACGACCGGCGGAGCTGGTCGAACGCGAGCATCAGCCCGATCAGCCCATCACCCACGACGAACTGGTGGCGTTCGGGCGTCTGGTCGAGGACGAGGCGGCGCTGCAGGCCGCGCTCGAGGCCATCGAGGACCCCCGACCCCGCTGAGCGAGTCACCCGGGCGCCGCGACCACCGGTAGAGTTCGCGAACATGAGCACCTGGCTGGCGGTCGCGATGGTGGTGGTCGCCATCGGACTGGCCGCGCTCGTGGCATCGGTGCGGCTCGTCGCCGACGCGGTGCGGGACCTGACCGGCGAGCTCGCACGCCTCACCGCGCTCGGCACCGAGGCCCGCCGGCTGCGCCACGACCTGCACCTGCTCGGCGCTCACCGCGGTCGGGGGCACACCAGGGCTCGGTAGACTGGCGCCATGTTCGGGATCAGCGGCGCCGAGGTGATGGTGATCCTGCTCGTGGCCCTCATCGTGCTCGGTCCCGACCGCCTCCCCCAGGTGGCACGAAAGGCGGGCCAGGTCTTCGCCGAGCTCCGCAAGGTCTCGGCCGGCTTCGAGGCCGAGATGCGCACCGCCATGTACGACTCGGACCGCCCGACCCCTCACCCCCAGAACCCACGGCATCCCACCCCCGCCGGCCCCGAGCTGCCCGCCGAGACCGCCGATGACGACGCACCTCACGCCGGCGAGTCTGCTCGGAGCGAGACGGGCACCGAGGGTGAGCCGGTCGACCCGGAACGCTCGGCCGGCGAGTCCGCGTGACCCTGCTCAACCGGCGCCGACCCCGGTACGAGGTCGATCCGGAGGGGCACATGCCCCTGCGAGAGCACATCGCCGAGTTGCGTCGACGCATCCTCGTCTCGGCCCTCGCCGTGCTCGCCGGCGCCGTGATCTGTTTCTGGCAGTTCCCCGCCATCCTCGAGGTGTTGAGCGCCCCCTACTGCGATCTTCGGCCCACCGACGAGTGCGAGTTCCTCCAGACCGATCCGCTCGAGGCGTTCACGGTCCGGCTCACCGTCGCCTTCTACGGCGGCATCGCGCTGGCGATGCCGGTGCTGTTGCTGCAGCTGTGGAAGTTCATCACCCCCGGCCTGCACCCCAACGAGCGACGGTATGCGCTGCCCTTCGTCGGCTCCGCCGCGGTGCTCTTCGTCATGGGGGCAGGGCTCGCGTTCCTGACCGTTCCCCGTGCGCTCAACTTCCTGACCGCCATCGGCGGTGACTGGTTCGAGCCGTTCTTCCGTGGGTCGGAGTACCTGGCGTTCCTCGTGAAGATGATGGTCGCGTTCGGGGTCGGATTCGAGTTCCCCATCGTGTTGATCTTCCTCCAGCTCGCCGGCATCGTCACCCCCGAACAGCTCGCTGGCCTCCGGCGCTACTCGCTCGTGGGCATCATGCTGGCCGTCGCCATCATCACCCCCAGCGGTGACCCGTTCTCGCTGTTCGTGCTCTCGATCCCGATGTATCTGTTCTACGAGGCGTCGATCCTCATCGGGCGCTTCCTGCGCCGGTGAGCACCTCCCGAGCTCGCGACCACTTCGTCGAGGCCTGCGGGTTCGAGCTCGACCGCTTCCAGATCGACGCGCTCGACACCATCGACGAGGGACGGTCGGTGCTGGTCGCGGCACCGACCGGATCGGGCAAGACGGTGGTGGCCGAGTACGCCGTCCACCGCACACTCGCCGACGGGGGGCGGATCTTCTACACCACCCCCATCAAAGCACTGTCCAACCAGAAGTACCGCGATCTGGTGAGACAGCACGGCAGCGACCTGGTCGGTCTGCTCACCGGCGACAACGTCATCAACCCGTCGGCCCCCGTGGTGGTGATGACCACCGAGGTCCTCCGCAACATGATCTATGCGCGCTCGGACGCGCTCGTCGAGCTGAGGTGGGTGGTGCTCGACGAGGTCCACTACCTCCAGGATCGCTACCGGGGTCCGGTCTGGGAAGAGGTGATCATCCACGCCGCACCCGAGGTCGGCCTGGTGTGCCTGTCGGCAACGGTGTCCAACGCCGAGGAGGTGGCGGAGTGGATCAGCACGGTGCGGGGCCCCACCGACGTCATCTCCGAGCTCTCGAGGCCGGTCGAGCTGATCAACCACTACCTCGTCGGTGATCACCACCACGCGCGGCTGCACTTCATCGACACCCTCCCCGAAGGCCGACCCAACCCCGACGGCTCACGCTTCGACGTCGCCCTCGAACGAGGCAGGCGAGGACCGGGGGGAGGTCGCCGCCGCTGGTACACACCGCGGCGGGTCGAGGTCATCGAACTGCTCGCCGAGCGCAAGCTGCTGCCCGCCATCACCTTCATCTTCAGCCGGGCCGGTTGCGACGCGGCGGTGCGGGCCTGTCTCGACGCGGGGCTCCGGCTCACCACCGGCCCCGAGCGCCGACGCATCCACGAGGTCGTCGAGCAGCGGGTGAGCGGGATGAGCGACGACGATCTCGCGGTGCTCGGCTACGACCGGTGGTTGGCCGGGCTCGACGCCGGACTTGCCGCCCACCATGCCGGGATGGTGCCGCCGTTCAAGGAAGCGGTCGAGACGCTGTTCACCGAGGGCCTGGTGAAGGCCGTGTTCGCCACCGAGACCCTTGCGCTCGGCATCAACATGCCCGCCCGCTCGGTCGTGATCGAGAAGCTGTCCAAGTACAGCGGTGAGCGCCACGAGTCGCTCACCCCGGGGGAGTACACCCAGCTCACCGGCCGGGCCGGGCGCCGGGGCATCGACGAGGTCGGCCATGCCGTGGTCCTGTGGTCGCCCTTCGTCACCTTCGACGAGGTCGCCCGCCTCGCCTCCAGCCGCAGCTTCGAGCTGTCCTCGGCGTTCCGTCCCACCTACAACATGGCGGCCAACCTGGTCCGCCGGTACGACCCCGATGAAGCGGTCGAGCTCATCGGTCGCTCCTTCGCCCAGTTCCGCACCGACCGGTCGGTGGTGGCACTGGGACGGCGCCTCGACGACCGGTCCCGCTCCCGTGAGCGCGCCGAGGCCGAGGCACAGTGCGAGCTGGGCGACGTCCGCGAGTTTCGCAGCCTCCAACAGGAGGCCAAGCAGGCGCGTCGGCCCGCGCCGGCACCTGAGGCCGAGGTGGCGGCGGCCATGGCCGGGCTCCGACCCGGCGACGTGCTCATGGCACCGCGGGGGACCGGTGGTGGCACCATCGCGGTCCTGAGCGTGGCCGAGCGCCGTGGGGGAGGGGTGAGGGTCAAAGCAGTGGGACAACCCCGCCACCTGCTCACCCTCGGTCCCCGCGACTTCGCGACCGTCCCTGAGGTCGTCGGGCGTGTCGAACTGCCCGAACCGTTCACCCCCACGAAGCGACCGTTCGTGAACGAGGTGCGCCGTCGATTGCGTCGCGCCGACATCGTCCCACCCGACCGCTCACCGTCGAGCGGGGGCGATGAGGCCCGGCCCACGGGCGAGAAGCCGGCGCGCACCGCCGTGCGAGACCACCCCGTGGCCCGCTGTCCCGAGCTCGACCGGCATCTGCGGGCACTGCGTCGGATCGACCGGATCGACCGCGAAGCCGCCAGTCTCGATCGGCGGCTCGAGCACCATGCGACCTCCCTGTCATCGCAGTTCGAGGCGCTGTTGGGCGTGCTCGAGGCGTGGGGCCATCTCGACCGCTGGCACCTCACCGCCGCCGGGGAGCTGCTGGCGCGGGTGTACCACGAGTGCGATCTCCTCGTCGCCGAGTGCCTCCACCGGGGCCTGCTCGACGAGCTCGACCCGCCGACCCTGGCCGGTGTCGTCGCCTCGTTCACCTACGAGCACCGCAGCAGCCAGCCGCCTCCCGATCCCTACTTCCCACCCGGGCCGATGCGCCAGCGCGTCGGCGACATCGCGCGCGTGGCCCGACGCCTCAACCGCGACGAGACCGCGGCCGGCATCTCGCTCACGCGTCCTCCCGATCCGGGGTTCTCGGCGCTGGCCCACGGCTGGGCATCGGGTGGCCGACTCGGCGACGTGCTCGGCGAGGAACTGATCACAGGTGGGGACTTCGTGCGCAACGTCAAGAACCTGATCGACCTGCTCCGCCAGATCGGCCACATCGCGCCCGACCCCGACACCGCCACCGCAGCCAGACAGGCCGCCGAGGCGCTGTTCCGTGGGGTCATCGCCAGCTCGTCGGCGGTCACCGCACCCGAGTCGGACACCTCCGCCGCGAGCACCGGCGGTGGCGAGGTGGGGTCGTGACGATCCGCAAGGGCCGTGACTGGGGGAGACCGGCGACGCTTCCCGACGACGGCGTCATCGTCACCAGCGACGCCCAGGCGCGAGACATCGTCACCGACGCCCGCCGTGCCCAGCGACCGGTGCCGGTGCTCGGTCTGGTCGCCGGAGACCTCGCCCGGTCGGTCGGTGCCACCGGCGACGAGGAGCGGCTGCGCTCCGACCAGGCCCACGAGGTGGAGGTCGATCTCGGCTCGGTGCTCATCGACGGCACGCTCCACTGGTTCGTCGCCCACCTGGTGGCCCGGCACCGGTGGTGGGCGGGCCGGTTCGTGGTGGCGATGAACGCCGAGTACCTCGGGTCGTGGAAGATGGCGCCACGGGCCCACCCCAACGACGGGCGCCTCGACGTGCTCGACGGCTCGCTCAGCATCGACGATCGCCTGAAGGCCAGGGCGCGGCTCCCACGCGGTGAGCACGTGCCCCATCCCCGGATCGCCACCCGCCAGGTCAAGGCCCTCCAGGTCAGCTTCGAGCGCCCCACCGAGGTCTACCTCGACGGTCGTCGATGGGGTCGAGCCCGGCATCTGAGCATCCGGGTCGAGCCCGACGCGCTGCGCTGCGTGGTGTGACCCTCGCGACAGCCCTATGGTGACGCCATGGACGCTGCCGCGGGCAAGGAACGTGCCCGACACGAGATCGAGCAGCTGACACCCACCCTGTTGTGGGTGTCGCACTCCATCTACGACCACCCGGAGCTGAACTTCGAGGAGCGGCGGGCCCACGACCTGTTGTGCAAGGTGATCGCCGAGGCCGGTCTCGAGGTGGAACCGCACGCGTTCGGCGTCGACACCGGCTTCGCCGCACGAGCCGGATCGACCGGCCCCCTCATCGCCATCATCTGCGAGTACGACGCCCTTCCCGAGATCGGCCACGCGTGCGGGCACAACATCATCGCGGCGGCAGGGCTGGGAGCGGGGATCGCGGCCGCCCGGGTGGCCGAAGAGCTCGGGGGACGGGTCCTGTTGCTGGGCACCCCCGCCGAAGAAGGCGGTGGGGGCAAGGTCTTCATGGCCCGCAACGGTGCCTTCGACGACGTCGACGCGGCGATGATGATCCATCCCGCCGACCGCGACCTCACCACGATGACCACGTTGTCGATCCACCAGGTGCACGCCGACTACCACGGTGAGGCGTCGCATGCCGCCTCGGCTCCCCATCTCGGCCGCAACGCGCTCGACGCGGCGGTGCTGGGCTATGTGAACGTGGCCACGTTGCGCCAGCACATCGAATCGTGCGAACGGGTCCATGGCGTGTTCACCGACGGAGGTGCCAAGCCCAACGTGGTGCCCAGCCATGCCAGCACCCTGTGGTACGTGCGGTCCCGCACCCTCACCTCGCTCGAGCCGCTCAAGGCCCGGGTCCTGGCCTGTCTCGAGGCGGGTGCCCACGCCGCCGGATGCTCGATGTCGCACCGCTGGAACGATCCGCCCTATGCCGACCTGATCGCCAACGAGGCGCTGCTCGACGCGTTCGGCGCCAACGCAGCAGACCGTGGCCGCGATCTCCGCGTCCCCACCGAGACCTGCGAGGTGGTCGGGAGCACCGACATGGGCAACGTGAGCTATCTCACCCCGTCGATCCATCCGATGCTGCAGGTCGCCCCGACCGGTGTGTCGATCCACACCCCCGAGTTCGCCGAGCACGCCCGGGGCGCGGCGGGTGACGCGGCCGTGGTCGACGGGGCGACCATCATGGCCAGCACCGTCATCGATCTGTGGACCCGACCCGAGCTCGTGGAGGCGATCCACCACGAGTGGCGCTCGGCCACCCAGGGTGACCACCCACCCGTGCTCTGACCGCGACCGGTGCCACCATCCCTGACTCGCCCGGTGTGGTCCGGTGCCGACGCCGCTCACCGCCGGTGGTCACCGGTGGCGCCCTCCCCAGGGCCTATTGTCGGTCGCCGTGACCGTCTACGTGGCCGAGGAGTTCTCCGCCGAGGAATCTGAGATCCTCCGGCGCTACTTCACCAACCTCGATGGGCCCGTGTTCGCACTGGTCAACCTCCCCGAGGTCGTCAAAGGCGCGCTGTTCGCCCGGTACTCCCGCTCGGCCAAGAGCCTGCGCCGCCTGTTCCTCGACGAGTTCGTCGGCGAGCTCGACATCGCGGGCGACCAGACCATCGACGCCACCGTCGGACTGCGCCGGGCCGAGGAGCTCTACGACCGGGTCTTCTTCGAGTACGGCGACGACTCGGTCGCCCAGCTGGGCGGGGTCCACCTGGCCTGCGAACAGGCGTCCAACCTCCTCACCAAGGTGCTCGAGTGGGGTCGGCTCATGTCCTACCTCGAACAGTCGACCCGCTACATCTCCTACGACTCCCGGATCGGCGGCCGCTACCGCTACCACCGCGATCCCGAGGTGTTGAGCTCCCCGCTCGGCACCCGCTACGTCGGCGACATGGATCGCCTGTTCGACACCTATGCCTCGCTGGTGCCGCGGATGCAGGAGTGGTATCGCAGTGTGCACCCCAAGGATCCGAGCGACTCCGATCTGGTCTACCGGCAGGCGATCAGGGCCAAGGCCTTCGACACCCTCCGCGGCATCCTGCCCGCCGCCTCGCTGTCCAACGTCGGCATCTACGGCACGGGTCAGGGCTATGAACAGCTGTTGTTGCGGATGAGGGCCCACCCGCTGCCCGAGGCCCGCGCGTATGCCGATCTCATGCTCTATGAGCTGCGCAAGGTCATCCCCTCGTTCCTCAAGCGTGTCGACCTCCCCGGCAGGGGAGAGGTGTGGAGCGACTACCTGTCCAGCACCCGCCAGGACATGGAGCGGTTGGCTTCGGGGCTCACCGAGCGACTCAGCGGGGTCGGTGACCAGACTCCAGGCAGCTCGAACATCGGCGAACCCCAGGTGACCCTCGTCGACTACGACCCCGACGCCGAGATCAAGCTGGTCACCGCGGCGCTGTATCCCTATCTCTCCATCTCCGAGACCGAGATCGAGCGCCTGGTGGCCGACATGACCGACGCCGAGCGGTCCGAGGTCCTGCGCACCTACACCGGTGACCGGACCAACCGACGACACAAGCCCGGCCGGGCCCTCGAACGACCCACCTACCGCTTCGACGTCGTGGCCGACTACGGCGCGTTCCGAGATCTCCAGCGACACCGCATGCTCACCATCGAGTGGCAGCAGCTCAGCCCCGCCCACGGCTACACCCGGCCCCCCGAGCTCGACGCCGCCGGCGTGGGCGACGAGTTCGACGAGGCCATGGAGCGGTCCGCCGCGCTGCACGACGCCATGCTCGGCCCCTTCCCGGATCGGGCCGCCTACGCGGTGGCCCTCGCGTACAGGGTGCGGTTCTCGATGCAGCTCAACGCCCGCGAAGCCATGCACATGCTCGAGCTGCGCACCACCCCTCAGGGGCATCCCGCCTACCGGTCGGTGGCCCACCAGATGCACCACCACATCGCCGACACCGCCGGTCACCGCGCCATCGCCGCCATGATGAGCTTCGTGGACCACTCCAGCGAAGCCGACCTCGAGCGACTCGACGCCGAGCGACGGGCCGAACAACGCCGGATGGGATCCTGACGCCGAGGCGGCGGGACTGACCCGACCCGATACCATGCCAGGCCGGCAACCGGGGCAGTTCGCTGCCCGTTCGCTGCACCCCGGTGCGGTGTGCCTATGATCCGGCCGCAACCAGCATGACCTCGCACCCACCTCACGCCTGAACCAGCACCAAGGACGACATGGCTGACGACGACCTGCCCGACGAGGCCCTCGACGACGAGGAAGAACCCGATGATCCCGATGTCGAGGATCTCGACGACGACCTCGACGGCGACCTCGATGGCGAGCTCGACGAGGCGCTCCCCATCGCCGACGACGCCGAGAGCGACGACGACGAGGACGACGACGAGGAAGACGTCGATGCCGCGGCCCGTCGGCGCCCGCGCAAGGACGACGAGGACGACGAGGAAGAAGAAGACGTCGATCCCGACGATGTCGAGGCCGATCTCGACGCCATCTTGAAGGATCGCATCGCTGCCACCGACGACGAGGACGAGGACGAGGACGAGACCCCGGAACCCGAGTCCAACGCCGAACCCGGCAACCGGATCCAACCCCGACGCCCGGGTGAGTTCTTGTGCCAGTCTTGTTTCCTGGTGAAGCACCCCTCCCAGCTCGCCGATCCTGACGCCATGTTGTGCAAGGACTGCGTGTGATCCCATGAGCTCCTCTCGCCGTACCCCGCTCGACTCGTTGCTCGACGTGGTCGTCTACGCGCCGATCGGCGCCTTCTTCCACGGGCCCAAGGTCGTCAGCGAGCTGGCCGAACGGGGACGCGGCGACCTCGACAACGCTCGTGCGGTGGGCACCATGGCCATCGCACGCGGGCGCCAGGAGGCCGAGCAGCTGCGATCGGTCGCCGCCGAGCGGATGGAGGAGGTGCTGGTGGCCGTGGCTCGGGCCGCGGGCGCGCCGCTGGCCGGGACCGACGCCCCTGACGAGTCCGAGACCGCCTCCACATCGCCCCCCTCGCCGGCCAATGCACCTCGGTCGCCCGAGACCACACCATCTCCCGGCCTGCGCGTCGTCGACGGCGACGCGCCTGGAACCGACGAGTTGCCGATCCCCGACTACGACAACCTGTCGGCCTCCCAGGTCGTCCCCCGTCTCGACGATCTCGCCGAGGAGGAGCTCGACCGGGTCCAGGCATACGAGCAGGCGCACCGCTCGCGCATGACCATCCTCAGCCGCATCGCCCAGCTCCAAGCCAGCTGAGCGGTGGAGGAGACGGCCCGCACCGCGACCCCCGGCGATCTCGAGCGCATCGCCGAGCTGGCATCGGCTGCCATCGCCGAGCTGACCCCCAGCCGTGGCGGTGCGATCTGGGCTCGACGCGAGGCCCGTCCGGCACCGGTCGAGACCTCGCTGTCGGCGGCGATCGGCGACCCGGACCACCACGTGGTGGTCGGCGAGCTCGACGGGGTCGTCGTCGGCTACGCCGCGGTCCGGATCGAGGTCCTGCGAGATGGCGGCCTGCTGGCGAAGCTCGACGATCTCTACGTCCACCCCGAGGCCCGAGGGGTCGGGGTCGGCGAGACGGTGATGAACGCAGTGCTCGGCTGGGCCGACGAACGGGGCTGTCTCGGCATCGACAGCCTTGCGCTGCCGGGGAACCGAGCGACCAAGAACTTCTTCGAATCGTTCGGGCTCGTGGCCCGAGCCATCGTGGTCCACCGGCCCTTGGCCGGCTCCAACCCGTCCGGGAGCGTCGAACCATGACTGCGGACAACCCCCCACTCATCGAGCTGTGCGTCGGCGCGGTGGTGGTCGACCAGGGACGGCTGCTCATGATCCGGCGCGGCCACGGACCCGCGGCGGGGGAGTGGGCCATCCCCGGGGGCCGGGTCGACCCTGGGGAGACCATCGCCGAAGCCGTGCTGCGGGAGCTGGCCGAAGAGACCGCCATCGAAGGGTTCTGCGGCGACCTCATCGGCTGGGTCGAACGCATCGACGACGACCACCACTTCGTGATCCTCGACTTCGCCGTCACCTGCCTCGACCCCGGCGAACCCGTCGCCGGCGACGACGCGGCCGAAGCGGCCTGGGTGCCTCTCGACGAGGTCGTGGAGCGCAGATTGGCCGCGGGGCTCGAGCAGTTCCTCTACGAGCACCAGATCATCGACCGGGTGCTCTGACCACATCCACGACCGCTGCTAGCGGCCCTTCCAGACCGGGTCTCGCTTCTCGATGAAGGCCAGGGGCCCTTCGGCGAAGTCCTCGGTCGCCGCCAGCCGACCCATGGCCTGGTTCGACAACCTGAACGCGTCCTCGTCGGCGAGCCGGCGGCTGGCCCGCACCACCGCGAGACTCTCACGTACCGCCAGGGGAGCGTTGACCGAGATCCGCTCGGCCAGCCCCAGCGCAGCGCTGACCGCGCTTCCCGGCTCGCAGAGCTCGTTGACGAGGCCGAAGTGATGCGCACGCTCGGCACTGATGGGGTCGCCGGTCACCACCAGCTCGGTGGCGACGTTGGCGGGGAGCTTCTGGGCGAGCCGGAACAAGCCACCTCCGGCGGCCACCAACGAGCGCTTCACCTCGGGGACGCCGAAGCGGGCCTGGGTCGAGGCCACCACCAGGTCACAGGCGAGCACGATCTCGGTTCCTCCGGCCAGCGCGGGCCCGTCCACCGCGGCGATGATCGGCTTGGAGCGTTCACGCTGCACCAATCCGGCGAACCCGCCACGCTTGGTGCTCAGACCACCTGCGTCACCGGAGGACACGGCCTTGAGGTCGGCTCCGGCACTGAAGACCGGGCCTTCGCCGGCGAGCACCCCGACCCAGATGTCCTCGTCGTCTTCCATCCGGTCGATGGCGGCCTCGATCCCCGACGCGACGTCGGCGTTGACCGCGTTGCGCGCCTCGGGTCGATTGATGGTGATGAGGGCGGTGTGGCCTCTGGTCTCGTAGTCGATCATGGCCGCCAACCTAGGTGCCTCGGTGACGTCGCGACCAGTCCCGACGGCCGGAGTGGTCGAGCTATGCTGCCGCCGGTGGCGACCAGGCGAGCTCAGCATGCACGCGTCGAAGGGCCCCGGTTGGTGCTGTTCGACCTCGACGGCACCCTGCTCGACTCCGACGAGGCGCTCACCGCCGCCTTCGAGCGCCTCGGTGTCGCCCGTACCGCGGTCACCTTCGGCCATGTCATCGCCGAGGAGTGCGCCCGTCTGGGTCTCGCCCTCGATGCCTACCTCGACGCCTATGACACGACCTCGGCCCAGCCCTTCGCCGGGGTCGAGGCCGTGCTGGACCGCCTCGAGCGCTGGGCGCTGTGCTCGAACAAGCATCCGCGTTCGGGACGGGCCGAGCTGGCCCGACTCGACTGGCATCCCGAGCGGGCGTGGTTCGCCGACGCCTTCGAGGGATCCAAGCGCCTGGACGTGGTGCTCGAGGATCTCGGCCTGTCGGCGGGGGAGGTGCTCTATGTCGGCGACACCGACCACGATCGGGCGGCCGCCGCAGCGGTCGGGTGTCGGTTCGTGCTGGCGGGGTGGAATCCCAGGGCCTCGCCCCGCCCCGGCGACGAGGTGGCAGCCACACCGGCAGCAATCATCGACGCGGTCGGCGGTCAGGTCCTGTCGGACTCGTCCTGAGCCTCGGCCTCGCCGGCGATGTCGGACTCGCCAGCGGCGCTGGTCTCGCTGGTGTTGGTCTCGACGGTGGTGTCGGTGTCGCTGGTCGAGGGATCGGTGGCCTCCTCGACCGCCTCTGCCACCTCGGCCGCCTCCGCTGAGGCCTCCGCCGGCGCAGCTTCGGGCTCAGTGGTGGGCTCGGGTGTCGACGGCGGCGGGGCCTGAGCGGGCGGCTCGGGCGCGGGGTCGGGCGCCGGCGGTGGAGCAGGCACGCGACCCTTGCCGGTCGACTTGGACCGGCCACGACCCTTCCGGCCGCCGGCCTCGGTGGCCTCGATGCCGAAGTGCGCGGCGATGGCCGGCACCCGGCTGGCCACCTTGCGGACCGCGGCGAGCAGCTCGTCGGAGGGCTGCTCGGGGAACGCCACGGGGGTGACGTGCTGGCGCACGGGGGAGTAGGTCACCGCGTCGAGCACGGTCGCCCACCGCTCCTGGGTGACCTCGGGTCCGAACGCCGCGCTGGCCGCATCGGCCAGGCGTTGGGCGAGCTCGGGCGGCAGGGGAGCACCCGCCTTGGGTGGACGGGAGCTGAGTCGCAGCGCCCGCACGACCCGACCGGCGGTGAGGGTCTCGTCGAGCTCGCGGAGCCAGGCGTGGTGCTCTTCTTCGACGCGACGGTTCAGCCCCTCGCGGAGGTTGGCCGCCAGCTCGCGGGTCTCGTCGTCGCGGGCGGCGGTGTCGGCGGCGACCACCACCGAGCGCAGATCCCGCAGATCGAGCTCGTCGAGGTTCTCGAGCGCGGCGTCGGCGCGGTCGTGCCACTCGGCCGTGCGCAGCTGGGGCAGCAGGCGCTCGGCGATGGCCACCAGGGGCTCGGCCTTGATGGTGGGCTGGCCCTCGGAGACCGCCTGCTCGTTCTGCTTGTCGACCGCTTGACGGACCGCGGGCACTCCACCGCGGAGCACCTGTTCGGCGATGGGGCGCTCGGCCTCGGGCAGCGAGTCGAGCACGGCGTTGCGGTGGTGACGGAGCGGGCGCAGGCGCTTGGGCTTGGGCTTCTCCGGAATCGGGGGCGGCGCCGGCCGGTTGCGACGTTCACCGCGGGGTCTTCCCTGCCGGTCGCCTCCCTCGGGGCGAGGGCGGCGCTCGCGACGTGGACGGTCGCCGCCTTCGTCGGACCGACCCTTTCGGGGCTTGCGCCGGCCCTCGTCGCCGCGGCCGCGGCCACCCCGGCCCTTCGGCGCCAGGGTCGTGGTGACGAGCTGGTCGTCGGCGGGTCCCGACGACACCAGCTCGATCCGCTCCGGCTCGCGCCGACTGTCCTCCTTGGGTGGCTGCACGCTCACGATGTCGATCCCGTCGACATCGAACTCGGCATCGGCGCGCACGACGTCACCGACCTTGGCGCCGTCGAACAGCAACGTCCCGGCGAGGGTTCCCTTGGGTTGACGTGCTCCCGCAGCGCGCCAGGTCCAGGTCCCGTCGTCGCGCTGGCTGGTGAGCTCAACCTCGATCCGTCTCGGCATGGGGAGCAACGCTAGTCGCCGACCGGGGCCCCTCACACCACACCCCCACATGCATCGACCAAACGCCGATAATCCATGTTCTGTCAAGTTGAGGTGGAAGGTCGCCAGCACCCGTCCCCGCCTCGTTCCCGAAGGCGTGCCCGACCAGGCGGTACGGTCCACCCCATGGCCGTGCGTCGAGCCCATCGGGCCATGCTGCTGGCCGGGTGCATCAGCCTGGCGGGGTGCTCGGCCACGACCGCAGACGACCCCACACCGACCGACGCGGCCCCGACGACCTCGGCCCCCGCGGAACCCGGCGCGAGCCCCTGTGAGGGGCTGACGATGTCGGACCCGGTCGAGATGCGCGCCCACCCACCGCTCACCGAGGTCTCGGGTGCGACGCGCAGCACCCGTAGCCCTGACGCGATCTGGGTCCACGAAGACTCGGGTCGAGCGGCCGTGCTCACCGAGATCGCCTTCGACGGCGACCAGCTCTCGCGCTGGGAGGTGCCCGACGTCGAGATGATCGACTGGGAGGATCTCGCCGCGGTGGCCGACGCCGATGGCCGTCGTCACCTCATCGTCGGCGACATCGGCGACAACCTCGCCCAGCGGGACCACGTGCGCCTGATCCGGGTGCCCGAGCCCCGGCCCGGGGACTCCGGAGACCTCGCCGAGGTGCCGGCGGTGGTCCGCCTCACCCTGCCGGAGGGGCCCAGCAACGCTGAGGCGCTGCTGGTCGACCCGGTGACCGCGGACGCCGTGGTGGTGACCAAGTCGGTCCTCGGCGTCGCTGAGGTGCTCGTGGGGCCTCGGGCGGCCATGGCCCCCGACGGCGCCGAGATCACCATGGAGCGGGCCGGTGCCCTCCGACTCGGTCCGGGCCAGGCCGTGCTGGCCGGCGACGTGTCGCCTCAGGGCACCCTGGTCGGGCTCCGCACACCCGGACGGGTGCTGCTGTGGACCCACGACGAGGCCAGGTCCCTGGCCGAGACGCTGCTCGAGACCGACCCGTGTCGGGCCCCCACCGTCACCGACATCGTCGGCGAGGCGTTCGCCTTCCTCGGCGATGGTCGCTACCTCCTGGCCGGCGAAGGCGACGCGGCCGAGCTCATTCGGGTGGGGTGAGCTCCGACCGGTCGGTCCAGGCCGGCTCGATGCGGGTGTTCGCCACCTCGCGGGCGTGCTCGAGCAGCCACGTGTAGGCCTCGGCGTCGTCGCCCCCGCCCTGGCGGCGGTCTCGTTCGATGTCGTCGATCGCCTGGCCGAGCAGCGCCACACGGTCCTGAACCGCCTCCAGATCGGCGCGGGCCACGATCACCTCGTCGTCGCCGAGCCCGTGCGCGTCGGCCAGCTTGCGGGCCAGAAACGCCTGCTGACGACAGCTCTGGCTGCAGTACCGGCGGGGGCGCCCGGGACCGGACCGGGTGGGCAGGGTCCGCTGGCACCACCGGCACAACCGGTCGGTGATCCCCTCCCCCGGGTGCCCGCCCTCCCATTTCGTCATGTGACGATATTACCGCGTGAGCGCGCCTCGACCTCGGAACGAACCCAGCAGCGCTCGAGGTGGTCGTTGACCAGCCCCATCGACTGGATGAAGGCATAGGCGGTCGTCGGGCCGACGAACCGGAACCCGCGCCGCTTCAGCTCCCGGGACAGTGCGGTCGACTCGGGCGTGGTGGCCGGCACGTCGCGCATCGACCTCGGCGCCGACCGCACCGCGGGTCGGTGCGCCCACACCAACGCGGTGAGTGAGCCTTCGGACGCCTGAACCTCGAGGGCAGCTCGAGCGTTGCCGATGGCGGCCTCGACCTTTCCTCGATGTCGAACGATGCCGCTGTCGCCCAGGAGCCGCTCCACGTCGTTCTCGTCGAAGGCCGCCACCTCGGCGATGCGGAACCCTCCGAAGGCGGCACGGAACGCCTCGCGCTTGCGAAGGATGGTCAGCCACGACAGCCCGGCCTGGAACCCCTCGAGGCAGAGCTTCTCGAACAGCCGGTCGTCGTCGTGCACCGGTCGGCCCCACTCGGTGTCGTGATAGTCGAGGTAGATCTCGGGGGCTGCGCCCCACGGGCACCGAGGCCGGCCGTCGGCGCCGACCACCACGTCGTCGTCCATGCCGCCGAACGGTACCGACCGGGGGCCGTCGGCGGGTAGGTTTCAGAACCGAACGCACACGAGGTGATCCCCGATGCCCGACAACGAGCTGCGACAGCTGCGATTCACTCCCCCCGAGGGCGCCACCCAGATCATCCTGGTGCGCCACGGCGAGTCCGCACCTCACGTCCCCGGCTGTCCCTTCGCCCTGGTCGACGGCCACGGCGATCCGCACCTGTCCGAGCTCGGTCGCTGGCAGGCCGAACGCGTGGGCGAGCGGCTCGCCGCCGAGGATGTGTCCGCCATCTACGTGTCGACCCTCACCCGCACCCATCAGACCGCGGCGCCGCTGGCCCAACGGCTGGGTCTCACACCCCAGGTCGAGCCCGACCTGCGGGAGGTCCACCTCGGCGAGTGGGAGGGTGGCGTCTACCGGGAGAAGGCCGCCGAGGATCACCCCGCCTTCCGCCAGATGCAGCTCGAGCAGCGCTGGGACGCCATCCCCGGTGCCGAGTCGAACGAGTCGCTCACCAGGCGGACGGTGGCGGTGATCGAACGCATCCACCAGCGCCACCCCGACGAGCTGGTGACGGTGGTGGCCCACGGCGGGGTGATCGGCGCCATCCTCGCCCACGCAGCCGAGTCCCGTCCGTTCGCGTTCAACGGGGCCGACAACGGGTCGTTGCACCACCTGGTCCTCACCGAGCAACGTTGGATCCTGCGGCGCTACAACGACACCGGACACCTCGCCAGCATCTCGGCCCTGGCCTCCCCGCCGATCTGAGCTCGGCCACCGACCTCCTCGTCGAGCAGGGCGACCGCTCCGGCCCCTACCATCGCGGCATGTCCGATGCGCTCGCCGTGGGGCTCGAAGGCTCCGCCACCCACGAGATCACC
>JBKGZW010000218.1:0-4395 GCA_046543225.1 Acidimicrobiales bacterium
TGGTCCCGGTCGCGGTGTCGCTCATGCACCGAACCCTAGCCGCAGGGTTCGCCGGTCCGAAGCCGCCATCGCCGGCCAGGAGCCAACCGGATCCGGGTCAGGATCGGCTGGCGCTGACCTCGCGGATGCAGTCGAGGATGATCTCCGACACGTCGTCGGGGATGTCGGACTCGCCCTGCTGGAGTCGATTCTCGACGCTGCGGAACCGTTCGAACGGCAGCTCCTCGACGGCGGTCTCGTAGGTGCACTCGCACACCTCGACCAGGTCGGGATCGCCATCCTCTTCGACGCACCCGGCCATGAACGCCTCGCGCGTGGAGTCGTCGTAGTCGTCGGGCCCGCTGTCGCCACAGGCTGCGAGCATCATGATCAGCCCGAACAGGCTGACGGTGAGAGTACGGAGCTGGACCACGGCCCGAACCGTAGCCTCACGCAGGGGGTTCGACGGGCGCGAGGCCGGCGAGCGCTCGGGCCCGGGTGAAGACATCGTCGAGCATCATCTCGGTGAGGCGCCCGGTGAAGGTGTTCTGCTGGCTCACGTGATAGGAGCACACGACCCAGCGCCGCTCGTCGACCGACACCTCGAGCCCGTGGGCGAAGCGGGGACGAGGACGGACCCCGAGCAGGTTGGCGACCGCCTGGTAGCCGAACGAACCCAGCGCGACGAAGACCCGCGCCGAGCCCAACAAGGCCAGCTCACGTTCGATGAACGGGCGGCAGGTGTCGCGCTCGGCAGGGGTCGGCTTGTTGGCCGGCGGAGCGCACCGCACCGGAGCGGTGATCCAGGCGCCGGTCAGCTCCATCCCGTCGTCGCGGTGGAGGCTCTGTGGCTGGTTCGCGAACCCCGCCCGCCACAGGGCGCGATACAGCCACTCGCCCGATCGGTCCCCGGTGAACATCCGTCCGGTGCGGTTGGCACCGTGGGCGGCGGGGGCGAGCCCCACGACCACCACCGAGGCGTCGGGATCGCCGAACCCCGGGACCGGACGGCCCCAGTACGACTCGTCGGCGAAGGCGGCCCGCTTCTCGGTGGCCACCCGTTCCCGCCACTCGACCAGGCGCGGGCACGCCCGACAGGCCACGATCTCGTCCTCGAGCCGGGCGAGCAGCTGCCGCCGGTCGTCGGGGCTGGCGGGTTGGGCCGAATCCACGACCCGCAGGGTAGGTTGAGTCCACCACCTGTTCCCCATCCCGGAGCCGTATGCCCCGCCGCCGAACACCACCACCCGCACTCGTGCTGCTGGTGCGTCACGGCCAGACCCCGTCCACCGGCACCGTCCTCCCCGGACGCACGCCCGGCCTCCACCTCTCCGACCCCGGCAGGTCCCAGGCCGAAGCGGTGGCTCGACGCATCGCCGCGATGAAGAAGGTGGCCGCGGTCTACGCCTCACCGCTCGAGCGAACCCGTGAGACCGCGGCACCGATCGCCAAGGAGCTCGGGGTGCGCGTCCGCCGCGACAAGGGGCTGCTCGAGTGCGACTTCGGCGACTGGACCGGGCGCGACCTGAAGGAGCTGAGCAAGCTTCCGGAGTGGAAGACGGTCCAGCAGGCGCCGAGCCGGTTCCGGTTCCCCGGCGGTGAGTCCTTCGCCGAGATGCAGCTTCGGGTCACCACCGCCGTCCAGCGCCTCGCCGGCATCCATCGGGGCGAGACCGTCGTGGCGGTGTCGCACGCCGACCCCATCAAGGCCGCGGTCAACGAGGCCACCGGCGCCCACCTCGACGCGTTCCAACGCCTGGTGGTGTCGCCCTGCTCGGTGACCGCGCTGCTCATCGGCGACCGATCCACGACCGTGCTCACCGTCAACAACCTCGGCGACGACCTGACCGCGATGAGACCGTCTTGACCATGTCCCGCTCGTTCCATCTCACCGATCCCACCCACTTCACCGCCGGAACCGTCGGCGCACCCGGCCAGCGCACGTTCTTCCTGCAGGCCGACGACGGTGGCGAGGTGGTGACCTTCAAGGTCGAGAAGCAGCAGGTGGCGGCTCTGGCCGAGTACCTGGCCGGAGTGCTGGCGGATCTGCCGGCGGTTCCCGAGCCGGTCCCGGCCGCCCCCGAGCTCATCGAACCAGCCGAGCCCGAGTGGACCGTCGGCAGCATCGGCATCGCGGTCGACGAGGACGCCGACCGGATCATCCTCGTCGTCCACGAGCTCGACACCGAGGCCGACGACGAACCCGAGGGCTCCGACGAGGTCGCCGAGCTCCTGGCCGAGCTCACCGGCCTCGACGTCGAAGACGACGAGGACGACATCGACGACCTCGACGACGTGTTCGACGAGGACTCCGACGCCGCCATCGCCCGGCTTCGGCTCACCCGTGCCCAGGTCGCCGCCTTCGTGGTTCGCGCCGGCGAGCTGATGTCAGCTGGCCGGCCGCTCTGCCCGTTCTGCGGGCTGCCGTCGGATCCCGAGGGCCACTTCTGCCCGAGGGCCAACTGAGGTGCGCGACCAACGGTGACCGAACAGCCCGATGCCCTGCTCACCGAGGGCGACATCGAGGTCGTCGGCCGCATGCCCTGGTCGTCGAACACGACCATGCTGGTGACCGTCACCGACGGCGAGCACGAGGCCTGGGCGGTCTACAAGCCCGGGCGGGGCGAACGGCCCTTGCACGACTTCCCCTCGGGCATCTTCGTGCGCGAGATCGCCGCCTACGAACTGTCCCGTTGGCTGGGCTGGGACCTGGTGCCGGCGACGGTGTTGCGACGCGACGCCCCGCTCGGCCCCGGCTCTCTGCAACGCTTCGTCGAAGCAGACTTCGAGGCGCACTACTTCACCCTCTACGAGGACGAGGACCACCACGACCAGCTACGCCGCATGTGCCTGTTCGACCTGTTGTGCAACAACACCGACCGCAAGGGCGGGCACTGCTTGCTCGATGCCAGCGGCCACATCTGGGCCATCGACAACGGGCTGTCGTTCCACCACCAGTTCAAGCTCCGCACCGTCATCTGGGACTTCGCCGGCGAGGCGATCCCCGGGGATCTGCTCACCGACGTCGCCCGCCTGCACGAGGACGGCCCACCACCAGCGCTGCTTCCGCTGCTCGACGCCCTCGAACTCGACGCGCTGGCGGCCAGGGCGCGAGCGATCCTCGCCGAGCCCTGCTTCCCGGTCGACACGACCGGCTACCGCTACCCCTGGCCACCGATCTGAGCGTCCGGGCCCGGACACGACGACGGGCGGCCCCGAAGGACCGCCCGGTCTGCGCTGGGACCTCGCCGCCGGTCAGGCGGCTGAGGACGTCGCCTCGATGGGCTCGGCCTTGCCCTGGCCGCCGCTGGTGATCTGCACCTTCCGGGGCTTGGCCGCCTCGGCCACCGGCACCCGAATGGTGAGCACACCACGGTCATAGCCCGCCTCGATGCCGTCGGTGTCGAGGCTCTCGCCGAGGAACAGCTGACGGCTGAAGGTTCCCTGTGGCCGTTCGTTGGCCACCCAGGTGATCTCGTCACCGACGTTCCAGCTCCGCTCGGCGCTGACGGTGAGCACGTTCTTCTCGACCGTCAGATCGATGCTCTCGGGATCGACGCCGGGCAGGTCGAGGTTGACCACGAAGTGATCGCCCTCGCGATAGGCGTCGAGCGGCATCGAGGCGAAGCGTGACGGCTGTGCGAGCCGGTCGAGCTCACGGAACGGATCGAACCTCATCAACATCGACAACCACCTCCTCGCTGAGCAGACGGCCTGTGATTCGACACCTTCGTCAACGCCGGCGCGCCCGACCCTATTCCCAGTCGTTCTCAGATCAGCGAGGACCCGCCCAGGCGCCTATGGTGCGTCCATGCCACTGCACGGAGAGTACGAACCGAGCCCGGTCGGATGGGTCCGCGACCAGGTCGCCGAGTACGAGGCCTCGGGGGGCGAGCGAGCCAACACGCTCCGCGACACCGGTCTGCCGGTGATCATCCTCACCACGAGGGGCAACAAGTCCGGCAAGCTCCGCAAGTCGCCCTTGATGCGGGTCGAGCACGAGGGCGAGTACGCCCTCGTGGCGTCGATGGGTGGCCGCCCCACCAACCCCGTCTGGTACCACAACCTCGTCGCCGACCCGACGGCAGCGATGATCCAGGACGGGCCCGAGCCCTTCGACGTCACGGTCCGTGAGGTGACCGGTGACGAGAAGGCGCTGTGGTGGGACCGGGCGGTCGCCGCCTTCCCGCCCTACGCCGAGTATCAGGAACGGACCGACCGGATCATCCCTGTCCTGATCGCGACGCCCCGGAGCTGACGGCGACCTGCCTGTCGCCGGCGGTCAACCCATGTCGTCCTCGGACATGTCATCGTCCATGTCGTCCTCGGACATCTCGTCGTCCATCTCATCGTCGGACATGTCGTCCTCGGACATCTCGTCCTCGGACATCTCGTCGTCGGACATCTCCTCGTCCA
>JBKGZW010000219.1:0-4385 GCA_046543225.1 Acidimicrobiales bacterium
GCACGCGCCGGCTCCAGTACTTGTGCTCGCACCGGAGGAGGCTCTCCAACCCGACCGCCGGCAGGCCGAACCGGGCGGCGAGCAGGGGCAGCATGGTGCTGACGGGGAAGTCGACGTAGCCGATGATGCCGTCGACGGGCGTCCCGGCAGCACGGATCTCGCGCTCGGCCTGCTCGAGCATCGCCTCGATCGGGAAATCGGTGCCCTCGAGGATCAGGTGTGGATCGAGGACACCGTGAAACCGGTGCTCTCCCGCGTCGTCGAGTCGCTCCAGCATCCGCCGGTTGAAGGCGTCGAGCCCGAGCACGAAGAGGTCGGTCACATCCGAGTCCGATCCTGGGACGACATGGCGTGTTCGAACGGCGTGTTGTCGTTCGTGTCCACGCTATCCCCCTGGATTGCATCCGATTCGCCCCGTTCAGATCCAGGCAACGAACTCTTCAACCGCCGACACTGGCATCGACACCACCTCGTACGCGAAGGTGGCTCTACCTTCCGGGCGAGCGCGGGAACCCGAACGGGCTGTGCCCCTGGAAGGTCGAGAGGCTGGCGGGCACAGCCCAGCCGCCCTCACCGCGCACTGCACCCGACAGAAGGTACGAATCGCCCCATGGTCAACCACACATCCGCCGCGACCGATCCAGAGGACATCGAACAAGCACGGGTCCAGGACTACGGAGACCGCCCCGAGGAGGTCCGTGAGTCGGACCACTACCGGGCCGAGTACATCCAGAGCTTCGTCGAGAAGTGGGACGAGCTCATCGACTGGGACGCCCGAGCCGAGAGCGAGGGTTCGTTCTTCGCCGAGGTGCTGCGTGGCCGAGGCAAGGAGAAGGTGCTCGATGTCGCCACCGGCACCGGGTTCCACTCGGTCCGGTTGCTCGAGGAGGGCTTCGAGGTCATGAGCGCCGACGGAAGCGCCATGATGCTCATCAAGGCCTTCGACAACGCTCGCGAGCGTGGTCACGTCCTCAAGACGGTCCAGGCCGACTGGCGCTGGTTGAACCGCGACGTCCACAGCAAGTTCGATGCCATCATCTGCCTCGGCAACTCGTTCACCCACCTGTTCGACGAGGCCGACCGTCGGCGCGCGCTCGCCGAGTTCTACGCCGCGCTGCGCTATGACGGGGTCTTGATCATCGACCATCGCAACTACGACAAGATCATCGACGAGGGGTTCAGCTCGAAGCACAAGTACTACTACTGCGGCGATCGGGTCTCCGCCGAGCCCGAGTACGTCGACGAGGGGTTGGCACGCTTCCGCTACGACTTCCCCGACGACGAGCAGTACCACCTCAACATGTTCCCGCTGCGCAAGAACTACATGCGCACGCTGCTGAACGAGGCCGGGTTCCCACGCGTGCGCACCTACGGCGACTTCCAGGAGACCTACCAGGAGTCCGAGCCGGACTTCTTCATCCACGTCGCGGAGAAGTCCTACGGTGCCTAGCTCCCAGCCCAGCAGCGAGGCGGTCGCCAGCGAAGCCGAGCAGTACTACGACAGCGACGACGCCGACGCGTTCTACTTCGACGTGTGGGGTGGCGAGGACATCCACATCGGTCTCTACGACGGTCATCGCAGCATCGCCGAGGCCAGCCGCGAGACGGTGGCGGTCATGGCGAGCCGGATCGAACCGCTGGGACCCGAGACCCGGGTGCTCGATCTCGGGGCGGGCTATGGCGGGTCCGCCCGGTTCCTGGCCGAGCGCTACCGCAGCCCGGTCGTGTGCCTCAACATCAGCGAGGTGCAGAACGAGCGGAACCGGCAGTTCAACGCCGAGCGTGGACTCGACTCGCTCGTCACCGTTCAGCACGGCAGCTTCGAGGACGTCCCCGCCGACGACGACAGCTTCGATGTGGTGTGGTCCCAGGACGCGTTCCTGCACGCCGGCGACCGTCGACGGGTCCTCGACGAGATCACCCGGGTCCTTCGGCCGGGTGGTCGGTTGGTGTTCACCGATCCGATGCAGGCCGACGACTGCCCCGACGGGGTGATCCAGCCGATCCTCGACCGGATCCACCTCGACTCGCTCGGCTCTCCCGGGTTCTACCGCGAGGAGCTCGCCGAGCGGGGCTTCGTCGAGGAGGGCTTCGACGACCTCACCGAGCAGTTGGGCACCCATTACGCCACCGTGCGCGAGGTGCTCGAAGCACGGGCCGCTGCTGGAGAGCTGCGCGCCTCCGACGACTACGTCGAACGCATGAAGACCGGCCTGGGCCACTGGGTCGACGGCGCCGCGCGGGGCTATCTGAAGTGGGGCATCTTCGTGTTCCGCCGGGCGGACTGAGCCGGTCCGGGCCCGGGCCCACCCACGCTGCAGGAATGGATGGGCCCGGCCGGCGGTTGAGCAGTGACGTGAAGCCTGGCGACACCGCACCCCAGTTCGAGGCCAGCTGCGACACGATCGAGCGTCAGGCGGCCTTCGCCGACCAGGGCGGGCTCGACTACCCCCTGTTGTCGGACGCCACCGCCCTCGAGGTCCTCCGGGGCCGATGACGGCCCCGGTGGACCCGACCGACGCCACCCCGGCGGCGACGGTGATCCTCCTGCGCGACGAGCCGGGTGGGCCCACGACCCTGATGCTGCGCCGCAACCCCGAGGGTGCGTTCGGTGGCATGTGGGTGTTCCCGGGCGGCATGGTCGAGGACGCCGACCGCACCTCCGACGACGCCGTCGGGGTGGAGGAGACCGACGACGAGGGGTGGGCACGCAGGGCAGCGGTGCGAGAGACGGCCGAGGAGTGCGCCCTCCGCCTCGAACCACACGAGCTCGTGGCGTTCTCGCACTGGACTCCCCCACCCTCGACCGGGCGCCGCTTCGCCACCTGGTTCTTCGTGGCCCGGGCTGCCGATGGCGACGTCCTCATCGACGGCCACGAGATCCACGATCACGCGTGGCTGCCCCCCGCCGAGGTGCTGGCCCGGCGCGACGCGGGCGAGCTCGAGCTCGCGCCGCCCACCTTTGTGACCCTTCACGACCTGGCGTCGCCGACCACGGTCGAGGCTGCCCTCGCGATGGCGTCGTCGCGTCGGCCGGTTCCGCGCTATGCCTCTCGCCTCGTCCGGGGTGACGAAGGCCCCGTGATCCTGTGGCAGGGCGACGCGGGCTACGCCGAGTCGGATCTCGGCGCCGCTGGTCGCCGCCATCGGTTGTGGATGCGCTCGGCCGGATGGCACTACGAACGGTCCTGAGCGGCGCTTCGGACGACCCTCGACCGAGGACCATAGGATGGTGGCCCACATGACCAGCGCCGACACCTTCGACCACCACCGCACCTGCCCGCTGTGCGAGGCGACGTGCGGGTTGACCCTCAGCGTCCGCCGCTGGTCCGACGGGTCACCCGGAGCCGTCGAGCGCGTGCGGGGCGACCGTGACGACGTGTTCTCCCACGGCTTCGTCTGCCCCAAGGGCACCACCGTCGGACGCCTGCACGACGACCCCGACCGGCTCCGACGACCCCTGATCCGCCGCGGCGACGATCCCGCCACCGCCACCTGGGACGAGGTGAGCTGGGACGAGGCGTTCGCGGAGGTCGAGCGCCGCCTGGCCCCCATCCAGGAGCAGCACGGGCGCGATGCCGTGGCGATCTACCTGGGCAACCCCAACGTCCACAACCTGGCCGGCGGGCTCTACGCACCGGCGCTGGCCCGGGCGCTCGGCACCACCAACGTGTACTCGGCCAGCACCGTCGACCAGATGCCCAAGCACGTGTCGTCGGGGTACCTGTTCGGCAACGCCAACACCATCCCGGTGCCCGACCTCGATCGCACCGACCACCTGCTGTTGCTCGGTGCCAACCCGTGGGAGTCCAACGGCAGCTTGGCCACCGCTCCCGACTTCCCGGGTCGGGTCAAGGGCATCAGGGAGCGGGGAGGCAAGGTCGTGGTGGTCGACCCCCGCCGGACCAAGACGGTGGACAACGCCGACGAGCACGTCGCCATCCGACCGGGGACCGACGCCCACCTGCTGGTCGCCATGATCCATGTGCTCTTCGCCGAGGACCTGGTGGCGTTGGACCGGCTCGCGCCCCATGTCGCCGGGGTGGACGAGGTCCGGTCCCTCGTCGAGCCGTTCACGCCCGAGGCGGTCGCCCCCGTCACCGGTGTCGATGCCGCCACCATCGCGAGAATGGCCCGCGAGCTGGCCGCGGCCCCCACCGCGGCGGTCTATGGCCGGATCGGCACCCACACCGTCGAGTTCGGCACGTTGGCGTCCTGGGCGGTCGACGTGCTGAACACGCTCACCGGCAACCTCGACCGGCCGGGCGGCGCCATGTTCGCGCTGGCGGCCCACGCCCCTCGCTTCCCGAGACGGCCGGGGCGGGGCTTTTCGATCGGTCGCCGTCACAGCCGGGTGAAGGGATACCCGGAGGTCAAGGGCGAGC